>NZ_JAGIQB010000031.1:0-94350 GCF_017815025.1 Cupriavidus phytohabitans
GAAGTTCATGTCGCGGCGAAGACACTGCGAGGCTTACGAGCCGTCGACGACGGGGACAATTGTGTATAACCACATGAGCTCAGCTACCCTTGCCGGAGATGCGGGGACCCCGCTTTCCAGACAGAAGACCTGACCCGCAACCAGCCAGGATGCTTCAATGGTTTCCCCAAAAGCGACAAGTGCGCCCTGCTCAGATGAAATCTCCGCGACGTGCTCGCCGTTGTTCGACCATGTGCGCGCACCCGAGCGTATCTCCATGGCACTTGAAGGCATGGGCTGCAATTTCGCGAAGATCATATGCCTCCCCGGCTAGTCAGTTGATCTCGAGGATGACAGCAAGCTGCTTGCGTAGATCGGGGTCGTCGCCGACGGTATGCCCTTCATGTTCAATCCAGGCATGCGCGTAGAAGGGGCGATTCTGCACCCCAACGATCAGGCGAAGATCGTACCCAAAGCGATAACCCACCAGAGCCAATGCGCCTGACCACTCAAGGCACTTCGTCTTTCGGTAGTAAAGCATGCAGGCCGCATTCAAGGCCCTAACCAGCTCACCAAGTTCGCATTTGGGTGTGAGTTCTCGGCGGACTTGTGCACGCTCAATAAGCTGCTTCAATCCGGCGAGACGCCTTACTGCCGAACGTTGATGCACCAGATGCAAAGCACGCAATGCTAGCAGGACAAGGGTCGTACAGTGTGGAGTCGAAACATCTTGCTTCATTAAACGCCAACAGTTCTGGGAAACGCCGGTGTAATGAATGCGTCGGTTGCTGGTAATGGATTCAATCGCGAAATCAGATAGCTGCGTGCAAAATATCCCGAAATCAGCGGTTCTTTCTGCGACGGTCCTGGCATGAAGTAACAGTTTCCTTGAGTGTTCCGCCGACAATACCGTGTATGTGTCCCCGGCTATATTCAAGAGGATCAGTTGATCTTCGAACCAAGCGAATCGAATGTTATCTTGCATTTCACTATCGAACGAAGGGTGGGTGGAGCTGCCCCCGCGAGGCAGGCACAACGGATTCACTTAGGCCAGCGCGTGCATTTCGTTCGCGACGTTACTGCCACAGGATTCTTGTGCTTACCTCTGGGGGCATGGGAGCATCTAGTTAAAATTGGTATACCCACGAAATACTTTCGAGAATAGCGCCGCCCGCTTTACCTTGCGTGCTATCGGTGGCGTTGATATCCTCGAAATCATCGCATTCAAGAATTTCATTGATTTCGTGATTCGGTTTCATGTTGATCTCCTTACGGTTTAACTTAATCAACGTAACATCAGGTAACTTCTTTCCCCTCTTTTTTGGATTGGCTCATGCGGTTTTGCCAAGGTGATGGCGACCGTCTGCTTATAGGTATAGGTGCGCGATTAGAAGAGCGTGTTCAGAGAATTCGGAAGATCACAGGAGAAATTTTCGATCCTTCGCGATTTGGCTAGCCCTCGGGGAGAGGTAGGCTGCGGCGCAGCGAAAGATTCTTGGTTCTGGATGTCAGGTGATGCCGTGCGACACAGGCGGGCTCTCGATGATGGTGGGGCTCACCGATATCGCCGATGCGTCGGCATGTCCCGCCAGAACATGCCAAGCTGATGATCGGCTATCCCGAGTTTTTCCCGGCGCCGGTGCATGAAGGCAGCACCACACTGTGGCACTTGCTGGATCTGCTTGTATGGCTGGATCAGCGGGATTACAGCATTGACCCGATGCTTTTGGACGTCGCCGACGGCCATGCAAGTTAATCTTGCCCGTTGCGCCAGTCAGGTGGCGCCTGCTATGGCGCGGGAGTTGCGGGCGCTGGCGTCGAACTGCATCTCGTCGCATGACCGGGCATCGTGAAGAGCCAGGCGGGCCCCATCGGCGCACGGAATTGCAGATATTTCCAACCAATTTTCGGATTTGCTATAAAGACATCCTGCAGCGGCGTCACGTATAGCTTTCCGTTCCAACGCATGTCAGGGATCGGAGATCTACGTGGCTGATATTCGCTATCCATTGAAGAACGGTGACAAGACAAGCACGGTCGGCATCCTGATCGCAACCGGGCGGAGTGTCTTTCACCATGGGACGACGGTCGGTGTGGAGGGCGACTACGCGTCCTGCCCTGCCTGCAAGTCGGGCGGTGAGGTAAGGAATGATTGCTACCCGGCCTTTGATTTCGAGGGCAAGCAGATTCTGGTCAGTGGTGCGCGGGTGTACTGCGGATGTTCAACCCATCCAATCGTGCTTCCGTCGCAAGGGAATTTCACCGTCGAAGTCAACCGCCGAGGTGCAGGCTCTTCGTCCCCATCTCCTCACTCCAAGATCACCGGGGCCACAGAATCTGAAGAAGCCGCTGGCGATACCTACGACGAACAGGTGCGAGTTGTCGACGGCAACACCCACGCACCGATAGCATGCCTCGCTTACTACATAGAGACCTCAGACGATGCCACGTACCGCGGCTACACGGACGCTGATGGACGTTGTGAGCGGGTGAGTACAGAGAGGCCGGAGATGCTCACCCTCTATTTGGGCGACGACGCAGAAATACGGATGGAGGGGAAAGCATGAGCGGCAATCTGAAAGGCCAGAAGGCACGGACAAACACAACCAAGGACTCCGTTCACACGGTTCAATATGATCGAAAAGTCCGCTTACTGTTGTGGGGTGGGGCCTATGCGCAGAGCGACAATTCAGCCTTCCAGATGGCCGCCATGCCAAAAACTACAAGAGAGATGACAAGAACAAGTACGTGATAATCAACAAGAGATTGCGGTCGCTGCAGTCACTGATTCTCGAGATCAACGATCAGAAGCCAAACAGTATCCGGTCGCTGGACATCTTCACGCATGGGGGACCGGACAACTTCTTCATGGTCACCGTCAGAAATGACAAGGGTGTCAGCTTTTTGAACAATATCAGGCTGTATCGCTATATCTTCCACAACGACTCATTCTCTCGTGCGCATCTCAGGAAGCTAAAGTTCGGTAATTTCACCGAAGACACCAAGGTGGAGATCCACGGGTGCCAGACCGCAGCCCGATCGGACAACATCCTGGCCGATTTCTCGAAGTACCTCTTTGAGGCTGGAAAGACGAAGTCCGTCGTGATTGGGCACACGACGGGCACCGATCCGCGGATCAATGGGGATAAGACGGAAATTCCGGACCAGGATTACAGGCATTTGGGGCGGGCGATATACAGGGGCGGTAAGCTCCTGATAAGGACCAAGAAGGCAGGCGCTCTGGACGAGAGCGAGTTGGCGAAATGAAACCTGTCCTTCGCGCAGTCGTCACTCATTTTCTTGCATTGCTGGTCGGGATTTCTTTTGTCTTTGTGTACGCCTTTAGCCTGTCCGACGAGAACGTAACGATTGATGTTATCTACATGCAGTACGCCTGCGGGGACTGCTACGTACAGTACCGCGTGCTAAGGAAACGCTGATTAAATCAGTGCGCGAGTCATCGCGGCAGTGAGTAAGTGCGTTGTCATAGGCATCCCATGATTCATAGTCCGGTGATGAAGCGACAGATCAGTTTTGCGGAAGCAGAAAGCCACGGCAAGAAGCGGGTGACGCGCCGTCAGCGCTTCCTGACCGAGATGGAAAACGTTGTGCCTTGGTCGCGACTGATAGCTGCAGTCGAGCCGTACTACCCCAAGGGCAAACGCGGGCGGCCGCCGATCGGGCTGGAGCGGATGCTGCGAATTTACTTCCTGCAGCAGTGGTATGGACTGTCTGACGAAGCGCTGGAAGACGCGCTGTACGACAGCATGGCAATGCGCGCGTTTGCCGGGATCGACCTGGCGGTCGAAGCAGTGCCGGATGCGACGACGCTGCTGAAGTTTCGCCGCATGCTCGTCGAACATGAACTGACGCGAAAGCTGTTCGACGAGATCGGCATCATGCTGTGCGAGCGTGGGCTGATGATGAAGGAAGGCACGATTGTGGATGCCACCATTATCGAGGCGCCACCGTCGACCAAGAACAAGCAGAAGAGCCGCGACCCGGAGATGCATCAGACCAAGAAGGGCAACGAGTGGAGCTTTGGCATGAAAGCGCACGTCGGCGTTGATGCGGCGTCTGGGCTGGTGCACAGCGTGGTTGGAACAGCGGCCAACGAGTCGGACGTGTCGCAAGCGCATGCTTTGCTGCATGGCCACGAAGACCATGCATTTGGTGACGCAGGCTACACGGGCGTAGAGAAGCGCGACGAGATGCAAGGCAAGTCCGTGAAATGGCAGGTAGCCGTCAAGCGCGGCAAGATCAAGGCGATGCGTGATGGCGCTTTCAAGGACTTGATGATCGCGGTCGAGCGGACCAAGGCCCAGATCCGGGCGCGGGTCGAGCATCCGTTCCATGTCATAAAGAATCTGTTCGGTCATCGCAAGGTTCGCTACAAAGGCCTGGCCAAGAACACGGCGCAGTTGTTCAGCCTGTTTGGTCTGGCGAATCTGGCGCTCGCCAGGAAACGGCTGTTAGCTACCCAGGGGAGCAATCCGTCCTGAGCGCACAAAGTGCGCACGAAAGGTGCGAAGCGAGGCAAATACTGGCCGGAAGCGGCCTTCTTCTCTCACATCACAAAAGCCAAGGTCGGGCTTACCTGCATCGCTGCTCGCCGACCTCATTGATCAGCGTTTCCCTAAAGGCTGATGGAGAGGGCGGCCATATGCAATCCAGAACGTTCGATAGCGAGAACCTTACCCCGATGCGGTTCATTGGCTGGGATGTCGTTGTTCTATACGCATCAACCGCTGATCCACGCGGCGCGGGCCATCCCCATCGGGTTTAGCCAGGCCTGCGCAGTGCTTCCGAACGGAGCACGGCGTCACGGCAGAGCGCCGTCAGGATACAGATCGATATTGCGCGCGGGCGCGTTCAAGGGCCACGTCTGGTTCCGGCCGGCCAGACCTATCAAGCGTGCTTCTGTCATAAGACTTCGGCACCGCCATTAAACCGCACATCGTCGCACAAAGGCCAAAACTCCCCGACGAGCCTTTCACGCGGAAACGACGCAATCGCAGCCGTACTCAAGCCTTCACTGTCGACGGAAATGACTTGCTTAGCAACCGTCCGATAGCCAGCACGGAAGTGATTGGCCCCCTTGATCGCCACGACCTTGTACCCAGTGACATCCAACCCATGCAGCGCAAACGGCTCGACATCAAAGATCTGCTCGGCCCGCGAAGCCACGATGACATCGACCCCACCGATGATCAGCCGACACATCGCCCCCAGGTCGAACCGAACCCCTTCAAACATCGAGCCAGGCCGATTCACGAACCGACCATCCGTGATGCATTTCACATAGGCGTCGGCATCGATCGGCGCGCCCTGAAAGCGGCCTTGCTTGCCGCCCAGGGAGACCCTGATCATAGCCCCGACACCCGCGCACTGTGCCTCTGCAACCACGGCCGCGTCGTTGATCGATGCGAAACAGCACGTACCGGCGGGCGGACCGGCATCCAGTAACGCACGAAGCAAATGCGTGCCGTCTCCGGGCGTGCCGCCACCAGGGTTGTCTGCGTACTCGTTGACGACAACCGGACCCTCTCCCGCCGACAAGGCAAGGGCGATGCCCTGTGCCGGTGACGGAAACGTCGGACGGAATTCCTCGCGATGCGACCAGATCCATTGCGCGACTTCGTCGGCGCAGCGCTGCGCGAGCGCGGCGTCTCCGGTCGTGGTACACACGACCACCGGGCAGGGCGCCGCGATATCCGCGTAGGGGAAGCCGTGGAACCACGAGCAGTCGATTACGCCCGGCTGGGCGGCCAGTTTCTGGCAAACGTCATTGACCTCCGCCGGGATGAACCCGTCCTGTGTCGTCACGATGTACGGCAGCATCGGCAGGCTTCGCGTCGCGGTGACCGGCGTGAGCCTTCCCCCAATCATCTCAAGCAGCAACTCGACCGCTTCGACGCCCCGTTCATGGAAGTCCGTATGCGGATACAGCTTGCACGGCAACGTCAAGTTGCAAGCATCGCGCATCGCGTCCGTCATGTTGCCGTGCAAATCGTAGACCGCGGCAATCGGGACACCTGGCCCGACCAGCGCACGAACGGAAAGCGCCAGATCGCCTTCGATGTCCTCGGTGCCGTCGGCGACACCGGCGCCATGCAGGGCCAGTAGCACGCCATCAACCGGCAGCGCGGCGCGAATGCCATCGAGGATGTCTTGCTTCATGGCGGCATACGCGCCGGCTTCGATCGTGCCCGATGGCGTCGCCTGCCCGACGTAGGTGGGAACGAGCGTGGCGCCGGTCTTGCGTGCGCCTTCGATAAAGCCGCCCACCTGATGATTCGATTTGTCGAACGCCGCCAGGATTTCGTCGCCCCGAAACTGCTCGAATGCGCGCAGTGACGTCATGCCCGCGAATTCGGCGGCGTACGTGTTGGTCTCATGGATGAGTCCGGCAACGGCCAGGCGGACGGGCGATTGGTCTGAAGTCACGGGAATGCCTCCGGGATGTAGGTTTTGCGCGCGATCAGCGGTTGACCTTCTTTGGATCGAAGCTTAGGGCGATCAGGGCGCCGGCGACAAGTGCGCCGGCGATGATGAAGATGGCCGGGGCGGTGCTGTGGTACGTATCGCGGATCCAGCCGATCAGGTACGGGCTGACGAAGCCGCCAAGGTTCGCAAGGCTGTTGATCGCGCCGATGCACGCCGCAGCAGTGGCTCCGCCGAGGAATGCCGTCGGCAACGTCCACATGATCGGCGAAAAGCTGATGATCCCTGCCGCCGCGATCGACAGCGAGAACACGGCGAGCACGAGATTCTGCCCCGCGAAGACGCTCGCCACGAGCCCGAAAGCGCCCACCAGCATGATGCCGGCAAGGTGCCAGCGACGCTCTCCATGCCGATCCGAACTCCGCCCCACCAGCACCATGGCTACCACGGCCACGCAGTACGGAATCGCGCTGAGCAGGCCGATCTGCACGCCACTGACCGCCCCTGCGTCCTTGATCAGCGTGGGCAGGTAAAAGCCGAGCGTGTACAACGCCATCATCGCCGGAAACGTCATCAGGATGATCTTGCAGATCCGTATGTCGCGCAGAATGCCGGTCAGCGGCATGTGCTCGCGGCCATGGTCATCCTGCGCGATATCGTTCTCGATCAGCTGGCGCTGCGCTGGTGTCAGCCATTTGGCGTCCTTGACGCGATCCGTCAGGATCCACAGCACGCCGATGGCCAGCGGGAGCGTTGGCAGGGCTTCGAGCACGAACACCCATTGCCAGCCGGCGTGACCTCCTACCAGGTGAAAGCGTTCCAGGATCCAGCCCGACAAAGGGCTGCCGAGCAGGCCGGCGATGGGAATACCCGCCTGAAAGATGGCCGTGACCTTGGCGCGGCGACGATTCGGGAACCAGTAGGTCAGGTAGAGGATCACGCCGGGATAGAAGCCGGCTTCGGCGACGCCGAGCAGGAAGCGCACCGTGTAGAACTGCCACGGCGTCGTGACAAATGCCATGACGCCCGAGAGCAGGCCCCACGAGATCATGATCCGGGCAATCCAGCGTCGCGCGCCGACACGATGCATGATGAGGTTGCTCGGTACCTCGAACAGCATGTAGCCGATAAAGAACAGCCCTGCGCCGAGCCCGTAGGCCGCCTCGCTGAATTGCAGGTCGGACAGCATGTTGAGCTTGGCGATGCCGATGTTCACGCGATCGAGATACGCGACGACGTAGCACAGCATCAGGAACGGGATGAAGCGCAGGGCGACCTTGCGGTAGGTGGCGTCTGCAAATGCGTAGGTGTCAGGTCGCCCCTGAACATCGGGCGAAAGCGTGGCGTGCTGCTCCATGAAAGCCTCCTTGTTTTTATTGGGGGCGACGATGAAAGATTCAGGCTACCTGTTGCATCGCGCCGGACGCATCGCCGGCCAGCGTTGCCGCGTAGTCCTGGAACCGGCAAAGCTCTTCGGAAGGAACAAGCGAGCCGCCGGTGGCCCAGATCACATGCGTTGCATCGCGCATGTCGAGCCCGTGATCACGCACATACGCCTGACCTTCGGGCGAGTCCCGCAGCCAGCCCGGACCGCCGATGCCGGCCGCCGCTGAAGGCTCGACTTCCACGCCCATCGACGTCTTGAGCGCGAGCAACTGAACGTAGAGCTGATCGTCGGGGACGGTGAACACGCCGGCGAGCTGGGAAGCCATCAACGGGCTGACCAGATGGGATGCCTGGCCGACTGCGAGGCCATCGGCGTCGGTCCGGTTATCCAGGCCGATGTCGTAGACGGATACGGGCGCGTCCGCACCCGAGGCCAACTGCACCAGTACGCACGGCGAGGCCACGGGCTCGGCAAAGAAGCAGTGCACATGTTCGCCGAACAGTGCCTTGAGCCCGTAAGTGATGCCACCGGGGGCGCCGCCGACGCCGCAGGGGAGATAGACGAAGAGCGGATGCGCGGCATCCACGACGCGGCCGGCCTCGGCCAGCTGGCGCGCCAGGTGACGGGCTGCGGCCGCGTACCCAAGGAAGAGCAGGGCGGAGCGTTCGTCATCAACGAAATGGCAGCGCGGCGCCGCCAACGCCTGCTCCCGGCCTGCTGCAACGGCATCCGCGTAGTCGCCCTCATGTTCCACGACGCGCACGCCGCGCTTGCGCAGGCGGTCCTTCTTCCACGTCTTGGCGTCCGCGGACATATGCACAACCGCATCGAATCCGAGCGCCGCCGCCATGACGCCGATGCTCAGGCCCAGGTTGCCGGTGCTGCCGACCGTGACCGAGTATTGCGAGAACAGCGCGCGCGCTTCCGCCGTTGCCAGTACGCGGCGGTCACCGTCGGGGTCGAGGATGCCGTGCTCGATTGCGATGGACTCGGCAATCGCCAGCACTTCGTGAAAGCCGCCGCGTGCCTTGATGGAGCCGGCAATCGGCAGTTCGTCGTCTCGCTTGATAAACCAGGCGCCTTCGGCGCCCTCGTTGCCAATGAGCGAGTGCTGGAGCGCGGTGGCAGGCATCAATTGCGATTCCACTTGCCCAGCGCTTGACGCCAGTTCGGGAAACAGCGTCGCCATGAGCGGTGCGCAGCGCGCAAGACGTGCCTCGGCTGCCTCGATCAGTTCTGTCGATGGGGCGGAAGCCGGCAGGGGTTGTCCCAGCCTCGGATTCAGCCAAAGCAGCGGTCGTTTCGATTGAAGTCGTGCTAATAGTTCTGTGGGCAGCGGCAGGGTGGTCATCAAGTCGTTTTCCGAGGAATGCCTTATGAGCCATGATCGTAGGCGCTGCAGCTGTGCAAGAATAGCGATGGTTTCTAACGTATGTATTAGCCAGGCTAATCCAAATGCTCGACTCCTCCGTTCTCGGCGCGCTGCGGTGTTTCGAAGCCGCGGGACGCCTGCTGAGCTTCACCAAGGCCGCCGAATCGCTGAGCCTCACCCAAAGCGCGGTGAGCCAGCAGATACGCCATCTGGAAGACCGCCTCGGCTACATGCTCTTCGTGCGGCAGCCGCGCAACCTGAAACTGACGCCAAAGGGCGAGGCACTGTTCGAGACGACGACGCGCGCACTGCATGACATCCAGCAGACGATCCAGCGGCTCGGCCTGCCAAACGCGCCGTTGCAGGTCAATTGCCTGCCGTCGTTTGCGCTGCAATGGCTGATGCCGCGCCTGACCGAGTTCCACCGCGAGCAGCCGGATGTGTCCGTGCGCCTGAAAGCCGAGTTCCAGGCCCTGGACAGGCAATCGATGGAGGCGGACGACATTGACGTGGCAGTGCGTTATGACCCGGTCCGCTACAGCCAAATGCATGCCGACGTATTGCTAGACGAGTTCCTGATTCCGGTGGCCACGCCCGAGTACCTCGCCCAGCACCCTGGGCTATCTGGCGGGGTGTCGCTCGACGGCGTCGTGTTGCTGCATGACGCATCGCCGTGGGTCGGCGCAGCCGAGTTCGTGGAATGGCGCATATGGCTTGAGGCCTTTCACCCGGCATGGATTGCGCAGCTGGAGGGGCCGCAATTCAATCTGTCGAGCCTTGCGATCAGCGCGGCGCTGAACCACCAGGGGGTGGCGATGGGACGTACGGCGTTGGTCTATGACGAGCTCAGGAGCGGACGGCTGGTGGATGTCTTCGGCAAGCATGTACGCGCGCCGGCGCGCTACATGCTGCTTTCTCGTAATCCGGAGGACCGCCGCGTGACCATTTTCTCTTCGTGGCTCAAGGCAGAGTGTGCGCGCTTCGATATTGCGCGGATGGAGTTGCTTTCGCTGGGCGGGGTGTCGCGGGGAGCTGGATACGACTGACTGCGTTGGCGGGGCGTAATACAAAACCGTACAAAGACCCCCGTCCGGCAACACGCGGGCAGCGGAGGCAACCCCGAATCGCCGTTTGCTCGCCGGCCCTGCCTGATATCCCGGCACGGTTTCGCGGGAGAATCCCGCTTGCTGACACCGCTTCATGAGTGGAGAATGGCGCAGCCTGCGGTAGAGCATTCCAAGGCACTTCGAAACCGGATTCCTTGCGCTCGAACGGTAGCTCGCCCCCAACGACGCCCACTTAGCGCCGACCATCGTGACGTCCTCCGCACCCATCCGCGCGCCGCGCCTGCATTTCGACCTGACCACGATCCAGCTCTTCATCGCCGTAGCCGACCAGGGCAGCATCACCCGCGGCGCGGAACGGGTGCATCTGGCGGCCGCAGCGGCGTCCAGACGCATCCTCGAACTCGAATCCCAGCTCGGCGTCTCCGTCTTTGAACGCCTCCCGCACGGCATGGCCCTGACCGAAGCCGGCCGCGCACTGCTGGCCCACGCCCGCGGCATCACCTATACCGTCCAGCGCATGCAGGACGATGCCGCCTCTTTCGTCGGCGGCGACCTGGGCGTGGTGCGGGTGGCGGCGCCGAAATCGGCGGTCATCCAGTTCCTTCCCTTCGACATCCAGCGCTGCAACACCACCTGCCCCGGTGTCCGCATCGACCTGCAGGAAATGAACAGCCAGGAAGTCCAGCAGTCGTTGCGCCGGGGCACCGTGGACATCGGCATCTATGAAGGCAGCCTGGGCGTGATCGACCTGCCGACCGAGCCGTATCGCGATGACCGGCTGGTCCTGGTGGTGGCGCGCGGCCATGCGCTGGCGCGGCGCAAGCAGGTCACGACCGAGGATGTGCTGGACTGCGACCTGATCGTCCTCGGCGAAAGCTCGGCCATCTCGATCGGCCTGGAGCGTCTGGCCGAGGAGGCCGGCCGCGTGCTCCATATGCGCATGCGGGTCGGCGGCTTCGACAGCATCGCGGCCCTGGTGGCGCAGAACCTGGGCGCCGGGGTCATGCCGGAGGCGATCGCCGGCGAGGTCGCAGCCGGTAGCCGCTTCGTGCGATTGCCCATTGCCGAGCCTTGGGCGAAACGGCAATTCGTGCTTTGCCACCGGCCCCATGGCGCACTTTCCTCCGCCGCGCTCAGCGTGCTGGAAGTGCTTGCGCAAAACGCGAAACCAGAATCCCAAAAATAGCGATAGCCCGCGGCGCGCGCATTGCGGATGATGGCTCCATAACGATTAGTACTACGGAGACACGCAATGCAGCGCAGACAATTCATCCTGGCCGCGGCGGCCGGACTGGCGATGCCCGGCCTGGCGCGCGCCGCCGCTGACGTGCAAGGGCCGGTGCGCATCGTCGTGGGTTTTGCCCCCGGCGGCGGCACGGACGTGCTGGCGCGCGTGATCGGGCAGAAGCTCGGGGTCATGTGGAATCCGGCGGCTGCTTGGCCACATAGGCCGCGGCGATCGCGCCGGTTGCGCCAGGCTTGTTCTCCACCACCACGCTGGTATTGGCGCCACGCTGCTGATGGCGCATGTCAACAGCCATGCAATCGCCCCGGCGCTGCTGGACGTCAAGTACGACCCGCGCGCGGATTTCACGCCGATTTCGATGGTGGGCGTCACGCCCAATATGCTGACCTGCCGTCCGGAACAGAAGGTGCGGACGGTTTCGGACATCGTGGCGCTGTGCCGGAAGAACCCGGGCAAGATTTCCTTCGGTTCGTCCGGCATCGGCTCGGCGCAGCATCTGGCGCTGGAGCTGTTCCGGATGCAAGCCAGGATCGATGTGGTGCACGTGCCGTACAAGGGCTCGGGCCCGCTGGTGGCGGACCTGATGGGCGGGCAGATCGACTATGCCTTCGACACGATGACAGCCGCCACGCCGTTCATCCAGCAGGGCAAGGTGATTGCCATCGCGCAGACCCGCCTGAAGCGCGCGGCCAGCCATCCCAATGTGCCGACGCTGGCGGAGTCGGGCTTTCCTGGACTGGACGCGGCATCGTGGTACGGCTTGGTGGGACCCAAGGGCATGCCGGCGGCGCTGGTGCAGCGCATGAACGCGGACGTCAACCGCGCGCTGGCGATGCCCGACGTGGCCGAGAGGCTCAAGAGCTTTGGCGCCGAGGATTCCGGCGGCACGAACCAGCAGTTCGGCGCCTTCATCGCGTCCGAGTCCACCAAGTGGGCCAAGGTCGTGAAGGACGCCGGCGTGAAGGCCGAGAGCTGATGGCGCGTAGCCGTCGCGCCCGCATACGCCGCCTTATCGAATTTCCCAGGAAGCACCCGATGACCGATTTCACCGAAACCGGCGCGCAAGCGCCTGCCACCAAACTGCCGCTGTCCGGCGTGCGCGTGCTCGACGTCAGCCAGGTCATGGCCGGGCCCTATGCCTGCATGCTGCTGGCCGACCTCGGCGCCGACGTGATCAAGATCGAACCGCCCGAGGGCGGCGACCAGACGCGCGGCTCGATGGGGTTCAAGATGAAGGGCCCGGACAGCATGGGCTTCCTCAACATGAACCGCAACAAGCGCAGCGTCACGCTGGACCTGAAGACCGACTCCGGCCGCGAGGTGCTCTATCGCCTGGCGGAAACCGCTGACATCCTGGTAGAGAACTACCGTCCCGGCGTGATGAAGCGCCTGGGCATCGATTACGAGACGCTCAGCAAGATCAACCCGAAGCTGGTCTACTGCAGCATCTCGGGCTTCGGCCAGAGCGGGCCGTGGGCCACGCGGCCGGGCTTCGACCTGATGGCGCAGGCGATGTCTGGCGTGATGAGCGTGACCGGCTACCCGGGCGGCGCGCCGGTGAAGGCGGGCGTGCCGGTGGCCGATATCGGCTGCGCGCTGTTCGCGACCTACGGCATGCTGTCCGCCTACATCGGCGCCAGGGAGACGGGGAAGGGGCAGTATGTCGATGCGTCGCTGTTTGACTCCGCGCTGGCGTTCTCGGTGTGGGACACCTGCGAGTACTGGGGCACGGGCCGTGAGCCCGAGCCGCTGGGCACCGCCAACCGCATGAGCGCGCCGTACCAGGCGATGAAGGCCGCCGACGGCTACTTCGTCATGGGCGCCACCAACCAGAAGCTGTGGCAGTTGCTGTGCAATACGCTGGACCGGCAAGACCTGCTCAAGGACGAGCGCTTTGCCACTGTGTCGCTGCGGCTCGCGAACCGGCAGGCGCTGATCGCCGCGCTGGAGGAAAGCTTCGCCACGCAGACCAGCGACTACTGGATCGAGCGGCTGCTCGAAGCCGGCATCCCGGCCGGTCCGATCCTGACCTACCCGCAGGCCTTCGACAGCGAGCACGGCCGCCATCGCCAGATGCGCATCGAGATCGATCATCCGATCGAGGGCAAGGTGCCCAACATCGGCTTCGCGGTCAAGATGGGCGGCACGCCGCAGCAGGTACGGCGCCCGCCGCCACTGCTGGGCCAGCATACGGAAGAGATCCTCGCCGAGCTGGGACTGTCGAAGGACGAACAGCAGTCGCTGGCGGCGGCCGGCGCGTTCGGCGCATGAGCGCCACGCTGCCGCCGGGAGGCGGCCAATCCGAGTCGAGCCAGCGCGACGCCGGCGCTGGCAGCGACGGGCAAGTCAGGCTCACGGTGCAGGGACAGGTCGCGACGCTGACGTTCGACCGCCCGGCCGCGCGCAATGCGATGACATGGGCGATGTACGAGCAGCTCGCCACGCACTGCCGCAAGCTGGCGGCGGATGGCGGCGCGGGCGTGCGCGTGGTGGTGCTGCGCGGCGAGGGCGGGGAGGCCTTTGTCGCGGGCACTGATATCGCGCAGTTCCGGCAATTTTCGAGCGGCGATGACGGGGTGGCCTACGAAGCGCGCATCGACGAGGGCGTCCGCCTTGTCGAACAGCTGCCGATGCCGACCGTGGCCGTCATCGAGGGCTGGGCCGTGGGCGGCGGGCTGGCCATCGCGACCGCCTGCGATTTCCGCGTGGCGACGCCCAAGGCCCGCTTCGGCGTGCCGATCGCCAGGACGCTCGGCAACACGCTGTCGGCGCTGAACCTCGCCAAGCTGCGCGCGGCGTGGGGTTTGCAGCCAGCGCGGCGCATGCTGCTGCTGGCGCAGATCCTGGATGCCGATGCGGCGCTGGCGTGCGGATTTCTGGAAGGCGTCTATGCGGCCGAGTCGATCGAGAGCGAAGTTGCCGCGCTATGCAACCGGCTTGCCGCGCTGGCGCCGGTTACGCAGACGGTGGTCAAGGAGGCATTGCGGCGGCAGACCGTGGAGGCGGTGGCCGATACCGATGATCTCGTGCGCCTTTGCTATGGGAGCGAAGATTTCCGGGAAGGGGTAGAGGCGTTTGTGGGACGGCGGCCGCCGGAGTGGAAGGGGCGTTAGATGTTCTGGATGGCCCGGCGCGAATGAGGGTTCGCGTCGGGCCATTGCCGCTTACCGTGAAGCGGGTTCCGCCGCCCCGGCGGTATGCGGCAGCGTGCCTGCATCACCGTGCTGGCACTTCATAGATCACGCGCACATACTTCGGCGCAGGCTGGCTGTCCACTACCACGCCGCCCATCGCCTCCGGAATCCGCCGGCTCGCCCAATTCTCTTCCGCCACCGGATAGATGAACCGTAACGGCTGCAGTGCAGCCATGGCCCAGTCCTTCACCGCCAGCACGGCCTCCATGCCATAGCCATGGCCGTGGGCGTCTTCCCTGATCCAGATACCGAATTCCGGTGCCGGCGTATCGGCGTGATGCAGCCCGGCCAGTCCCAGGAAATGGCCATCGCTGGCCCGGCGGATGGTAAAGACAAAATCCGATCCGTCGTCCATGGCCGACAGCCAGGCTTGCCAGACGTCGCGGAATGCCGCCGGCGAGGGGGCGGGTTCCCATTCCATGTAGCGGGCCAGGGTTGGAGTGATGCAAGGCCAGACTTCGTCGGCATCGGCGCCGGAGAAGGGAATCAGGGCGAGGCGTGCCGAGTGGATCAATGGTGCGGGCATGGTGGTCTCGGTGGGAAGTCGGACACGATCATTATTGCCCACAGGAATCCATTTCGTCGGTGGACGCCTTGCGTCGTTATCCCACGTGTCCCAACACCCCCTCCCGCGCCTGCATCGTCCGCTTGGCAATATTCAGCTGGTGGATCTGCGTGGTCCCCTCATACAAGCGGAACAGGCGCACGTCGCGATAAAACCGCTCCGCCACCGTACGCGCCATATAGCCGCTGCCGCCAAAAATCTGCACCGCGCGATCCGCCACGCGACCGCACATTTCAGAGGCGAACAGCTTGCACATCGATGCCTCCATGGTCACGTCCTCGCCGTTGTCGCGGCGGCGGGCGGTTTCCAGTACCAGCGCGCGCGCGGCGTGGATATCGGTATTGCTGTCGGCAATCATTTGCTGGACCAGCTGGTAATCGGCGATCGGCTTGCCGAACTGGCGCCGCTGGCTGGCGTAGCGCACCATCTCGTCCACCAGGCGGATGGCAGGGCCGATGCACAGGCCGGCCAGGTTGATGCGCTGCTTGTTGAGCGCCTTCATCGCTGTCTTGAAGCCGACGCCAGGCTGGCCGCCGACGATGGCGGTGGCCGGCACGCGACAGTCCTGCAGGTAGACGTCGCCCACCGGGGAACCGTGCTGGCCCATCTTGCGTTCGGGTTCGCCGGTGCTGATGCCGGGCGTGCCGCGTTCGACCAGGAAGGCGCTGATGCCATGCGCGCCGGAGATATCCGGGTCGGTGCGGGCGAACACGGTGAACAGATCGGCGATCGGCGCGTTGGTGATGAAGCACTTGCTGCCGTTCAGCACGTAATGGTCACCGTCGCGCCGCGCCGACGTCTGCAGCGAGGTGGCGTCGGATCCGGCTTCGGGCTCGGTCAGCGCGAAGCAGCCGGTCAGCTCGCCCGATGCAAGCCGCGGCAGGTAGCGCGTCTTCTGCGCTTCGGTGCCGTCAACGACCAGCGACTCGGAAGCGATGCCGGTGTTGCCGCCAAAGCGCGCACGGAAGACGGTGGCGGCCTGCGAGACTTCGATGTTGACGAGCGTCAGTTCTTCAGAGGTCAGACCCGCGCCGCCGTAGGCTTCGGGAATGCTGTGTCCGAATAATCCGAGTTGTCGCATGGCGTCGACCACCGGTTCAGGGATGACGTCGTCGCGGTCGATGTCGGCTTCGAGCGGAATGCAGGTGTTGAGGACGAACTGGCGGAGGTCGGCAAGCAGGGCTTGCATGCGGGCGGCGTCGCGGATCATGGGAAAGTGAGATGGGCAGGTGTCTGGGATGGAACGGGATGTGTCTTGCCTTGTGAACGACAGGTGTGGAAGGTGCTATTGGGCTGTGATGCCGGCGGTCTTCAGCACGCGGGTCCACTTCTGCGATTCGCTGTCCAGGTAGCGGTCGAAGGCGGGTGCGGATTGCGGGGCCACGTCCATGCCGAGGTCGGCCAGGCGCTTGACCACGACAGGATCGCTGACCGCCTGCGCCGCGGCGTCGGCCAGCTTGCGCACGACGGCGTCGGGCGTGGCGTGCGGCGCGACCAGTCCTAGCCACGCGCCCACTTCATAGCCGGGCAGGCGCGCAGCTTCGGCAACCGTGGGAACGTCTGGCAACGCCGCGGAACGTTTGGCGGAAGTCACGGCGAGTGCACGCAGCTTGCCGCTTTGGACCTGCTGGCGTGCGATTGCCGCGGTCAGCGCCATCATCGACACGCGTGCACCCAGCACGTCCGTCAGCGCCTCGGGCTGGCCCTTGTACGGCACATGCGTCAGCTTGACCTCGGTCATTTGCGCGAGCAGTTCGCCGCAGAGGTGGTTGGAGGTACCCACGCCGGCGCTGGCGTAGGTCAGCGCACCGGGCTGGCTGCGCGCGGCGTCAAGCAATTCGGGCAGGCTGCGCAGGCGCGACGCCGCCGGGACCACGATTACGTTGGGGACCACGCCAAAGCCGGCAACCGCGCGAAAGTCGCGTGCGCCCTTCCAGTTGATCGCGCTGTTGAGCAGCGGGCCGATCACGTAGCTGGGACTGACGGCGAGCAGCGTGTATCCGTCCGGCGTGGCCCTGGCGGCGACGTCGGTGCCGATGGCGCCGCCCGCGCCGGTACGGTTCTCGACGATGACAGGCTGGCGCAGCAACTGGGCCATGCGCTCGGCGGTGGCGCGGGTGACGGTGTCGACCACGCCGCCGGCCGAGAACGGCACGATGATGCGAATGGGGCGGGCGGGGAACCTGTCGGCGCTGTCGGCGGCGCCAAAAGCCACGGCAGGCGCGAGCGCGGCGCAGCCGAGCATGGCGGCCAGCAGGCGCCGGCGCGCTGGTTGAGTGGGTTGCATCTTGTCTCCTGGGTAGTTTCCCGATAAGGCCGCAATCTCGTCGGATCGCTTGGCGCCTGCTTGCTACAACTTTCGCTACGTCGTCATTGCCTGATACCTCGTTCGAGAACCGCTTGCCGTCAACGCGCGCACGCCAGCTCGATCTGCCTGACGCCTTCGCGCAACTTCTGCGCGACCGTGCGCGCCAGCATGTCGTCACGGTCGCGCGCGGCGGCGACGGTGCAGTTCAGCGCGAACGGGTCTTCATGCAGCGATTGCCGGATCGGCACGGCAATCGCATGGATGTCGGTTCGCCATTCGCCGCGGCTCAGGCAATAGCCATGCGCCGCGTAGTGCGCCTGTTCCGCGATCCACATCGGCTGCTCCCGCTCAAAGCGCTCGGCATCTTCCACGCGCAGCCGGTTCAGCACCGCGGCGCGCTCTTCCGCCCCGCACGCCAGCAGCACGGCGCGCCCAATCGAGGTGGACAGCAAGGGCCGCGTACTGCCGATGTCGGGCTGGTACACGTTGCCAGGATCGACGCGGCAGCTGTCCACGTACACCACCGTCAGCCGCTCGCGCATGCCCAGGTTCACCGTGCACCCGGTTTCGCGGGCGATGGCTTCCATATATGGCCGCGCGATCTGGCGGATAGCCAGCCCCGCAAGCATCGGATACGCCAGCGCCAGCACGCCCGCGCCGAGCCGGTACTTCTGGTTGCCCGGCACCCGGCTCAGGAAGCCAAGCAGGCTGAGCGTGTACGTCAGGCGCGACACCGTTGCCTTGGGCAGTCCGGTCCGCGCCACGATGTCCTGGTTGCCCAGCACCGGGCTGCCCGGCGTGAACGCCCTCAGCACATCCAGCCCGCGCGCCAGGTTGCTGGCGAACTGGCGATCGGTAGAGAGTTCGTCGGCACTGGCAAGGCCTGGCAGTGGAGGGCGTTCCATGTCTCGCGGCGGTCTGTTGGCATTCATGCTCGGATCCGTAAGGGGGGCTCGTCAATGTTGTAGCACGATGGTTCCGCACAGCGAAACCGTGCTTGCGCCCGACGAGCGGGGCTGTCAGTTTGGATCGCAGCAACTTGCGCCATCCCCAAAACGAAGAGACAGATCCCATGCCGAACGCGTCACCCGACCACGCCGCCACGGCGGCAAAGCCTTGCAACACCCACACCGATACCGGCGCCGGCCCGCTCGCAGGCGTGCGCATCCTGGACATGGCCACCGTGGTGGCGGCACCGTTCTCGGCCACGCTGTGTGGCGACATGGGCGCCGAAGTCGTGAAGCTGGAGTTGCCCGATGGCAGCGATCCGCTGCGCTCGCTTGAGCCCGTTACCGACGCGCATGCGCTGTACTGGAAAGTCACCAACCGCGGCAAGCGCGGCATCTCGCTGGACGTGCGCACACCGCGCGGCAAGGAGATCTTCCTGAAACTGCTGCCGCAGTTCGATGTACTGGTCGAGAACTTCCGCACCGGCACGCTGGCGCGCTGGGGGCTGGATATCGATACCCTGCGCGCTGCCAACCCCGGCCTGGTGGTCTTGCGGCTGACCGGCTTCGGCCAGACCGGACCGTATGCGCAGCGGCCCGGCTTTGCGCGGATCTTTGAAGCGATGAGCGGGTTCACCAACCTGGCAGGTTCGCCGGAGAGCGGACCGATGCATATGAACTATCCGGTCGGCGACATGGTCGCTGGCTTGTTCGGCGCTTTTGCCATCGCCACCGCGGTGGCGGAGCGGCGCGCGCGGCCGGACCTGCCCGGCCGTGAGATCGACCTGGCGGCCACTGAAGCACTGTTCCGGCTGCTGGAGCCGCTGGCGGTGGAGTACGAGCAACTGGGCCGCGTGCGCCAGCGCGCGGGCAATCGAACTACCTATGCGGCACCGTCGAATATGTACCGGACCTCGGATGACGTCTGGGTGTCGGTGGTGGCGTCCTCCGATGCCACCTTCCGCCGCCTGGCAGACGCGATGGCTGCGCCGCAGCTCGCGCACGCGGCCGACTACGCCACCAACGCCGGCCGCGTGCGCCATCTCGATGCGCTCGACGCGCAGGTCGCGGCCTGGTTTGCTGCCAGGAGCTACGCGGATGTGGCTTCGGCGCTTGAGGCTTGCCAGGTACCGTTCAGCAAGGTGTTCAGCATCGCAGACATCGTCGAAGATCCGCAGATGCAGGCGCGCGAGGCGATCGTGCGCCTGCCGGATGCCGAACTCGGGTCAGTGCCGGCGCCGTGCGTGGTGCCGAGGTTCTCCGGCTACGCACCGGCCGCGCCGCGCTGCGGCCCGGCCGTGGGCGAACACAATGCGCTGGTCTATGGCGCATTGGGACTGGGCGAGAGCGAGTTGCGCGCGCTGCGGGAAGCGGGCGTCATCTGAAACGCTTCGCTTCTTGCTGGGCGCGCATTTCCAGTGTCGGAAAGGGGGCGTGCCTCGAACAGGGTCGCGATGCGCGCCCAGCTCAATCCAGCCGGATGTTGTACTTCTTGATCACGTTCCCCCAGTAAGCCTGGTCGGCCTTCGCCACCGCCGCGAACGCGGCCGGGCGCGAAGTCTTGACGATCAGTCCGAGGTCGGCCATGCGTTGCCGGATATCGGCCGCGGCCATCACCGTCTCCACATCCGCGGAAATCTTCTCGACGATCGGCTGCGGCGTCCCGGCCGTCGTGAACAGGCCGAGCCAGGCCGGGCCGTCGAGCCCCTTGTAGCCGAGCTCCTGGAAGGTGGGCACATCGGGCAGCATCGGCGCGCGCGCGTTGCCGGTCACGGCCAGCGGCTGCAGCTTGCCGGTGCGCGCGTGCTGGCGCACGGTCATCGGGGACAGCGTACCCAGCGAGATCTGGCCGCCGATCAGGTCGGTGGCGATCGGGGCTTCTCCCTTGTATGGGACGTGCAGCAGCTCGGCGCCGGCAGCGGCCGCGAACACCTGCATATAGAGATGGGCGCCGGTGCCGATGCCATAAGTGCCGTAGGAAATCTTGTTCGGCTGCGTCTTGGCCAGGCTGACCACCTCGGGCAACGTGCGCGGCATGGCGCTGTTGGCGGTCAGCACCAGGCTGGAGGTGCACAGCTGGCCGATGGCGGTGAGATCGCGCAGCGGATCGAACGGGGGCTTGGCCACCATGTAGGGCGTCTGCACCAGGCTGGGGAGCGCCAGCAGCAGCGTGTAGCCATCCGGCGTCGCCTTGGCCACCACGTCGGCGCCGATCATGCCGCCGACGCCGGGGCGGTTCTCGACGATGACCGGGCGTTGCCACAATTTGCCGAGCGGATCGCCGAGCGCGCGTGCCAGCACGTCGGTGGCGCCGCCCGGCGGGTAGGGCACGACCAGCCGTACCGGCCGCGCCGGATAGTTCGACACGGCGGACTGTCCTGACTGGGCCCTGGCATGGCCAAGGCCAAGTGCCGAAGCCGTGGCGGCGAGGGAGCCTGCCCCCAGCCACTGCAGGGCTTTGCGTCGGTCAGCTTGCATGGTGTTTCCTCCTGGTTATGACGTCCTGGTTGTCTTGTCGCGCCTTGCGCGCATGGCAGACGGCAGCGTACGGGCCGCTGCGGGCGTGGCACATCGGCGCTATGGACGAGACGCCGGGGCGGTATTTACCCCGAGGAGCAAGCACTGATGACATCGTCGCCGTGAAATCTTTCAACACGCACGGCAAGAAATCTAAGTTCCTTTTCGGTACCCGTTCTGTGACGATACCCGCAGGTGCACGATTGCACCTTTTTTTGTCTTTGGTGGAGGACGTCCTATGGCAACTGGCAAGCGCAACGGGCTCCATTCACATGCTCCGCCGCGCGGCGCAGCGCAAGCGCTGCCTGCCTCTGCTGCGGCGCCGCATCGACGCCGCGGATTCGTGATTGCCTTGCTCGTCTGTGCCGGCATCGCGGCAGGCGCGGGCGGCAGCTGGTGGTACGCGCAGTCGCGCGACAGCAAGGCGCCCGGGGTGGTAGAAGGCGACGGCAGGAACGGCCCGCTCGGCATGGTCCGTGTACCCGGCGGTGAATTCCTGATGGGCAGCGACAGCAAGATGGCGCAGGCCAATGAGAAGCCGGCGCACAAGGTACGCGTGCATGCCTTCTGGATGGACAAGCACCACGTCACCAATGCCGAGTTCCGCAAGTTCGTCGAGGCCACCGGGTATGTCACCACGGCGGAGCGGGCGCCGGACTGGGAAACCCTGAAGGTAGAGCTGCCCCCCGGTACGCCGCGTCCGCCCGACAGCGCGATGGTTGCCGGCGGCATGGTCTTTGTCGGCACGCCGCGTCCGGTGCCGCTGCAGGACTACTCGCGCTGGTGGCGCTATGTGCCCGGCGCCGACTGGCGTCATCCGGGCGGTCCCGGTACCTCGATCGAAGGCAGGGACGACCATCCGGTGGTGCAGGTGTCTTACGAAGATGCGCAGGCCTACGCCAAATGGGCCGGCAAGCGCCTGCCTACCGAAGCGGAGTGGGAATTCGCCGCGCGTGGCGGGCTGGAGCAAGCCACCTACGCATGGGGCGACCAGTTCGCGCCCGCCGGCAAGCAGATGGCCAACGTCTGGCAGGGCCAGCAGAAGCAGCCGTTCCCCGTTGTCAGTCCGGTAGTCAGCCAGGTAGTCAGCCCCAAGGCCGGCGGCGCGCTTGGCACCAGCCCGGTCGGCACGTTCCCGCCCAACGGCTACGGGCTGTCCGACATGACCGGCAATGCCTGGCAATGGGTCGCCGACTGGTACCGCGCCGACCAGTTCCGGCGCGAAGCCGGCAAGGCGCAGCCGATCGAGAATCCCGTCGGCCCGCTGGCCTCGTGGGATCCCGGCGAGCCCGGCGTACCGGTCAACGCGCCCAAGCGCGTGACGCGCGGCGGCTCGTTCCTCTGCAACGAAGACTACTGCCTGAGCTACCGCCCCAGCGCGCGGCGCGGGACGGATCCTTTCAACAGCATGTCGCACCTTGGCTTCCGGCTGGTGATGGACGACAGCCGCTGGGCCGAGATGCGCCGCAATGCGCCCCATATGCCGCTGGCGATGGGCGGACAGTCGCAACCGGCGCCACGCTGACGCCAGGGCGGTGCGACACGAGACAGGAGCAAGTGCCATGAGCATGCCCGCCAACAGCGCCTTGCGCGCCAGCGCATCGCGCAAGACGATCGCCGCAGTGTGTACCGCGCTGGCGCTTTCCGGACTGCAGCTCGGCTGTACCGCGCCCGCCGGACCTGCGGCCCCCGCGGCACAGGCCGCTGCCACCCAGGCGGCACGGCCCGCGGAACAGGCCCTGCCATCGTGGCGCGATGGCGCCGCGCGTCAGGCGCTGCTCAAGTTCGTGACCGACGTGACCAGCCCGGGCTCGCCCACCTTCGTGCCACCCGAGGCGCGCGTGGCGGTGTTCGACAACGACGGCACGCTTTGGAGCGAGCAGCCGCTGTACTTCCAGTTCTTCTTCCTGCTCGACCAGGTCCGGGCCGCCGCGCCGCAGCATCCGGAGTGGCGCAACAATGCCGCGTTCAAGGCGCTGATGGCCAACGACATGAACGCGCTGATGGCAAACCAGAAGCAGCTGCTCGGTTTGATCGCCACGGCCAACAGCGGCATGAGCGTGGACGAATACGACCGCACCATCCGCGACTGGTTGTCCAAGGCGCGCCATCCCAGGTTCAACCGGCCCTATACCGAGCTGGTCTACCAGCCGCAACTCGAACTGCTGTCCTACCTGCGCGCCAACGGCTTCAAGACCTACATCGTGTCCGGCGGCACCATCGACTTCATGCGGCCGTGGAGCCAGCAGGTTTACGGCATTCCGCCCGAACAGGTTATCGGCTCGTCCCAGGCGGTGCGCTACATGGTGCGCGACGGCAAGCCCATGCTGATGCGCGATCCCAAGCTCGACTTTATCGATGACGGCCCCGGCAAGCCGGTCGGCATCTACCGTCATATCGGCCGCCGCCCGATCCTCGCCGTCGGCAATTCCGACGGCGACCTGCAGATGCTCGAGTACACCGCCGGCGGCGACGGTCCGCGCCTGGCGGTGCTGGTGCATCACGACGACGCCGAACGGGAGTTCGCCTACGACCGCCAGTCCAAGGTCGGCAAGCTCGACAAGGCGCTGGATGCGGCCAGGGCCAAGGGCTGGACCGTGGTCAGCATGAAGCAGGACTGGCAGCAGATCTATCCGGCCGGCAAGCCATGAGCACGATGGGAGCAGCAGTGAACCGACCGTAACGGGTCAACGAACGGAGGCGGGACATGCACCGAGTTGAACAAGGCATAGCGAAAGGACGGGGCTCCAGGCTGGTGATGCTGGCCATGGCCGCCGCCGTTTTCACGATCGCGGGCTGCGGCAAGAAGGAGACGCCGCCCAAGGAGCAGCAGCCGGCTGCCCAGGCACCCGCCACGGCGCCGGCACCCACCGCGGCCGCGCCGGTGCCGGCCAGGGAGAATCCGCCGGTCGCCGCCAGTGCGCCGGTTGCGGCGGCTTCGGCGCCCGCGCTGCCGGCGACCGCGCCGTCCGGCAAGAAGCCCAATATCCTCGTCATCTTCGGCGATGACATCGGCCAGACCAACATCAGCGCCTACAGCCACGGTGTGGTTGGCTATCGCACGCCCAACATCGACCGCATCGCGCAGGAAGGCATGATGCTCACCGACTACTACGGCGAGAACAGCTGCACGGCGGGACGATCCACTTTCATCACGGGTGAAGTCGGCTTGCGCACGGGCCTGCTGAAGGTCGGCATTCCGGGGGCGCCCGTCGGCCTGCAAGCGCAGAACGTGACCATCGCGCAGGCGCTCAAGCCGCTTGGCTATGCAACCGGCCAGTTCGGCAAGAACCACCTCGGCGATCGCAACGAGTACCTGCCGACCGCGCATGGCTTCGACGAATTCTTCGGCAACCTCTACCACCTGAATGCGGAAGAGGAGCCCGAGCGCCCGTACTACCCGAAGAACGACGAGGCCTGGGTCAAGGCAAATGCACCGCGTGGCGTCATCCACTCCTTTGCTGACGGCAAGGTGGAAGATACCGGCCCGCTCAACCGCAAGCGCATGGAAACCATCGACGACGAGACCACGACGGCGGCGATCGGCTTCATGGAAAAACAGGTCAAGGCCGACAAGCCGTTCTTCGTGTGGATGAACACCACGCGCATGCACCTGTTCACGCACGTGCGCGAGTCGATGCGCGGGCAGAGCGGCATGCCGGGCAATGAATATGCGGACGGCATGATCGAGCACGACGGGCATGTCGGCAAGCTGCTCAAGTCACTGGATGACCTGAAGGTCGCCGACAACACGATCGTGATCTACACGACGGACAACGGCCCGAACCAGTTCACCTGGCCGGACGCCGCGACCACGCCGTTCCGCAGCGAGAAGGACACCAACTGGGAAGGGGCTTTCCGCGTGCCGGCGCTTGTCCGGTGGCCCGGGCGCATCAAGCCCAACACGGTGTCCACGACGATGATGTCCGGGCTCGACTGGTTCCCGACCCTGCTTGCGGCGGCCGGCGATGCCGATATCAAGGACCGGCTGCTCAAGGGCACCAGCATCGGCGGCAAGTCCTTCAAGGTGCACCTGGACGGCTACAACTTCCTGCCATACCTGACGGGTCAGAGCAATACTGGGCCCCGCCAGGACTTCTACTACTTCAACGATGACGGCGTCCTGGTGGCGATGCGTCACAACGACTGGAAGTTTGTCTTCTGCGAACAACGCCAGCCGGGCGGCTTCCAGGTGTGGGCGAACCCGTTCACCTGCCTGCGCGTGCCGAAGGCGTTCAATCTGCGCATGGATCCCTATGAGCGTGCGGATATCGTGTCCGATCAGTACTATGACTGGACCGCGAAGAATGCATACATGATCAGCTATGCGTCGTCGCGGGTAGGGCCGTTCCTACAGACATTCAAGGAGTATCCGCCCAGCCAGAGGCCGGCAAGCTTCACCATCGACCAGATGACCGAGGCGCTGATGAAGTCCCTTGACAAGGGGGCGGCGGCGGGCGCGAAGTAATTCCCGTGGCAATGGTTGGCCGGATCCTCCCGGCCAGTCTCTTCACCAGGATCGCACCATGAGAGAAGCGCATGCCGGCGCAAACGCCGGCAAGCAGCAAGCGCGGCACAGATCTGGCAAAACGCGGCGCGCGCAAAGCGCCGCCTTGCGGGCAGGGCAGGGCCAACTGGCGCAACATGGCGCCTTGCTGGTGCCTGCCCTGCTGCTTTTCCTCTCCGGCACGGCCGGACTGGATCTACCAGGTTCTCTGGATCAAGCAGCTCGCGCTTGTGGTCGGCGTGGATGTGCACGCCATCACCACCGCCGTGGGCGCTTTCTTTGCAGGGCTCGCGCTCGGCGGCTGGCTGTTCGGGCGCGTGGCCGACCGCCATGCGCGGCCGCTGCGGCTGTATGCGTGGCTCGAAATCGCCGTGCTGGTGCTGGCCATTGGCGCCACGCTGGCGCTCGCTCGCGCCGCGGCGCCGTTCGCGTGGCTGGAAAGCCGCGTCGGCCTGCTGGCCTGGGCCTTGCCGTTCGTGCTGGTGATCCTGCCTGCGGCGGCCATGGGCGGCACGCTGCCGGTGCTGATGCGCGCGCTTGCGTCGCGCGCGGGCCAGGTCGGCACGCATGGCGGCAGCCTGTATGCCGCCAACACCGCAGGCGCCATTGCCGGCACGCTGCTGGCGGGCTTTGTGCTGATCCCTTGGCTCGGCATCATGGCCAGCGCGCTGGCCGCGGCCACGCTCAACGGTCTGGCCGCGGTCGCCGCGCTGGCCCTGGCTTCGCGCACGGTGCCCGCGCACGAACCGGCCGCCACTGTTGCCGCGCCGCCCGCATCCGCAGAGCCCGCGCGCGATGCCGGCGACGGTCGGCTGGCGCTGGTGCTCTATGCCGCCGCGGGCGGCATCGCGCTTGGCTACGAAGTGGTGTGGTCGCAAGCCATCGTGCAGTTCATCAGCACGCGCACCTTTGCCTTCGCGGTGGTGCTTGCGACCTACCTTGCGGGCCTTGCCATCGGCAGTGCGCTCGCGGCGCGGCGGGCCGATCGAACACGAGACCCGTGGGGCGCGTTCGGGATGCTGATCGCCGCAGCGGGCCTGGTGGCGTTGCTCGAGATCGTGGTGCTCGGTGAATGGCTGCTGCAGGCGCAGTCAGTGGTATCGGCCTGGGTGCAGTCGGTCACGCCGAACGGCCTTGCTGCGGCCTGTGCTGGCTTTGCCGTGGCCGCGCTGAGCGTGGTATTCGTGCCCACGCTGCTGCTGGGCGCCGCGTTCCCGTTCGTGCTGCGTGTGGGCGTGGACAACCACCGGCTCGGCGCCGGCGTGGGCGCGGTGGTCGCGCTCAATACGCTGGGCGGCATCGTCGGGACGGCGGTGGCGGGGTTTGTGCTGGTGCCGCGCATCGGCCTTGTCCACACACTGTCGCTGCTGGCCGTGGGCGCCGGCATTGTCGGCGTCATCGCCGTGGCGCTCGGCTCCGGTGTACGCAAGCGGGCGCGCTGGGCCGTGCCGATGGTAGCGCTGCTTGCGGTAATTGCCGCGACGCTCGCGCCCGCGGACCGGCTCGCCACGCTGCTGGCGCGCGCACGTGGCGGCGAGATGGTGTTCTACGAGGAAGGCCGCGGCGCCACCGTGGCGGTGGTGAAGCAATCGTCGTCTAGCCATAGCTTCAACCGCCTCTATATCCAGGGCGTGTCGAACTCCGGCGACACCATGGCCTCGCTGCGCTATATGCGCTTGCAGGCGCTGCTGCCGCTGATCGTGCACAGCGGCACGCCGCGCTCGGCGCTGGTGATCGGCCTCGGCACAGGTATTACCGCCGGTGCCACGCTGGCGTATCCGGGACTTCAGCAGCGCGTGGTGGCCGAACTGCTGCCGCCGGTGCTGCGTGCGGTGCCGCGGTTCCAGGGCAACTTCGGCGTGACCGGCGACAAGCGCGTCGACATCCGCCTGCGGGATGGCCGGCGCGAGCTGCTGCAGAGCGAGCAGCGCTACGACCTGATCACGCTGGAGCCGCCGCCGCCTTCGGCCGCAGGCGTGGTCAACCTGTACTCGACCGATTTCTATCGCCTGGCTGCGGCACGGCTGCAACCGGGCGGGCTGGTCGCGCAATGGCTGCCGTTGCCCACGCAGAACGACGAAGACACGCGCTCGCTGGTGCGCAGTTTCCTCGACGTGTTCCCGCACGCGACGTTGTGGACTACCGAACTGCACGAGATGATGCTGGTGGGCTCCCTGTCGCCGGTCACGCTCGATGCCGCACGCATCCGCCAGCGCTTTGCGCAGCCGGAAGTGGCGTCGGCGCTGCGAGCGGTCGGCGTGGCCTCGCCGGCCGCGCTGCTGGCGACCTGGGTGACGGACCGCGCGGGCCTGGAGCGTTATGCCGGCGATGCGCCCGCCGTGACCGACGACCGCCCGCGCATCGAATACGCGGCCTGGGTGCGGCGTGCCGGGTTCCCGCAGGTCCTGCAGCGCCTGCTGACGCTGCAGACCGAGCCGCCGCTGACCGGCGCCGATGCCGGGCTGATCGCCGATATCGGGCGCGAACGCGAAACGCTGCACACCTTCTACACCGCCGGCCTCGATGCCTATTACGGCGACCGCGGCGCCTGGGCGCTGCATATGCAGCAAGTCATGCGCACCGATCCTGACAACCCTTACTACGCCTGGTTCGGAGGTGTCCGCCGTACACCCGGCCCGGCGCCATCGAGGAATGCCCCATGAGCACCCGTGACGACGTGCTGGCACTGCAGCAGCGGATGGGCGAGGCCATCGTCGGCCAGCAGCGCATGATCGAGCGCATGTTGCTGGGCCTGCTCGCTGACGGCCACCTGCTGGTGGAAGGGCTGCCGGGCCTGGCCAAGACGCGCGCGATCAAGGTGCTGGCGCGGAACCTGGAGGCAAAGCTGTCGCGCATCCAGTTCACGCCTGACCTGCTGCCGGCCGATGTTACGGGCTCCGAGGTGTACTACACCGAGGGCGGAAAGGGCGAGTTCCGCTTCCAGGCCGGGCCGATCTTCGCCAATCTGGTGCTCGCCGACGAGGTCAACCGCTCGCCGGCCAAGGTGCAGGCGGCGCTGCTCGAAGCCATGGAAGAGCGCCAGGTCACCGTCGGCGGCGTCACGCACAAGCTCGACCCGCTGTTCCTGGTCATGGCCACGCAGAACCCGATCGAGCAGGAGGGCACCTACCCGCTGCCTGAAGCGCAGATGGACCGCTTCCTGATGCACGTGAACGTGACCTACCCCGAAGCCGACGCCGAGGCGCAGATCGTCGCGCTGGCGCGCGCCGAGGAGGCTGGCGCCGCCACCGGTGCACAGGCGGGCTCCGTGCAGAGGCTGGCACCCGAAGTCATTTTCGCCGCGCGGGCCGAGATCCACGGCATCCACGTGAGCGAAGCGGTCGCGCGCTACATGGTCGCGCTCGTGCATGCCACGCGCGAGCCCAAGGCCGTCGATGACGAGCTGGACCGCTGGATCCAGGTCGGCGCGAGCCCGCGCGGATCCATCGGACTGGACAAGGTGGCGCGCGCGCATGCCTGGCTGCGCGGGCAAGACTTCGTCTCGCCCGAGGATGTGCAGGCCGTGGTGCATGAAGTGTTCCGCCACCGCCTGATCCTGTCGTACGAGGCGCACGCGGCCGGTGTCAGCGCCGATGCCGTGATCGACCGCCTGGTGCAGCAGGTGGCCGTGGCCTGACGCGGCGGGCAGCGCCATGCGTTTCCACCTTGCCTCGCTCGGCCGATCGTCGGTGCCCGCGGGACCCGCCAGGCTCGCACGCGTGCAGCCCGGTGTCAGCGTCGATGCCGCTGCGCTGGCGGCGCTCGAAGTCGCCGCGCGAGATTTCCATTTCCTGCCACGCCAGCCGGTGCACAGCGTGCTGGCCGGCCGGCACGCATCCCGGGTACGCGGTCGCGGCCTGACCTTCGAGGAAGTGCGCGGTTACCTGCCCGGCGACGATATCCGCAGCATGGACTGGCGCGTCACGGCTCGCACCGGCAAGCCGCACGTACGCGTGTACAGCGAGGAGAAGGACCGGCCGGTGTTGCTGCTCGTCGACCAGCGCATCAACATGTTCTTCGGCAGCCGTCGCGCGATGAAGTCCGTGGTGGCCGCCGAGGCTGCTGCGCTTGCCGCGTGGCGCGTGCTGTCGGAGGGAGACCGTGTCGGCGGCCTCGTGTTCGGCGACAGCGACTGCATCGAACTCGCGCCGCGCCGCAGCCGCCAGGCCGTGGAGCACCTGCTTGGCGAGATCGCGCGCCACAATCAGGCGCTACGTGCCGATGCCCCCGCCCGGCGCGGCGCCGGCCAGCTCAATGCCGCGCTCGAGCGCGCCGCACGGCTGGCGCGGCATGACCACCTGGTCATCGTCATCAGCGACTTCGACGGGCATGACGCGGCCACGCGTGACCTGATGCTGTCGATGAGCGCCCGCAACGACCTGCTGACGATGCTGGTCTATGACCCGTTCCTGCTTGAGCTGCCTGATTCCGGCCACCTTGTCGTGAGCGACGGCGAGCTGCAGGTCGAGCTCGGCTTCGGGCAGACCGCCACGCGCAAGGGCATCGCCGACTTCGTCGATGCGCAGAGCCGCAACCTGCTGGGCTGGCACCGCGCCATCGGCGTGCCGCTGCTGCCGCTGTCGGCCGCGGAGGAAACGCCGCTGCAGCTGCGCCGCCTGCTCGGGCAAGCGCTGCCGCAAGGCAGGGGAACGCTGCGCGCCCGCCAGGGAGGACGGCCATGAGCGACCTGACGCACAGCACGGCCGCGCCCGACAGCGCCACGATTGCCGGCGATCTCCAGCAGATGGCCGAGGTGGTCGTGCCGCCGCCGCCGTCGTGGCGGCCGCAGACCATCGGCTGGCCGGTGGCCGGCGCGATCGTGCTGGCGCTGCTGGCCTTCGCAACCTGGCGCTGGTGGCGCCGCTACCGCGCCAACCGCTACCGCCGCGAGGCGCTGGCCGAGCTGGCACGGTTGCGCGCAAGCATGTCCGCGTCGCCGCAGGCGCGCGCGCGCGCGCTGGTCGCCATGGCGGAACTGCTCAAGCGCACCGCCCTGGCGGCGTGGCCGCGCACAGAGGTGGCGAGCATGGCCGGTGCGGAGTGGGCGCAGTTCCTGCGGACCCATGCAGGCAAGGCCGGCGCGGCGGCGCCGGTGCTCGCCACGCTGGTCAGCGACGCACAGTACCGCGATGCCGCGGCGCTGGCGCAATGGCCCGACAGCCGGGTGACGGCCACGGCTGCGGCCTGCCAGCAATGGATTGCCGGCCACCATGTACCAGTTTGAATACCCGTGGCTCTTCGTGCTGCTGCCGCTGCCCTTGCTGCTGTGGTGGCTGTTGCCGCCGTATCGCGAGGAAAGCCCCTCCGTGCGCCTGCCGTTTTTCGGCGAGGTGGCCAGCGCGGCGGGGCTGAAGCCGGCGCCGGGCGCAGTCGTGCCGCGCAGCAACTGGCTGCAGCGCATCCTGGCGCCGCTCGCCTGGGCGCTGCTGGTAGCGGCGCTGGCGCGCCCGCAGTTCCTGGAGGCGCCGATCGAGAAGGTGCAGCCGGCGCGCGACCTGCTGCTCGCGCTGGACCTGTCGCAGTCAATGGATACGCAGGATTTCCGCGACCCGGCCGGCGCGCTGATCCCGCGCGTGCAGGCGGTGCGGGAGGTGGTCAGCAATTTTGTGACGCGCCGGCCCGGCGACCGCATCGGGCTGATCGTGTTCGGCGACGCGCCATACCCGCTGGCGCCGTTCACGCTGGACCACGCGCTCGTGCAGACCATGATCCGTGACCTGCTGCCGGGCATGGCCGGGCCCAGCACGGCGCTGGGCGACGGCATCGGCCTTGGCATCAAGATGTTCGACCAGAGCGAGGCGCCGGAGAAGGTGCTGATCGTGCTGACTGACGGCAACGACACCGCCAGCAAGATGCCGCCCGAACGCGCCGCGGACATCGCCAGGCAGCTGCATGTGATCGTCCATACGATCGGCATCGGCGACCCGTCCGCCGAGGGCGAGCAGCGCGTCGATCTCGGCGTGCTGCAGCGCATCGCCGCGCAGACGGGCGGGCGCTATTTCTTCGGCGCCGACCAGAAGGGGCTCGAGAGCATTTACGCGACGCTCGACCGCATCACGCCGCACAACCACAAGACGCTGTCGTGGCGGCCGCGCCGGGAGCTGTTCATGTGGCCGCTCGGCGCCGCGGTCGGCGTGGTGCTGGTGTACCAGCTCATCATGGCGGTGTGGTCGGCGTGGCTGTCGCGTCCGCGCCGACAGGGCGCGCCGCAGCCGGCGGCGGAGGAGCCGTGATGCACGCGCTTGCCGATTTCCATTTCCTGCGCCCATGGTGGCTGCTCGTGCTGGTCCCGGCGGTGCTGCTGGTGTGGGCGGTGCGCCGCCGCGGCGATGTGCGGCGCCGCTGGCGCGACGCGATCGCCCCGCACCTGCTGGACGCGCTGATGGTCGGCGAGCGACGCCGGCTGGCCATCCGCCCCGTGCACCTGACCGCGCTGCTGCTCGCGCTCGGCGCCATTGCGCTGGCCGGTCCCGCGTGGGAGCGCGAGCGCCCGCCGTTTCTCGACGACAAGGCGCCGCTGGCGATCGCCATCGACCTGTCGCCGACCATGGATGCCATTGACGTGACGCCCACGCGGCTCGAACGCGCGAAACTCAAGATCAAGGCGCTGCTGGCGCGCCGCGACGGCGGACGTACCGCCATCTGGGCCTATGCCGGCTCCACGCACGTGGTGCTGCCGCTGACCGACGACGCCACGCTGCTGCAGACCTTTGTCGATGCGCTGCAGACCCGCATCATGCCGGTGCCCGGCCGGGACACCGCGCTGGCGCTGCGCACCATCGACGCGGCACTTGCGCATGAGGAGGTGCCCGGCACCATCCTGTTCCTGACGGATGGGGTGGAAACCGCCGCCGAGCGCGCGTTCAAGGCCCAGGCAGGCAGCGGGCGCAGCCAGCCGGTGGTGCTGGCAATCGGTACCGAGCGCGGCGGCCCGCTGCGCAGCGGCACCGACGGCTTTGTCGAGAAGGACGGCGTGCGCGTGTTCGCGCGCATGGACATGGCCGCGCTCAAGCGCTTTGGCGACGATACCGGCGTGCCGGTTGCCACGTTCACGCCCGACAGCGACGACGACGTGGCCTGGGTGCAGCGCCACGTGCAGTCGCACCTCGCGCAGAAGCAGTCGGCGGACAACACGCGCTGGAAGGATGAGGGCTGGTGGCTCACGATACCCATTGCGCTGCTGGGTGTGCTGTGGTTCCGCAAGGGTTGGACCGTGCGCTGGATCACGGGCGTGCTGCTTGCCGTGGCGCTGGCGGCGCCGCAGCAGGAGTTGCGCGCGCAGGCTTCGGCATCGGATGCCGAAGCGCCGCGCGCGTGGCGCTTTGTAGACCTGTGGCTCACGCATGACCAGCAGGGCCGCCGGGCGTTCGAGCATGGCGACTTTGCCGGCGCCGCCGCGCTGTTCGACGACCCCATGTGGCGCGGCGTGGCGCAGTACCGCGCGGGGCAATACGCGCAGGCGGTGCAGAGCTTCGCGCTGGTCGATTCGCCCGAGAGCGACTTCAACCAGGGCGATGCGCTGGCGTGGATGGGCAAGTACAAGGATGCGGCGGCGCGCTACCGGCAGGCCCTGAAACGCCGCCCGCAATGGCCCGCGGCAGCGGCCAACCTGGCGCTCATGGAGAAACTGGCCGCGAAGGCGGAAAAGCCGAAGGAAGGCGAGGAGGCGCCCGACATCAAGCCAGACGAAGTGAAGTACGACAGCGAGTCCAGGCCGCCCGAGGGCGAGGGCAAGAAGCTGGAGATGGGCGCGGTCGAAAGCGCCGAGACCTGGATGCGCGCGATCCAGACCACGCCGACCGAATTGCTGCAGCGCAAGTTCGCGCTGCAGCAGAGCCGGGCGCAGCCGGGCGGAGCCAAACCATGATGCGCACGGGGCGGAGCTTCGGCATCTGGCTCGCCGGCCTTGTGTTGTGGCTGGCGAGCGCGCTCGCGCTGGGGGCCGATCCCGTCGTGCGCGTCGACGTGGCGGCGCAGCAGCCGGTGTTGCCGGGCCAGCAGATCCGCATCGACGTGACGGTACTGGCGCCCAACTTCTTCCTGTCGGCGCCGGTCTTTCCGACGCTGCAGGTGCCCGGCGCGATCGTCACGATGCCGGACGACCGCGGCCAGAACACGGTCGAGACCATCAACGGCGTGACCTATGCCGGCATCCGGAAGACCTACCTGTTTGCCGCGGCGCAGGGCGGTGATTTCCAGTTGCCGCAGGTCTCCATCGCCTTCACCTATTCCGGCGACGACGGCAAGCCGCGGCAGGGCAGCGTCACGCTGCCGGCCACCACGATCCGCGCCGCGGGAGCAGCCGGCGCGCCGGCCGTTGCCACGCTGCCGGTGGCGCGCCTGAACGTCACGCAGCGCTTCGACCGCCCGGTGAGCGGCCCACAGGCGCAATTCCATGCCGGTGACGCGCTGGTGCGCACCATCACCACGTTCGCGCCGCAGACCCAGGCCATGATGATCCGGCCGCCAAAGGTCGAGGCGCCATCCGGTGTGCGCGTGTTCGCTGGCGATCCGCAACTCAGCGATGCCGCGCACGACAGCGCCGGCAATACGGGCGGCAGCCGCACGGACCGCATTACCTATGTGTTCGAGCACGCCGGGACCTATACGCTGCCGGCGATCAAGGTGGAATGGTTCGACCCGGTGACGCGCAAGCCCGGCGAATCGGAGGCACCCGAGGTGAAGGTGGACGTGGCTTCCGCGCAGCACCTCGCAGGACTGTCGCCGACCGGCCCGCACGCCGCGCCGCTGCCCGGGGAGGGCGGCACCGCGTGGCGCCTGTGGCTGTGGGCGGCCGGGGGTGCCCTGGTACTGGTGCTGGCGTGGCTGCTGCTGCATTGGGCACGGCCGCGCGTGGCACGCCTGCGCCGGGCGCTCGCGGCACGGCGCGGCGCCAGGGCGGCTGGCAGCGAGGCGCGGCTCGCTGCGTTGCTGCAGGCCTGCCGCGCGGATGACGCACCGGCAGCCTATCGCGCTCTGGGGGTGTGGTCGCGCACCGCGTGGGGCAAGGCCCCTTCGGAGTGGGCGGCAGGCACCAGCGACACGGCGCTGGTTTCCGCCGTTGATGAACTCGAACGGCGCCTGTTCGGTGCCGGCACCGGCACGGGGCAATGGAACGGCAGCGAACTTGCGGGCCTGTTGCCGAAGTACGGCCCCCCACACCGGCCTGTCCGCGCGCATCGGGCGATGCCCGCAGCCCTGCCGCCGCTCAATCCCTGAGCCCCGCTGGCCGAACCGGCCGGATCGACTATGATGGGCGCCTCGCCGCCAGCCTGCCCGGGATCGGATGACCCTTGCGCGCGCCGGGCGGCGGCTTCCCGTCCACTTAGCCCGATGCCGCCATGGCCCGTCTTCAACTCGACCTTCCCGACGACCAGTTCTGCTATTCGACCCACCTGACCGTGCGCGTCACCGACATCAACTCGGCCAACCACCTGGCCAACGATTCGATGATCTCGATGATCTCCGAGGCGCGCGCCCGCTTCCTCTATGAGTTCGGCAGCGAGGGGGACCAGGTGGAAGGTTTCGGCATCATCGTCACGGACCTGGCCACCATGTATCGCAACGAAGCGCACGCGCGCGACCAGCTGCTGTTCGAGGTCGGCGTGATGGACTTCAACAAGTACGGCGGCGACATCATCTTCCGCATCACGCGCCCGGCTGACGGCGCGTTGATCGCCATGGCCAAGTCAGGCTTCGTGTTCTTCGACTACGCCGGCAAGACCGTGGTGCCGATGCCGGCCGGGTTTGCCGGCCGTTTCCCCAAGGTGAACTGGATGGCGAAACCGGCGTAAGGGGGGCCGGCCCGCGGCAGCGCGCGCCGCCTGCCTCAGTTCTTGCGTTCGCCGCCCAGCGCTTCGGTCAGGTCGCCCAGCATGCCGGACAGCTCGCCGGCCATCATGGCGAAATCGGCGTCGAAGCGCTCGTCTTCGTCATGCGTGGTGCCGTCGGCCTGTTCCTTGATCACGTCCAGCGGCGCGACCTTCTTCACCACCAGCCCGTCGGTCAGCACGAACGAGACGCGGTCGTTCCACGTCATCGCCAGGCGCGTGCAGCGCTTGCCGGCGGCAATATGGCGGCGCAGGTCTTCGGGATCGAGCGGGTGGCGCACATAGCGCACGGTGGCCTTGCTTTCGCTGCCGGACTGCAGCTCGATTTCCTGATCGACGGTGAAGCCGCCCGGCGCGGCATCGCCGGCCAGCCATTCGGTCATTGCCGCCACCGGCGACTGGTTGACATGCAGGTTGACCAGCGGCAGCGGATCCAGCGCCTTGAACAGCATGCCGCGCACTTCATCGGCCTTGGCCGCGGCGGCGGCGTCGATCGCCAGCCAGCCGTTGTCCGGGTCGATCCACACGCGCGTGTCGCGGCGGATGCTGAAGGCGCGCGGCAGCAGTTCCTCGGTGACCTGCTCCTTCAGTTCCTTCATCTGCTTGCGGCCCGGCTTGTAGCCTTGCTGCTCTTCGATCTCCGCGGCGCGTGCGCGCGTGACCTGGTTGACCACGGTGGTCGGCAGCAGCTTCTTCTCGGTGCGTAGCGTCAGCAGCATCTGGCGGCCCACGGCGTGGACCAGCTGGCCGTTGTCACGGGGCGAGGCCCAGCCCTGCGTCTGCATTTCGAGGCTGGTGCCGGGGTAGAAGGCGTGCTTCGCCAGGCTGGCTTCGACTTCGTCGGCGCCGGACGTCCACGGGGCGGAGAAACGATGGACCTGCAGGTTCTTGAACCACATGAGAATTCGGCCAAAGGGACGAATTCTATCCCCTCGCGGCGGATGGCCGCGAAAAACTGCCGCCGCACGGCCGTCGAGCCGTGCGGCGCAAGCCCGCGCCAGGTGCTTACAGGTCGAGCCGGGTGATCTTGCTGCCTTCGAGGCTCAGGCCCGCCATCAGCCCCGCATTGGTCATCACGAAACCGACGATCGGCTGCTGCGCGGTATTGGTGTCGAGCACGCCGCTGGCGCCGACCGTCGCCAGCGCGACGGTGGCATCGACACCGGCGGTCCAGCCTGAGCTGCGTACGAACTTGTCGTACGCGTCCTGCGTCAGGAACATCAGGATCACTGACTTGGACTGCGCGCCGATCTGCCAGCCGAACGAGCCGGAAACCAGGCGGTAATAGCCGCGCGTTGCGCCGCCCGAGCGCAGGGCGCCGTCGCCATATTCGCCGCCGACGATAAAGCCGGCCGACAACGTCTTGGGGAACACCAGGATGCCGCGCGCGCGACTGCCGAGTTCGCGCGAGCCGTTGACCGAGCCATACAGGCGCGACAGCGTGGCATCGACGCCCGAGTCGAGCTCGCGCCGCCGGGCCGCCTTGTCGGCCGGCGCGTCGGGTGGTGTGGTGGTACAGGCACCCAGTGCCAGGCTGCCCAGGGCCAGGCCTGCGCTGGCGGTCAGGAAGTTTCGACGCTTCATTCTTGTCTCCTTGGGTGTTGTTGTCGTCTCTGAAGCATAGGCGCCAGAAGCACTCGGACAAAAGATCACGTGGTGACGAGGCGTTTCCATTTGTGACGAAGGTAGCCTCGCCGACGCATTCGTGGCAGTTTGACGGCTCCCGAAACCACCACGCACCCATGCGGCACCGCCGCATCGCATCATCAAGGCATGAAGAAAATTCTTACCGCCCTGCCACTGGCGCTCCTCGCTGCGTGCGCTTCCCAGCCCTCGACCGGACCCGCCGCCGGGGATACCGCCAGCGCTGCCGCGACCGCCGACAGCAGCGGCTGGCAGTCGCTGCGCGCCAAATACATGGATTGCGTCAAGGAAAAGGCCGACGACAACCTGGCGTCCAAGGGCCAGTCGAAAGACGTGGCGAATGCGGCGCTGGCCGCGTGCCAGTCCGACCTGAACGCCATGCACGACGCCTTCCGCAGCTACCTGGACGGACAGATGTCGTCGTCGCACGGCAAGAACAGCGCCCGCCAGGCGGCGGCGCGCGTCACGGCCGATACCCGCGACAAGGCGCGCAACTACCTGGTGCGCTACGTCGAGCGCGAACGCTACGCGTCGCGCCTGAACTGACGCCGCGCCGCGGGCGCGCTCACAGCATCTCCAGCGCCCCTGGCCCGTCCGGTGGCGGGAAGATGCGGTCGAGTTCGGCCAGCTGGGCCGCTGACAACGGGTGTGACAGCGCGCCGATATTCTCCTGCAGGCGCTCGCGCCGGCCGGTCTTGGGAATGGCGATGACGCCGTCCTGCGCCAGCAGCCAGGCCAGCGCCGCCTGCGCCGCGGTCATGCCGTGGTCGCGCGCGAAGCGCTTCAGCCCCGGGTTGCCCAGCAGCCGCGACTGCTCGATCGGCGAGTAGGCCATCACCGGGATGCCGCGCTGGCGCAGCCACGGCAGCAGGTCCCATTCGATCCCACGCCGGCCCAGGTTGTACAGCAGCTGGTTGGTGGCCATGCCGTCGCCGCCGGGCGCGTCCCACAACTCCTGCAGGTCCGCCAGGTCCAGGTTGCTGACGCCCCAGTGGCGGATCTTGCCGTCGCGCTGCAGCGCCTGCATGGCGGTGACCGTTTCCTCCAGCGGCACGCCGCCGCGCCAGTGCAGCAGGTACAGGTCGATGCGGTCGGTGCGCAGCCGCCGCAGGCTGCGCTCGCACGCCTGCACGGTGCCGCGGCGGCTGGCGTTGAACGGATAGACCTTGCTGACCAGGAAGGCCTCTTCGCGCCGCCCGGCCAGGGCCTCGCCGATCATTTCCTCGGACTGGCCTTCGCCGTACATCTCGGCGGTATCGATCAGCCGCAGGCCCAGGTCAAGGCCCAGCCTTAGCGTGGCGATCTCTTCGGCGCGCGCGGCGGGCGTCTCGCCCATGTTCCACGTTCCCATGCCGAGCGCGGGAATGCGCTCGCCGTCGGGCAGGGTGATCTCTTTCATGCGTCGGGTTCCAGTTGGCCGGGTTGGGTGCCGGCTGCACCCAACCACACTAGTTAACAACGCACTAAATGTACAAGCGGCGGGCCGCCCGATTGCTTCAGGCCAGTCCGGTCACAAAATACTCGGGCTCGTTGCGCAGCATGGTGCCGTAGCCTTCGCCGCGCGCGTCAGCCCTGCTGGTGGCGGTACTCCTGCGTGCGGCCGCCATAGCCGTACGCCGCCGCGCGGGCATCGATGACATGCACATAGGAGACGGGATGCAGGCTGCCGAGCAGGCCCGCCATGGTTTCGAACACGTCCCGGATGAACTGCGCCTTCTCGGCCTTGGTATTGGTCTCGTCGGTGACGCTGATATCGAGGTGGAAGGCGTTGCGGTCCTGCCCGGACAGCGGCACGCCGCCGATGATCCAGTTGTCGTGCGGTACATAGTGGACGGTGATGGCAATCACGTCGCGTTTCTTGCCGAGCACGCTTGCGGTCAGGTCGGCGATGGCGGCGGCGCTGTGGCGGGTGAGGGCGGCATCGGGCTGGCCGGAGAGCTGCAGGACGATGTGGGGCATGGCTGTGCTCCTTGTTTCGTGGGTGGGTGATGCCATGTTAGGAGCCGGTGTACTATCGGATAAGCGGGAATATCCGATGCGATCCATCGGATCAGCCGAAGGAACTGCGGCCGCCTTTTTCCCCTTGCTGGAGCCCCGACATGCGTGGATTCGAAACAGACCAGTTGCGCACCTTTGTCACCGTTGCCGACAGCGGCAGCCTGTCCGCCGCGGCGCCCCGGCTGTTTCTGTCGCAGTCGTCGGTCAGCGAGCAGCTGCGCAAGCTGGAAGAGCGCGCCGGCGTGCCGCTGCTGTCGCGCGGGCGGCACGGCGCGGTGCCGACGCCGGCCGGTGCGCGGCTGCTGGAGCACGCGCGCCGCATCCTCGCACTGAACGAACTGGCGCTGCAGGAGCTGCGCGGGCACGCGCTGGAAGGAGAGCTGCGGCTGGCTGTCACCGATTACTTCCGCCCTGGCGAGATCGCCGGCATGCTGCGGCGCCTGCGCGAACGCTATCCCTACCTGCGGCTGCACGTGACGGTGATGAAGAGTGCGGCGATCGATGCCGCCGCCGAGATGGATGCTTTCGATATCGGCCTGAGCATGCGCCTGCCGCGCGGCCGCGATACACAAGGCAAGAGCACGCGGGGCACGGTACTGCGCCGCGAAGCCCTGGCCTGGGTGGCGGCCTCCGGCGAGGCCGACGCCTTGCCCGCCACGTTGCCGCTGGTGCTGCTGCCCGATACGTGCTCGCTGCACCAGTTCGTGGTGCAGCTGCTGCTGCGCAAGCGCCTGCCGTTCGAGGTCGCGCACTCGGCCTCGGGCGTGGCGGGCCTGCATCTCGCGCTCGCAGCCGGGCTGGGGCTGTCCTGCCTGAATGCATCGGCGATCGGGCCAGGTGTCGCGCCGCTGGACGGCGGCACGGTCGCGCGGCTCGGATTGCCGCGCCTGCCCGAAGCGGAGTTCTTCCTGCTACCCGCCCGCCGCAGCGAATCGCCGTTCATTGCCGAGGCGCGCAACGTCCTGGCCGACCAGTTGGCCTGAGTCGGCTCACAAGTCAGGCACCAGCGTACTGCTCCCGGTCAACGCCGATCTGAAAACAACGCTGTGCGGCGTTGAATGGGAATAATTCGCAATCTCGTTGACCCCTTCATTCTCGTAATTGATAATGCGTCGCTTTCTTAGAATAAATTACAGTCGATTACAGGGAAATGAGAATAAAACTTCACCCGATCTGCGCCGCGGTGGCGGGGACCTTCATTTTTCAACCGATGGCAGCCTGGTCGCAGGCGACCCCGGCGGCAGCGGCGCAGCTGCCTGAGGTCACCGTCAAGGCCGATGTCAGTCGGGAACTGGGCGCCGGCTATAACCCGCCCAATGCGGTCAGCGCGACCAAGACCGAAGCGCCGCTGCGCGATATCCCGCAGACCGTCAACGTGGTCACCGCCGAGGTGATGCGCGACCAGCACGCCACGTCGATGCAGGACGCGCTGAAGAACGTGCCCGGCGTGTCGTTCTCGCATGGCGACGGCCAGCGCGACCAGGTCTCGATCCGCGGCTTCACCGCGATCGCCGACCAGTTCGTCGACGGTATCCGCGACGACGCGCTGTACTTCCGCGACCTGTCCAACGTGGACCGCGTCGAAGTGGTCAAGGGTCCGGCGGCGGTGCTGTACGGGCGTGGCTCGGCCGGCGGCCTGATCAACCGCGTCACCAAGAAGCCCGGCATCGACGTCACCGATTTCGCGCTGAGCTACGGCATGTGGGCCGACCGCCGCGCCGAGGCCGACGTCGGCCGCGTGTTCGCCGACGGCGCTGCCGCGTTCCGCATCACCGGCGCCGTGCAGAAGGCCAACAGCTATCGCTCGCAGCAGTTCCTGGACCGCAAGGCGATCGCGCCGTCGCTGGAGCTGCGCGTGGCGCCCGAGACCACCGTGCTGTTCCAGGCTGACTACCTGGAAGACCGCCGCGTCACCGACTTCGGCATCCCGGCCTACCAGGGCCGCCCGGTCGACGTGCCGGCCTCGCGCTACTACGGCGCGGCCAATGCGCGCGATGCCGACTACTCCCAGTCGCGCGTGTTCTCCGGCACCGCCACGATCAACCACCGCTTTAACCAGAACTGGTCGATCCGCAACGCCACGCGCTACTACCACTACTCGCTGGACCGCAACAACACGCTGACCGCTGCGGTCAACGAAGCGGCGCGCACGCTGACCATGAACCACGGCAATGTCCGCCGCGAGGAACATGGCTGGTTCAACCAGACTGACCTGACCCAGAAGGCGACCTTCCTGGGCATGGAGCACGAGATCCTGTACGGCATGGAGATCGGGCAACAGAACAAGGACCAGGTCAACAATACCAAGCCGGTGCCGGGCACGTTCGACCTGTTCAACCCGGTGCTGCCGACGCTGGCGCTGAAGGCGCCGGGCAATCCGACCACGTCGAACCTCGGCGTGTTCGACACCCTGGCGTTCTACACTCAGGACATGATCAAGTTCAGCGAGCAGTGGAAGGCGCTGGTCGGGGTGCGCTACGACAACTTCCAGCAGGAGACCAGGAACCGGATCGCCGGCCAGCGCGACCTGTCGCGCACCGACACCGCCTGGAGCCCGCGCGCCGGCCTGGTGTGGCAGCCGTCGAAGGCGCAGTCGTACTACGTGTCGTGGAGCAAGTCGTTCCAGCCGTCGGGCGAGGCCTTTGCGCTGGCGGCCAACAACGCCGACCTGGCGCCGGAGACCACCAACAACACCGAAGTCGGCGCCAAGTACGACTGGCTGAACGGCAAGGCCAGCACCACGATTTCGGTGTTCCGCCTGGAGCGCAGCAACATCAAGGTTGCCAACGCCACCAACACGGCACTGCTGCCGATCGGCGAGCAACGCACGGACGGCATCGAACTCTCCGGCGCGGCCGAGCTGGGCAGCGGCTGGCGTGTGCTGGCGGGCTACGCGTACCTGGATGCCACCATCACCAAGTCCACCGCCGCGCTGCAGGGCAAGCGCGCCACCATCACGCCGCGCCACTCCGGCAACGCGTGGGTGACCAAGGACCTGGGCCACGGCTTCGGCGTGGGCGCCGGCCTCAACCTGGTGGGCGCGCGCTATGCCGATCCGCTCAATACCGTGACGCTGCCCGGCTACGTCACCGCCGACGCCATGGCCTGGTACCGCCGCGGCGCCTTCGAGGCGCAGCTGAACGTGTACAACCTGTTCGACAAGGGCTACATCGTGTCGGCGCACGGCACCAGCCCCAACCTGAACATGCCCGGCGCCCCGCGCAGCGTGATGGCGACGCTGCGGTACCGGATGTAAAGCGCAGCATCGAGGACAAAAAACCGGGCGGTGAGAACCGCCCGGTTTTTTTTCGTCAGCCGCGCCGCCGCGTGTTGCCCGCGGCTGCGGAGAAACCCTGAGTCACACGAGCCGTCGACGCTCAGTGCTCGCGTTCCCAGGTCTGGGTGCGGCCGATCAGGCTGATGCCGATGAAGCCGCGCACGTTGAGCTTGTTGCCGTCCTCGGCCAGCGACATCTTGCTCTTGTAGACCTTGCCGTTCTCCGGGTCGAGGATCTCGCCGCCGCTCCACTCGTTGTCGCCGGTCTTGCGCAGTCCGCTCAGGATGGTCATGCCGATCAGCGGCTGGTCCTTGCGCGCGTCGGTGCACTTGTCGCAGACCCTGGGCTTGCCGTCGCCTTCCACGAACGTCTTCACCAGGCGTCCGCTGTAGACGCCGTTCTTCTCGCTGATCTCTACCAGCCCCCGCGGCTTGCCGGTGCTGTCGTCGATGGTCTTCCACATGCCGCCGGGCGAGGCCTGCGCCATCGCGCCGGCGCTGCCGAGCAGGGTGACGGCGAGCACCGCCGCCTGCAATGCCGGACGCACCAGCGGACGGGCAGCGGCGAGGTGGGATGGTTTGCGCATGATGTCTCCTTTGAGGTTCGTTGCCACCGGCAGCGGGCCGGTGCGATGCACCGCGCGGCGGCCGCCGCTTGCGTCGAAGCGGCGCGGGCCGGGCGGCGGGCGCGCACGCCAATCTACTGTCGCAGCCGCCGCGCCGCAATCGTCCGGCATGCCGCGCCGAGCTCCGCGGTGGCTCCAGCGCACGGCTTGCGCGCTCCCCGCAAAGCCGCATGCGGCCGTCGTTTGCAGGTTTTTGTGTTGCAGCAAACCGGGCCGCTGAACGTGCTGCCGAAGCATTCCTCTAAGCGGACGTGCGGCGCACCGCGGGGCCTTCGAGGGGAGATCGGCAAGCGTGTGGCAAGCGCTGCGTAGCGTGGCGCGACGGTTGGCATCGCGCGATGCGCGTCGCAGCTTGCGGTGCGTGATCGGAGTCATCCGAATGGATGAGAGCAGCGATCGCGATGCTGTCGGCGCAGCTGTCTCCGACAAGCGTTCGAAGTGTTGCCCCGATGCTTCGCGCGCGTCGCCGCTTTGCTCAATCGCAACGCTTTGATGCTCGCGCGCTGTTGCTTCGATGCAAACCGTTGCGTTCGCGCATCACTCTTCGACGGAATGTCCGGCGTGCTCGCGCGACGTAGGTGGCGCGAGTCGTCGCCGTCAGCCAAACGCGCGTTGCGCGTGCGCGCTGACGACTGTGTAGCGCATGCAGACGACGAAGCGTGCCACCAGTTTCCGGCGCGCGCGCTGACGTGCGCGCGCACTGCTGCGCTGGCTGCGCGCGTATCGGTACATCGCCCGCAAAGCCTTTGTCCATGCGGTTTTTCGGAAAGCGCGATGAGGCGCGCAGCAGGGCGCGCGCGCTCCTTCGATGCGCGTTACGCGGCTTGTAAGCAGGTGCTGCGCGGGTGTGTAAAAGCTGCGCGCGTGCGGGTCGGGATGGAGCGCCGCGACGCGTGCGCGAACGTGCGAAGCGTGCCTTCGCACCAGCGTGCGAGCGATGCATCGCGATGCCATCGGCAACGTCTTCGTGACGACGCGCGCGAGAACTAGTTTGAGCAACGCATGCAGGCAAGTTTTTTTGCACTTTTTTCTTAACATCATCGTGCAAACGAATTATGATTCGCCTTGACAAGAGTCTCACTTCATTGCAGAGAAGCAGGAAGCAAGATTGGAACGACGAGCGCGATGCGCGCTTCGATGCAGTGATGAAGGTTGTAGCCGAGGAGCACGAGAACTTTGACGCAGACCTGGCCGAGCCGGCTTCTTAAAACGCGTGCAGTCTCCCTTGGTCCATTAACGGGTTGGACCAGCTACCACCGAATGAATGCCGCTTGCCGTGCGCGAGGCCATGCCCGCACCGCAGGCCTGCTGTCCGATATCTCCTCTTTTCAGGCCGCGCACCGACCCAGCTGGCGGGGCGGGCCAATCGAATATTCCAGGGCGCGGCAAGTGCCCCGGTCCCGCTTGCGGGTCCGCAACTGCCGCGAAGTCACCGCTGCTGGCGGTGCGCCTGCAACCAAATTCATTAGCGTGCAGCCGCAGTCGGTCCGCGCGCCGATGAATCGCTCGCTCGACTGGGGCACGCGCTGTGGTATCGCGCCTCGGGTCGGTCGGGTCGCCTGACTTAGGTCATTCGATATTCACTCTCTAGTGAAGGAGTTATCCATGGCAACTGCTGCAAAGAAAAAGCCGGCGGCTAAGAAGGCCGCCAAGCCGGCCGCCAAGAAGGCCGCAACCAAGAAGGTAGCCGCCAAGAAGGCAGCACCGGCCGCCAAGAAGGCACCGGCCAAGAAGGCCGCCGTGAAGAAGGTCGCTGCCAAGAAGGCTGCGCCGGCGAAGAAGGCTGCGGCCAAGAAGGCCCCCGCCAAGAAGGCCGCGGTGAAGAAGGTCGCCGCCAAGAAGGTTGCAACCAAGAAGGTCGCCGCCAAGAAGGTCACCGCCAAGAAGGCAGCACCGGCCAAGAAGGCCGCAGTGAAGAAGGTCGCCGCCAAGAAGGCAGCACCGGCCAAGAAGGCTGCGACCAAGAAGGTAGCCGCCAAGAAGGCTGCACCGGCCAAGAAGGCTGCTGCGAAGAAGCCGGCTGCCAAGAAGGCTCCGGCCAAGAAGGCTGCCGCGAAGAAGCCGGCTGCCAGGAAGGCTGCCGCGAAGCCTGCCGCTGCCCCTGCCGTTGCTCCCGCTTCGGCTGCCAAGACCGCGCTGAACCCGGCCGCTGCCTGGCCGTTCCCGACGGGCAACCGTCCGTAAGCTGCGCCGCCACGGCGTGGGCCTTACGCGTTCCGTACGGAACCACATCGGCACGCAGTGCGTGCCAGCATGACCGGATACCGCGTATCCGGTCAGCAAGACGCCAGTCTTGCAGACCCGCCGATGGCCGCTGGCCCGGCGGGTTTTTTCATTGGTGCCCGGTCAAAGAAAAAGCGCCGCGGCCCGTGCGGGCGCGGGCGCCTGGATGCGCTCTCATGCTGGCGCCCGGCCGGGCGCAGCGGTTCAGTGCGTGACGCGGGTGACGCCGCCTGAGGACAGCAGCCGCACGCGCTCGCCCGGGCGGAAGACCTCGTCGGCCTCCTGCGTGATCGCACGCATCTCGCCGTTGTCCAGGCGCACGGTGATCTCCAGGCCGCGCCGCTCGTTGACCTTGTTCTCGGCAGCGCTGCCGGCGATGCCGCCCAGTATCGCGCCGAGGATGCCTGCTGCCACCGCGCCGTTGCCACTGCCGATGGTGCTGCCAGCCGCGATGCCGCCGATGGCACTGCCGGCGAGCGTGCCCGCGCCGGTCTGGCTGCGTTGGATGGCAACTTCGCGTACCCCCTCGACCACGCCATAGCGTACCGTCTGCTCGCGCTGCGCCTGGCCGGTGCTGTAGACGCTGTTGGAGTTCGACTCTGTCGCACAGCCGGCGACCAGGGCCGCGATGGCAATGACGGCAAGCGCGCCGCCCCGGACCTTGTGATTCATGTCAGATCCCGAAAAAGCCACGCACTGGCCGCAGATCAGGCGTAGCGGTACCCGAATGCAGACTGGAACCGGTTGCCGATTTCCTCGCGCGACAACCAGTGGTTCTGCGGACCCTGTTGCGCGATCTTGACCGACCCCATCAGCGAAGCCAGGCGGCCGGTCGTTTCCCAGTCTAAACCGTTTTCAATGCCGTAGAGCAGGCCGCCACGGAAGGCGTCGCCACAGCCGGTCGGGTCCACGATGCGCTCGGCCTGCACGGCCGGGATCGCGTACTGCCGACCATCGGCATGGATGCTGGCGCCGCGCTCGCCGTGCGTGACGATGAAGGCACGGACCTTGGCGGCAACCTCCGCACTGGTCCATGCGGTACGGGACAGCAGGACCTGCGCCTCGTAGTCATTGACTGTCACGTAACTGGCGAGTTCAACGAACTCCCGCAGGTCTTCGCCGTTGAACAGCGGCATTGCCTGGCCCAGGTCGAAGATGAACGGAACACCCGCATCGGCGAACTGGCGCGCGTGGTGAAGCATGCCTTCGCGGCTGTCCGGGGCCACGATGCCGAGCGCCGGCGCCTTGCCGCCGCCGAGCGCGTCCTTGACATTATTCAGCTGCGACTGGCTCATTGCGCCAGGGTGGAAGGCGGTGATCTGGTTGTTGTCCAGGTCGGTGGTGATCATGGCCTGCGCCGTGAAGGTCTCGGGCAGCACGCGGATGTGGCTGGTGGGAATCTCCAGCTTGCGCAGGTATTCCAGGTAGGGCTCGGCATCCGTGCCGACGGTGGCCATCACCACCGGGTCGCCGCCGAGCATCTTCAGCGTGTAGGCGATGTTGCCGGCGCAGCCGCCGAACTCGCGGCGCATGCCGGGCACCAGGAACGAGACGTTCAGCATATGGATCTGGTCCGGCAGGATGTGTTCGCGGAAGCGTCCGTCGAACGTCATGATGGTGTCGTAGGCGACGGAGCCGCAGATCAGGCTGGCCATGCTCTCTCCAGGTGGTAGGTTGTTGGTTGTATGGGTCAGATAAAGCGAAAACGGCCGCCCCGGTTCCGCGGGCGGCCGCTGCCGTCAGGCGGCGCGCGTTACTGCAGCGCGGCCAGGGCGGCTTCGTAGTCCGGCTCGGTCTTGATTTCCGGGACCAGCTGGGCGTACTTGACGGTGTCGTTCTCGTCGAGCACCACCACCGCGCGCGCAGTCACGCCGGCCAGCGGGCCGCTCTTGATGTCCACACCGTAGTTGCCCTTGAACTCGGCGCCGCGCATCGTCGACAGCGTCACCACGTTGGCCAGGCCTTCGGCGGTGCAGAAGCGGCCCATCGCGAACGGCAGGTCGGCCGAGATCGTCAGCACGACGGTGTTGGCCAGGCCGTTAGCGGCCTCGTTGAACTTGCGGGCCGAGGCCTGGCACACCGGCGTGTCCAGGCTCGGGACGATGTTCAGCACCTTGCGCTTGCCGGCGAAGTCGGCCAGCGTGACGTCCTTCAGGTCCTTGCCGACCAGCGAGAAGGCGGGCGCCTTGTCGCCGGCCTGCGGAAACTTGCCTGCGACTTCGATCGGGTTGCCGCCGAGGGTGACGTTGCTCATGTCTACTCCTTGATGTCTGATGGTTTCCGGTTCAGTTTCCGGCGCCTGGCCGGCCAATGCCCGGTGGGGGGGCGCCGCCCGCCGCCGGACTCGGATTCGGTCCGGCGGCAGGCCGCGGAATTCAGGGATAAAAAATCAGCACGCGGTAGTTGGATGGCGCCTGCTGCGTCCGGAATCGTACCCGAACCGGCAGCTCCATGCCGGCGCGAAGACCCTCCGTGGCGAAGGCCTTTTGCGAAGGGTCCAGGTAATCCGCCGGTTGCAGCACACGTCGCAACAACAGCTGGTCCTGCAGGTCCGTCATGACCAGCTCGATCGCAGGCAGCGCGGTGGTGGCGCGGCCCAGGTTGCGCAGCGTGACGGCGAGCATGTATGCGTCGCCGCCTTCGTCGAGCCGCTGCAGCTGCGAACTCTCGATACGCAGTGCGTCGATGTCGCGCCACGGCGGCACGTCGCAGCCGAACGGGGCGCATGCGGCTTCCAGTGCCGGACGCAGCATCGGGAACTGTCCGGCCAGCGGGCTGCGCGCTAGATACACCGCTTGCACCGTCGCGCCCAGCGCGAGCACCGCTGCCGCGACGTACCAGAGCGTACGCGGCGCCGGCGCGCGGCTGCGCGCGGGGGCGCGCTCGCGCTCGCGTTCGCGGGTGTGGCGCAGGAAGTCGGGAGCGAAGACCGGGCCGGCCGGAGCTTCCGTGCGGGTCCAGCGGCGCGTGGTCTGCTCGCGTGCGACGGCTTCACCAGTGATGCTGGCGGGCCCGCCGGTGTCGAGCGCGGGCCCGGCGTCGCGGCCGTAGCGCGCATCGCTGGTGTCGGTGCGCTCGGCAGCCTCGCTCTCAGATGGCTCGGCGGCAGCCTGGGGCGTGTCCGCCGGCGACGGATGGATCGCCGGTGGCGGGCCGATATCCGCCGACGCGGCGCGAAGGAATTCGCTGGCACTCGGGATGGCCGCGGGTGCGGGCACACCGCCTGGCTGGGGCGCTGGCGCTTCCGCTTTTGCTACCGCCTCCGCTTCGGTTTCGGCGGTCTTGCCGATCCGTGCCGGCTCATCGAGCGCAGGATGATCGAGTGCGTTGTGGTTCAGCGCGGGCCATGCCGGCGCTGCAGCTTGCGGTGCGGCCGGCTGCGGTGCCGCGTGCGTGGCGGTGGCTTCTGCGCCGGGCGTCGCTTCGCGCTCCGGTTCAGGCAGGGCTTCGGGTTCTGGTTCTGGTTCTGCCTCTGCCTCTGCCTCTGCCTCTGCCTCTGCCTCTGCCTCTGCCTCTGCTTCTGCTTCTGCCTTCGGCTCCGGCTCCGGCTCCGGCTCCGGCTCCGGCTCCGGCTCCGGCTCCGGCTCCGCCGCGGGTTCCGCTTCCGGCGCGGTCTGCGCCGCAGGCGTCAGCTGCGACTCGGGCTCGACGTCGGCTTGCCGCTCCGCATCGCGCGCGTCGCGCTGGGCGACGGCCTCGTTGGCCTCGCGCAGCGCACGTTCGATCTCGTCCTCATGCACGTCCACCTCAGCCGGTGCCGGGACATCGAGGTCCTCGGGCGAGGTCATGAGCATGGTAGGCGCGTCCAGCGCCGGCACGTCATAGCCGGGATCGATGGTGGGCGTAAATTGCGTGGAGGGCGCAGGCTGCGGTGCCGCGGCGGACTCGCCGGGGCGCGGAGCTTCAGCTGCCGGTGCGGGTGTGGCCGCCGGCGTGGCCGTTGCCGTTACGCCGGATGCCGGCGGCGTGGCGCTGCCCGCCGGCAAGGGGATTTCAATCAGGTGTTCGCGTGCATCGAACACCGTTTCGCAGTGGCCGCAACGCACCAGCCCCTGGCGCAGGCGCAACTGGTCGGCGACCAGCCGGAAGGCGGTGCGGCAGGCCGGGCAGCGCGTGACGAGCTTGACGGCGGCCATCTGTGCAGATCAGGGACGGGTGCCGTGCAGGCACACCCAGCCTTCCTCGGCGCGCCATACCGTCAGCGGCAGCCACGGCGCATAGGCGGCGGCAACTTCCTCCGCCTGGCGCTCCAGCACGCCGGACAGCACCAGCCGGCCGCCGGGGCGCACCCGGGCGCTGAGCATGGCGGCCATCAGCTTGAGCGGGTTCGACAGGATATTGGCGACCACCAGGTCATAGGTGGCTTCCGACACCGACTCGGGCAGCGCGAATGACGCCTCGACCTGGTTGCGCTCGGCGTTGTAGCGCGAGGCTTCCACGGCGTTGGGATCGATGTCGATGCCGACGGTAGCGCCCGCGCCGAGCTTGCGCGCGACGATCGCCAGGATGCCAGAGCCGCAGCCATAGTCGAGCACGGTCTCGCCCGGCACCACGTGTTGCTCCAGCCACTGCATGCACAGCCGCGTGGTCGGATGGCTGCCGGTGCCGAAGGCCAGGCCGGGATCCAGCTCCAGCACCACCGCGTCGGGCTCGGGCGCGTCATGCCACGACGGCACCACCCAGATGCGCTCGCCGATGCGGATCGGCTCGAACTGCGATTGCGTCAGGCGCACCCAGTCCTGGTCTTCCACAGCGCGCAGTTCGTAGGCCGGCACCGGATCGATGCCAAGCTGGTTGGCGGCAGCGGCCACCACCACGGCGGGATCGGCATCGTCGCCGAACAGCGCCACCACGCGCGAGCGGTTCCACGCGAGTTGCTTGGGTTCGAGCCCGGGCTCGCCGAAAAGCGGTTGCTCATCGGGCGTATCGGCATCGGCGTCTTCCACCGAGACCGACAGCGCACCGAGGTCGAACAGGGCCTCGGACCAGGCTTCGGCCTGGTCCTGCGCCACTTCGATCACACATTCCTGAAATGCCACGGGCTTCCCTTGCTTGCTGCGTGTGTGTTGCGGGTAACGTCGGGGTAACGTTACTCAGGCCTTAGCGCGCTCCGCCAGGCGATGCTCAAGATAATGGATGCTGGTGCCGCCTTCGACGAAGTTCGCGTCCATCATCAGCTCTCGGTGCAACGGAACATTGGTCTGGATACCGTCCACAACCATTTCGGACAGCGCGATGCGCATGCGGGCGATGGCCTGCTCGCGCGTGGCGCCGTAAGTGATGATCTTGCCGATCATCGAATCGTAGTTGGGCGGCACGAAGTAGCCATCATACGCGTGCGAGTCCACGCGTACACCGGGGCCCCCCGGCATGTGCCAGGCGGTGATACGGCCGGGCGACGGGATGAACTTGAACGGGTCCTCGGCGTTCACGCGGCATTCGATCGCGTGGCCGCGGAACTGCACATCCTTCTGGCGGAAACGCAGCTTCTCGCCGAAAGCGATGCGGATCTGTTCCTGCACGATGTCGATGCCCGTGATCATCTCGGTGACCGGGTGCTCGACCTGCACACGGGTGTTCATCTCGATGAAGTAGAACTCATTGTTCTCATACAGGAATTCGAAGGTGCCGGCGCCGCGGTAGCCCATCTTCTTGCAGGCCTCGGCGCAACGGTCGCCGATGCGCTCGATCAGGCGGCGCGGGATATGCGGCGCCGGGGCTTCCTCGATCACCTTCTGGTGGCGGCGCTGCATCGAGCAGTCCCGCTCGCCCAGCCAGATTGCCTGCTTGTGCTGGTCGGCCAGGATCTGGATCTCCACGTGGCGCGGATTCTCCAGGAACTTCTCCATGTAGACCTCGGGATTGCCGAAGGCGCGGCCGGCTTCCTCGCGTGTCATGTTGACGGCGTTGAGCAGCGCGGCCTCGGTGTGCACCACGCGCATGCCGCGGCCACCGCCGCCGCCGGCGGCCTTGATGATCACCGGGTAGCCCACGCGGCGCGCGGTCGCCAGGATTTCCTTGGGGTCGTCTGGCAGGGCGCCGTCCGAGCCCGGCACGCACGGCACGCCCGCCTTGATCATGGCCTGCTTGGCCGAGACCTTGTCGCCCATCAGGCGGATGCTGTCGGCGGTCGGGCCGATGAAGACGAAGCCGGATTTTTCCACACGCTCGGCGAAGTCGGCGTTCTCCGACAGGAAGCCGTAGCCCGGGTGGATAGCCTGCGCATCGGTCACTTCGGCGGCCGAGATGATGGCCGGCATGTTCAGGTACGACTGCGGCGACGGGGCCGGGCCGATGCAGACGGCTTCGTCGGCCAGGCGCACGTACTTGGCCTCCTTGTCGGCCTCGGAATACACCACCACCGTCTTGATGCCCAGTTCGCGGCAGGCGCGCTGGATGCGAAGTGCGATTTCGCCGCGGTTCGCGATCAGAATTTTTTCAAACATGGTCTCTCTCTGCGAGAACGGGAGCGGTCCCGCTGCGTGCCGCCATGGCACATCGGGCGCGCGGCCGTCAGGCTGGCCGCTGGGCCGCCTGGCCGACGCGCCACATTAACGCGCGGAACTGCATGGAACTGCACGGAACGTGTTGCGATGTCCACACGTCCCTGGCGTCCTGAAACGCCGTAGAGGGCCGCGCCGGTGCCGTGCTTGCGGCCACGTTGGCGGCCGCACGCAGCGCTGGGCGCGGCATGCCATTCAGGTTCAGCCGATAACGAACAGCGGCTGGCCGTATTCCACAGCTTGGCCATTCTCGACCAGGATTTCCTTGATGACGCCGGCCTTGTCGCACTCGATCTCGTTGAGCAGCTTCATGGCTTCGATGATGCAGACGGTCTGGCCTTCCTTGACCGAATCGCCGACATTGACGAACGGGGCGGCGCCCGGCGACGGAGCGCGGTAGAAGGTGCCCACCATCGGCGAGGTCACGATGTGGCCAGCGGGCAGCTGCGCAACCGGCTCGGCGGCCGGGGCGGCGGACCCGACCGGGGCAGCGGCCGGCGTGGCCGGCAGCGCCTGCAGCTGCGGCATGGCCATCGGCGCGGCGACGATTTGCGGCGGTTGCTTGACGATGCGTACCTTGCCGTCGCCTTCGGTGACTTCCAGCTCGGAGATGCCGGATTCGGCCACCAGGTCGATGAGCGTCTTCAGCTTGCGCAGGTCCATCTTCTTATCCTCCTGAATCAGGTTGTCCGGCCGCTGCCCGCTGGGCTGCGGCGGAAGAAATCGTTGTGGCGTCCACCACGGAGCCGCGCCCGCCGTGCCGCAGCACGCGCAACGGGCGCGGACCGCCAGGCGGCGCGCGCAGGTTCGTCAAAAAATTCTGGCAGGGGTCAGCGCCCCGGGCTCCCTGGCGACGGCTGTTCCTGGGCGAGCGCATAGTCGAGTGCCAGCAGGTATCCCTGCCAACCCAGCCCACAGATCACCCCGACAGCCACGTCGGAGAAATAGGAGTGGTGACGGAAGCTCTCGCGGCGGTGCACGTTGGACAGGTGGACCTCCACGAACGGGATGGCCACCCCGGCCAGCGCATCGCGCAGGGCCACGCTGGTATGCGTGTAAGCCGCCGGGTTGATGATGATGAAATCGACGCCTTCCGCGCGCGCGGCGTGGATGCGGTCGACCAGTTCCCCCTCATGGTTGGACTGGAACGAAGCCAGGGAAATACCGGCCTTTGATGCATGATCGGCCAGCGCTGCGTCGATATCGGCGAGGGTGGTATGCCCGTAGGTCTCCGGCTCGCGCGTACCCAGCAGGTTCAGGTTAGGCCCATGGAGGACCAGCACCTTGCGGTAGCGGGCTGAGCGACGGATGGAGCGGGTTGCAGTCACGGCGGCTCGACCAGATCAACGAAATTGCGCGGAGATTACCGTAGCTTAGAGGGATTTGTCTAGCGCGGGATACAAGGCTCCCGGGGCGTTCGGGCGATTCGGAGGCGTTTTCGGCACTTTCTCAGTCTCCCGGCCTGAAAACGGAATAAATCGTGCGAGAAATCCGAAATTGACCGGAGATACCGAAAGAACTTACTCCACTGCGTCCTCAGGTGCGCGGCAGCACTGCGCGCAGCTCTTCCGCGGTGACGCGGCCCATCTTGCGGTACTTGACGGTGCCGTCGGGGTTGATGACCACGGTATAGGGCAGGCCGCCGGCGCTGTTGCCAAAGTTGCGCGACAGCTCCGTGCCGGCAAAGCCTGCCACCGCGAGCGGATAGGCGACTGGTACCTTACGGGTGAACTGCTGAATATTGCTGGCTGAATCGATACCGATGCCGACAAACTCGACTTGCCGGTTCCTGTATTCCTCGTGCAGCGCGGTCAGCTCGGGCATTTCTTCCACGCAGGGGCCGCACCACGGTGCCCAGAAATTCACCACCAGCGTCTTGCCGCGCAGCTTGCCCAGGTCAAGCTCGGTGCCGGCAGGGTCCGGCAGCCGCGTCTGGAAGAACGCCTCCACCGCCTGGTCGTTCGCGGGCTTGGGGGAGAACACGAAGTGGCCGGCAAGCGCTCCAGCGGCGCAGGCGACGACGGCAACCCCGATCCACAGCCAGAGGCGGGAACGGCGGACGGGCGAAGTGACAGTGTCGGTCATGGGCGAGCTGGGCTGTTGAGCATTAGTAGGCAGCGTAGCCGATCAGGCTTTCAGGCCGCGTTTCCGGCCGGGCCGGTGCCGGCATCTTCGCCGATCAGCGCGCGTACTGCCTGCAGGTCCGCGCGAGCGAGCCGTCCGGAAGCATCGGCACGCACGGCGCCGCGTTCGTCGACGGCATCATACAGTGCAATATGGATGCCAACGGGCACGCCCAGTTCCGCGCGCACCTCGCCGGCCAGCTGCCGGGCCTCGCGGCGCTCGGGCCACTGGCCCTTCCACAGGAAGCTCAGGGTCTCCACATCGGCGCGGCCCCCGAAGTGACGGCTTTCGCTGGTTTCGAAGTCGACCCCGGCGTTCAGCAGGTGCAGCGTGGCGTCCTTGGCGCTGTCGCAGAAGCACTGCAGATAGATATCCGAGTGCTCGGTGGCCGTGCCGTTCAGCACGGCGCCCACGAGGTAGGGCCGGAACGGCGCCAGGTCCTCCATGGTCAGCAGCGCCACGCGGCGCAGCAGGGCCAGCACGCGCGGCTGGGTGTCGCCATGGAACAGCGCCTGGTAGGCACGCACTTCGGCCTCGACCTGGTCGTTATCGGGCAGCCATTCGCCGGGCACGCGCTGTTCGCCCAGCACCTGGCGGGCGGCCTTGCGCTTGGCGGTGGCATAGTCGGCGCCGTCCTCGGCGATCATACGGGCGGCGGCCTGGGCGATTTCCTCGCGCAGGCGGTTGGGGTCGGGCGGGGTACGTCGGCTCATTGCCCCATGATACCGGAGCGCAGCCGGGGCGCTGTGGGGCAGGCAAGCGCGGGTGCGGCGGTGCAGCGAACGCCGCCGGCGCTCGGGTACAATCGAAGGCTTCCTGCCCGGCCTGCCATCACCATGCGGCCACGCTGCCGCCGCGCGTGCGCCGGGTGCCGAGTCCCCCAAGCCTGCGGGCTTCATGTCTTCCCGGGAACCCATGCATATTCATATCCTTGGCATCTGCGGCACCTTCATGGGCGGCCTGGCGGTGCTGGCCAAGCAGGCCGGCCATCGCGTCACCGGCTGCGATGCCAATGTCTATCCGCCGATGAGCACCCAGCTGGAAGCGCAGGGCATCGAGCTGATCGAAGGCTTCGACCCCGCCCAGCTGGCGCTGGAGCCAGACCTCTTCGTGATCGGCAACGTGGTGTCGCGCGGTAATCCGCTGATGGAAGCCATCCTCGATCGCAACCTGCCTTATGTGTCCGGCCCGCAATGGCTGGGCGAGCACGTGCTGGCGCGCAAATGGGTGCTGGCGGTGGCCGGCACGCACGGCAAGACCACCACCACGTCGATGCTGGCCTGGATCCTGGAGGATGCCGGCTACAACCCGGGCTTCCTGGTGGGCGGCGTGCCGCAGAATTTTGGCATCTCGGCGCGCGTGACCGAATCCGACTTCTTCGTGATCGAGGCCGACGAGTACGACACCGCGTTCTTCGACAAGCGCAGCAAGTTCGTGCATTACCGCCCGCGCACCGCGATCCTGAACAACCTGGAATACGATCACGCCGACATCTTCCCGGATCTCGCGGCGATCGAGACGCAGTTCCACCACCTGGTCCGAACCGTGCCGGGCCAGGGCCGCCTCATCGTCAACGGCGTCGAGGAAAGCCTGGCGCGCGTGCTCGAGCGCGGTTGCTGGAGCGAAGTCGAACAGTTCGGCGTGGGCGACTGGCGCGAGAGCGATGCCGCCCACACCGCGCGGCCGGGCAAGGATGCCTTCGACGTCTGGTTTGGCGGTGCCGTGGTCGGCACCGTGGTGTGGGACCTGCAGGGCACGCACAACCGCATGAACGCGCTGGCGGCAATCGCGGCGGCGCGCCACGTGGGCGTGCCGGCGGAGCAGGCGATCGCCTCGCTGTCGCGCTTCGCCAACGTCAAGCGCCGCATGGAAGTACGCGGCGAGGTCGGCGGCGTGACCGTCTACGATGACTTCGCCCACCACCCGACCGCGATCCAGACCACGCTGGAAGGGCTGCGCCGCCGCGTCGGCGATGCCCGCATCCTGGCGGTGCTGGAGCCGCGCTCGAACACCATGAAGCTGGGCGTGATGAAAGCCCAGCTGCCGGCCAGCCTGGAGCAGGCCGACCTGGTGTTCGGCTACGGCGCCCCGGCCGGCAAGGACGCGCTGGGCTGGGACCTGGCCGAATCGCTGGCGCCGCTGGGCGACAAGGCAACCGCGTTCCAGGACCTGGGGGCGCTGGTGCAGGCCGTGCGCGCCGCGGCGCGGCCGGGCGACCACGTGCTGGTAATGAGCAACGGCGGCTTCGGCGGCGTGCACCAGAAACTGCTGGACGCGCTGGCCGCGGCAGCCTGAGCCGGAAGGGACCGCCATGCTGCTGTACCTGCACGGATTCCGCTCCTCACCGCAGTCGTTCAAGGCGCGGCTGGTGCAGGAGCGCATGCGCGAGTGGGGCGTAGGGCGCTACTACGCCTGCCCGGAGCTCAATGTCTCGCCGGCGCTGGCGATCGCCCAGGCCGAGGCCACCATCCGCGCCGCCCGGGCTGGCGGCGACCAGGAAGTCGCCATCATGGGCTCGTCGCTGGGCGGCTTCTATGCCCGCTGGCTCGGCGAACGCCACGGCTGCAAGACCGTGCTGCTGAACCCGGCGATCCATCCGTGGACCGACCTGGAGCAGTACCTGGGCGAGCAGCCGCTCTGGCACGGCGGTGGCTCGGTCACGGTCGAGCGCCGCCACCTGCAGGAGTTGCTCGAGCTGCGTGTGGCTGCCATCACCCGCCCTGAACGCTATTACCTGCTCGCCGCCACCGGCGACGAGGTACTGGACTACCGGGAAATGGTGGCCGCCTGCCCAGGCGCGAACATCCGCGTGATCGAGGGCAGCGACCACGGCATCAGCGAATTTGCCGACTACGTCGACGACGTGCTCGCCTTCTGCGGCTACGGCCCCGGCGGCAAGGTGCCCGAGGTGCCGGCTGGCGCGGGCGCGGCATGAGCGCGCAGTCTGCGCGCCGCTGCGGCTGGAGTTCGCACCTGGCTTTCGATGCGGCGATCACGCCCAACCTGCGGCGCTGGGTGACCGGCGACGACGGTTCGCTGACGGCGCGGCTGGTGGCCGCGTCCGGGCGCTTTCGCGTGGCGCAGTTGCTGCAGCGCCCGTTGCGGCCGCTGGCCGATGAATGGCAGGTGCTGGGCCAGCATGACCGCGTCCCGGCGCTGACGCGCGAAGTGCTGCTGATCTGCGACGATACTCCCGCCGTCTTTGCCCACACCGTGGTGCGCCTGCGCCATGCACGGCGCGACTGGCCGTTCCTGCGGGGGCTGGGCGCGCGCCCGCTGGGCGGTCGGCTGTTTATCGATCCGGCGGTGACGCGCGACCCGTTCCAGTTCGCGCGGCTGCTGCCGCACCATCCCTTGCGCCAGGCGCTGCAGCGCGTGCTGCCGGCGATGGCGCCGCTGTCCATGCTGCCTGCGCGGCGCTCCGTGTTCCGGCGCGGCGACGGCGTCATGCTCGTGACAGAGGTCTTCTTGCCTGACCTGCTGGCACGGCCAGCCCCGGGGACCAAGGCGATTGCGCTACCGATGTTCCGGCGCACCACAGACCGCGGCCCCGTCACTTCACACACTACCGAAATCAAGAGATAACGAGATGAAACTGCAGGGTCGGGTTGCCATCATCACCGGTGCCGCCGCTGGCATCGGCTTTGCCACCGCGCAGCGCTTCGCCGCCGAGGGCGCCATCGTCGTGCTGTGCGATGTCAATGAAGCACGCGTGCGCGAAGCCACCGGCAAGCTTGCCGGCACCGGCGCCAGCGCAACGGCCTTCCGGGTCGACGTGACCCGCCGCGAAGAAGTCGACGCAATGGTGGCGGCGGTGGTGGCCGCGCACGGCCGCATCGACATCCTGGTCAACAACGCCGGCATCACCAAGGACGCGCGCCTGGTCAAGATGACCGAGGCGCAGTTCGACGCCGTGATCGACGTCAACCTGAAGGGCGTCTTCAACTGCGCCCAGGCAGTCGCCACGATCATGACGGAGCAGGGCAAGGGCGTGATCCTGAACGCTTCCAGCGTGGTCGGCCTGTACGGCAACTTCGGCCAGACCAACTATGCCGCCAGCAAGTTCGGCGTGATCGGCTTCACCAAGACCTGGGCGCGCGAGCTCGGACCCAAGGGCGTGCGCGTCAATGCCGTCTGCCCCGGCTTTGTCAATACCGAGATCCTGCAGGCCGTGCCCGACAAGGTGCTCGAGGGCATGAAGTCGTCGTGCTGGCTGCGCCGCCTGGCCGAGCCGGCCGAGATCGCCAGCATCTATGCCTTCCTGGCCAGCGACGACGCCAGCTACGTCAACGGCGTGGCGATCGAAGCCAGCGGCGGCATGTCGCTCTGACCCGCTCCGAACATTTCCGGCGTCCGCCGGCATGCACCGCCCCTGGGCGCACGCCGGGGTCCGCAGCGGCGGTGCGGTATCATTCCGGGTCTGCGGCCTGGCCTGGTGGCCACGGCGCGGCGCCCGTGCAGCGCGCCGCCCGCCGATGCCGTTCGCACCATTTCTCCCACAGGATCCGCCGCTGCGCCCACTCCGTGGCGCCCCGACGCGGTTCCGCGCATTTCTGAAAGTACCGATCGATGCAGTTGCTGTTCGAAGAAGGCGGCGAGATCCGCGCCGGCACCGTGCTGAACCAGCAGGGCGAGGCCTACCAGGTGGAGCTGCCGGCCGGCAAGCGCACCAAGGTCAAGTCACGCGACGTGCTGCTGCAGTTTGCGCAGCCGTCGGCGATCGAACTGGTCCGCCAGACCGGCGACATGGTGGCCGAGATCGACCTGGACTTCCTGTGGGAATGCGCCCCCGAGGCCGAGTTCGGCTTTGCCGAGCTGGCCGCCGAGTACTACGGCGCCGAGCCCGGCGCGGTGCAGCAGGCGGCGCTTGCGATGGCGCTGCACGGCAACCCCGTGTACTTCCGCCGCAAGGGGCGCGGCCGCTACCAGCGCGCGCCCGAAGACCAGCTCAAGGCCGCGCTGGCCGCGCTCGAGCGCAAGCGCCAGCAGGCGCTGGTGCAGGCTGAATATGAAGAGCAGCTCAAGGCGCTGACGCTGCCGGAATCGTTCCGCAACAAGGTGCTGCAGCTGCTGTTCAAGCCGGACAAGAACAGCCTCGAATACAAGGCAATGGACGCGGCCTGCACCGCGCTCGGCATGACGCCGATGCGGCTGATGGTGGCCGCCGGCGGCGTCGCCAGCGCGCGCGCGCTGCACGAGGCCAAGTTCCTCGCCGAGTGCTTCCCCAAGGGCACCGGCTTTCCCGATACGGACGTGCCCGAGCCGCCCGGCGACCTGCCGCTGGCCGAGGTCGAGGCGTTCTCGATCGACGACGTCACCACCACCGAGATCGACGATGCGCTGTCGGTGACGAAGCTGCCCGACGGCAAGCTGCGCATCGGCATCCATATCGCCGCGCCCGCGCTGGGCATCCGCCGTGGCGAGCCGCTTGACGTGATCGCGCGCCAGCGCCTGTCCACGGTGTACTTCCCGGGCGACAAGATCACCATGCTGCCGGACCCGATGGTCGAGCGCCACACGCTGCAGGAAGGCCGGGTTTGCCCGGCGCTGTCGCTGTACGTGACGGTGGACCCGACGGTGTGGCTGATCACCGGCAGCGAGACCCGCGCCGAGATGGTGCCGATTGCCGCCAACCTGCGCCACAACCTGCTCGACGATGTCATCACCGAGGCCTCGCTGGCCGATGGCACCGGCGACTACCCGTTCCGCGAGGCACTGACCCGGCTGTGGCACTTTGCCGGCTACCTGTACGACGAGCGCCAGAAGGCGCGCCTGGCCAGCGGCCTGCGCCCCGAGACGCACAACCGCGCCGACTTCAACTTCTATCTGGACGACCAGGCCGACGGCAACCAGCGCGTTCGCATCGAGCAGCGCAAGCGCGGCTCGCCGCTGGACAAGATCGTGGCCGAGATGATGATCCTGGCCAACAGCACCTGGGGCAAGCTGCTGGCGGACAATGGCGTGCCCGGCATCTACCGCACGCAGAAGGCGTGGGGCATGCATCGCACCCGCATGCAGACCTACCCGGCACCGCACGAAGGGCTGGGCGTGGCGCAGTACGCGTGGAGCACCTCGCCGCTGCGCCGCTACGTCGACCTGGTCAACCAGTGGCAGATCCTGGCGGTGGCGCAGCATGGCGTGACCGCCAAGCTGGTAGCGCCGTTCAAGCCCAAGGATGCCGACCTGCTGGCCGCCGTGGCTGACTTCGAAGGCACTTATGCCGCCTATGCCGACCACCAGTCGACCATGGAGCGCTACTGGTGCCTGCGCTGGCTCAAGCAGGAGAAACGGGAGCGCATGGTCGCCGCGGTGCTCAAGGAAGGCGCGGTGCGCTTCACCGAGATCCCGCTGGTCACGCGCGTGCCCGAGCTGGTCCAGGCGCAGCGCGGCACCCAGGTGCTGCTGGAGATCGGCGAGACCGACGAGATCACGCTGGAAGTCTCCTGCCGCGTGCTGGAGATCTTTGCCGGCGAGGGCGTGCTGCCTGAGGAAGAGCTGGAAAGCGACGAGGAAGCCGCTGAGATGTCGGCCGAAGCCGCTGCCGAAGCGGCCGCGGAAGATGCCGCCGAGCAGGCCGCCGAGCAGGCCGCCGGGCAGGTTGCCGGAATCGAGGACGAGGCCGAGGCCGCGCCGGGCACCGATGGCGACGCACCGGCGCAGGCGTCGGCTGAGCGCGACACCGGTGGCACCGCCGCCGGCTGAAGCCTTCGGAAATCGGCGGGGCTCACTTACAATGCCTAGCGGCATTCCCGGCCCGCCGGGAATGTCTATTCACCTGTCGCTTCGCACCTTCCGAGCCAAATTCCCGCCATCGTGAACGCCGCACTCGCCGCTCCCCGCCACTGGTGGCACGCCAGGTGGCACAACAGCAGTACGCTGGCCAAGGCGCTGGCCATTTCCGTGGTCGTGCATGCGCTGCTGTTGCTGGTGCGGGTAGCCGCTCCCGAGGTGTTCGAGATCAAGCGCGCGGACTCGCCGCTTGACGTGGTGCTGGTCAACGCGAAATCGGCGCAGAAGCCGCGCAACCCGACCGCGCTGGCGCAAGCCAACCTGGACGGCGGCGGCGACCATGACCTGCAGCGCGCCACCACGCCGCTGCCCGCGCAGACCGTGACGCAGGAGGGCGACCTCGTGCGCCAGGTGCAGCGCCGCGTCGAGCAGCTCGAACTGGAGCAGCAGCGCTTGCTGACGCAGGCGCGCGAGCCCGCGCCTGCGGTGCGCAGCCAGCCGCTCAAGCCCGGCGAGAAGCGCCAGGACGATCCCCGGCGCGGCCAGGACGAGCGCACCTCGGCCGACGAGATGGCCAAGCTTGAAGCCGAGATCGGCCGCAACCTGGACCATTACGCCAAGCGGCCCAAGCGTTTCCAGTTGACCGCCACCAGCGCGCAGGCGGTCGATTACGCGCAGTACTACGACCGGCTGCGCCGCAAGATCGAGGCGCGCGGCACCACCGATTTCCCGCAACGTAATGGCAAGCCGTTGTATGGCCAGTTGATCCTGGTGATCAACGTCAACCGGCTCGGCAAGCTCGGCTACAACCGCGATGGCTACAACGTCGACGCCATCGACGTGGTCAAGAGCTCGGGCGACCCCGCGCTGGACCGCCAGGCCGTGGCGATCGTGCGCGCGGCCGCGCCGTTCGGCGCCTTCACCGCGGAAATGGCGGCGCGCCAGGACATCCTGGAAGTCATTTCCACCTTCAAGTTTTCGCGCAGCGGGCTGGAAACCCGGCTGCAGGCACGCTGATGACAACTCCAGACACTAAGCCAGAGAGCACCCAGAACACGCCGGACCAGTATGTGGTGATCGGCAATCCCATCGCGCACAGCCGTTCGCCGGCGATCCACGCCGCCTTTGCGCGCCAGACCGGCGAGGCGGTGCAGTACGGCCGGCTGGAGGCGCCGCTGGACGGGTTTGCCGATACCGTGCGCAAGTTCTTCGCCGACGGCGGCTACGGCTGCAATGTGACCGTGCCGTTCAAGCTGGAGGCCTATGATTTGGCCGACCGCCTGACCGAGCGTGCCGAAGCCGCCGGCGCGGTCAACACGCTGTGGATCGAGGATGGCCTGATCCATGGCGACAACACCGATGGCGTGGGCCTGGTGCGCGATATCCAGGACAACCTCGACACGCTCGTCGAAGGCAAGCGCGTGCTGCTGCTGGGCGCGGGTGGCGCGGCCATGGGCGCGATGCTGCCGCTGATCGAAGCGCGTCCGTCGCGCATCGTAGTGGCCAACCGCACTGCGTCGCGCGCCAGCGACATGCTGGAAGAGTTCGTCGAAGCGGCCGACCAGTTCGGCGTGGAGCTGTGGGGCGGTGGTCTCGATGCGCTGGAAGGCCTGTCCGAGGACGAGGCCTGCGACATCGTGATCAATGCCTCGTCGAGCAGCCTGCATGGCGAAGTACCCCCGCTGCCCGAGTTCCTGCTTGGCGAAGGCGTGCTGGCCTACGACATGATGTACGGTGCCGAGCCGACCGTGTTCCTGCAGTTCGCCGCGCGCTGCGGTGCGCGCACCAGCGACGGCCTGGGCATGCTGGTCGAGCAGGCCGCCGAGGCCTTCTATATCTGGCGCGGCGTGCGCCCCCGTACCGCTCCCGTGCTGGCCGAACTGCGCGACGCGCTGCAGGCCGAACGCAAGGGCTGAGCGGGCGTCGCCAGCCGTGGCCATCCGCAACCGCACGGCCAGCGCCGCCCGCGGCGCTGCTTCCGCCGGATCGGTACTGAATCCGGTGCGCTGGCTCGGCTACCTGCTGGGCTGCATGGTCGCGGGCGTGCTGGCGATGCAGTTGTATTTCTTCGTGCAGATTGCCAGCTGGCAGTACGTCAACCCGTCGAGCACGACCTTCATGCGGGCCGAGCGCTGGCGGCTGTGCGGCTTCAACCTGTGGAGCTGCGGGCTGGAACGCGAGTGGGTGCCGTATGAGCGCATCTCGCGCAACCTCAAGCGCGCGGTGATCGCCAGCGAGGATTCGGGCTTCGTCAACCATCCCGGCTACGAACTCGACGCCATGCTCGATGCCTGGGAGCGCAACAAGAAGCGCGGCCGCATCGTGCGCGGCGCATCGACGATTACGCAGCAGCTGGCCAAGAACCTGTTCCTGTCATCCGAGCAGCATTACCTGCGCAAGGGGCAGGAGCTGGCGATCACGTGGATGCTGGAGTTCTGGCTCGACAAGCAGCGCATCTACGAGATCTACCTGAATTCGGTGGAGTGGGGCGAGGGCGTGTTCGGCGCGCAGGCCGCGGCGCAGCATTACTTCCGCACCAGTGCCGACAAGCTCAGCATTGGCCAGTCGGCGCGTCTGGCGGCAGCGCTGCCGGCGCCCAAGTGCTTCGACAAGAAGGAATACTGCGCCAACGTGCGGGTGAATTTCCGCGCCAAGGCGGGAATCATCGCGCGCCGGATGGGCGCGGCGACGTTGCCGGACTGAGGGTTTGCTCCCCCTCTCCCACTTGTAGGAGAGGGGGAGCGAGGCAGTGATCGATTCAAAGCCTCAGCCCAGCCACCCCTTGCGGCGGAAATACGCCAGCGGAATCACCGCCGACACCGCCATCAGCGCGATTGCCCACGGATACCCCGCAGCCCAGTCCAGTTCCGGCATGAACTTGAAGTTCATGCCGTAGATGCTCGCGATCAGCGTGGGCGGCATCAGCGCCACCGACACCACCGAGAACAGTTTGATGATCTTGTTCTGGTTGATGTTGATGAAACCGACGGTCGCATCCATCAGGAAGTTGATCTTGTCGAACAGGAACGCGGTGTGGTTCTCGATCGAGTCGATATCGCGCAGGATCTGGCGTGCTTCGTCCTGCTGCTCGGCCGACAGCAGCTGGCTGCGCATCAGGAACGACACCGCGCGGCGCGTGTCCATCACGTTGCGGCGGATGCGGCCGTTCAGGTCTTCCTCGCGCGCGATGGTTTCCAGCACGTCGGCCGCGGCGGCATCGGTCACGTTCTCGGCCAGCACGCGGCGGCTGGCTTCTTCCAGGCGTTCGTAGATTTCCTCGATCGAGTCGGCCGAGTATTCCGCATCGGTCGCGTACAGGTCCATCAGCACGTCCTTGGCATTGCGCACCGAGCCCGGGCGCATGCGCGCGCGCAGCCGCACCAGCCGGAACACCGGCAGGTCCTCGTCGTGGATGGAGAACAGGACGTCCTTGGTCAGCACGAAGGCCACGCGCACGTTGCGCGACACCTCTTCCTCGGCGAGCAGGAAGTCGGTGCGGATATGGATATTCTCGTCCTCGCCCTCGAAATAGCGTGCCGACGCCTCCAGGTCGCCCAGGTCTTCCAGCTCGGGAAGGGCGACGCCGTAGGCTTCCTTGATCCAGTTCAGCTCTTCGTCGTCAGGGTTGACGACATCGATCCAGATCGGCTTGTGCTGCAGCAGCTCATTGCGCTCGTCGACTTGCTCCTGGGCAAGCCGGCCTTTCTGCAGGACGAACAGGTTGATCATCCCCGGGATTCCTTATTGCTGATTTGCGACGAAAAACAATGACAAGCGCGAAGACAAGCGCAGGCGGCTCGCCGCATCCCAGGTATTGCGTCATGCCCCGTCATGGCCCTGCGGCAAGCCGCGAAAGGCCGGGCCACGGGCAAGCGTGATCGCGCTGTCCCGCGGCTGCGCGGGGCAGGGCGGACAAGGCGATGGCGTTTGCCTGGGTTGGCTGGCTAGCCGGGAGAGGGAGGATCCGCCACGGTGAGGCGCGCATGAAGGCGCCGCCGGTGGCACGGAAAGACACTCGCCCGCAGTTCGGACTGCGGGCAAGGCCGACGAAGCGCGGAGCCGGGTGCTCCGGGCGGGTCGTCGTTACGCAGCCCGCAGTGACATGGCATTCGCAGTAGCCGCATGACTGCGCCAACTCGAACACCCGATGCTACTGCCCACGTAATTTCTCCGGGATTGTGATGGCCGCGAGTGTAGCCCAACGAAGGGGCGCTTGTTAAGTGAAATCTCGGTGGAGGCTGCGCCGCCGTTGTGCTCCGCCCCCGGCCGGCAGCCTCAGCCCATGGCACCGCGCAGCCGGCGCCACAACAGCGGCACCAGCATCACCGAGGACAGCGACATGAACATCAGCACGATGGCGGCGTAGTCCTGCCAGTGCGGCTGCTCGCCCAGCAGCCACATGCCCGAGAACACGCCGACCACCGGGATGAACATGATCGACAGGCTCGACACCACCGGCGGCAGGCTGCGCGCCAGGCCGAACCACACCAGGTGGCAGAAGGCAAAGACCACCACCGCGTTGTAGGCGATCGCGCCCCATTCGACGGCGGTCGGCATGCGCCAGCCGTGCTCCAGCAGCAGCGTGCCGGCGAGCAGGAAGGGCAGGGTCGCCAGCAGCATCCAGAAGGTCATGGCGCCGATTGGCACGTCGGTCTGGGTACGCTTCATCAGCTGGGTGCCGAAGCCCCAGCCGGCGGCGGCAAGCAGCATCAGCAGCGTGCCGGCGGGGCTGCCGGTCAGCGCGCTGATCTCGCCCGACAGCAGCAGCACCGTGCCCGCCAGCGCGCAGGCGATGCCGACCCAGGCAAAGCCACCGATGCGTTCGCGGAAGAAGACCAGGCCCCACACCACGGCCCAGATCGGCATGGTGTAGCCAAGAATGGCGGCACGCCCCGACGACAGCATCTTGACCGCGCAGATCGCGAACAGGTGCCACACCACCATGTTGGGCAGGGCGAGGCGGAACACCGTGCCCCATTCGCGCCGCGGCACCGCCAGCGAATCGCCGCGCAGGCGCAATGCCAGGCCAAGCGCGGCCACGCCGCCGGCCATGCACAGCAGGCGGAAACCCATCGGGGGGAAGTGCGCCACGCCGACCTTCATGATGGGCCAGTTGATGCCCCAGGCCAGGGTGAGGACGACGAGCAGGAAAATACCGCGGCGATCGAGAGACATACTGCAGGGCGGCTGTGCGCGATGCCGCTCTTTGTTTTGAGAGGAAGCGCAAAACGATAGCACGCAGCGGGTAAAATTGCCGGAAACGACATATGCTGCAGGGATGAAAGGTTTTCACGCCGCTGCGGCCAACCGTGCCGGCCCGGGACTTTGAGGTTCCATGAGGCGCCGGCGCCACCAGGATATTTCGAGCATCCCATGACTTTCACCGAGCAGCTTGCTGGCGCCTGGCAGCGCAACGATTCCCTACTCTGCGTCGGGCTCGATCCTGATCCGCAAAAGCTGCCGCTGTCGCTGACCGGAGCGGGCGGCGCGATATTCTCGTTCTGCCGCGAGATCGTCGACGCCACCGCCGACCTGGTCTGCGCCTTCAAGCCGCAGATCGCGTATTTCCATTCGCAGCGTGCCGAAGACCAGCTCGAGCAGCTGATCCACTACATCCACGACGCCCACCCTGGCATCCCGGTGATCCTGGACGCCAAGCGCGGCGATATCGGCTCGACCGCCGAGCACTATGCGCTGGAAGCGTTCGAGCGCTACAAGGCCGATGCGGTCACGGTCAGCCCCTACATGGGCTTCGATTCGATGCAGCCGTACCTTGCCTACCCGGATCGCGGCGTGATCGTGCTGTGCCGCACTTCCAACCCGGGTGGCTCCGACGTGCAGTTCCTGCAGGTCGATGGCAAGCCGCTGTACCAGCTGGTGGCCGAGGCTGCGCGCGAGCGCTGGAACACCACCGGCCAGATGGGCCTGGTTGTGGGCGCCACCTTCCCCAACGAAATCGCGCGCGTGCGCCAGATCGTCGGCGACATGCCGCTGCTGATCCCGGGCATCGGCGCGCAGGGCGGCGATATCGAGGCAACGGTCAAGGCCGGGCGTACCGCGGATGGCACCGGCATGATGATCAACTCGTCGCGGGCGATCCTGTATGCCAGCAGCGATAAGGATTTCGCGTCTGCGGCGCGCAATGTCGCGCTGCAGACGCGGGAGACCATCAACCGCTACCGCCACGGCTGATTGCCGCACGCGGCAGGACAAAAAAACCGCGCCAGCCTGGCGCGGTTTTTTGTTGGCGGCGTGGGATGCCGATGGCAGCGGACTCAGGCCTCGTTGCGCAACAGCTCCAGCAAGCCCCGCATCGCGTGCTCTGCCGCCTGCCGGCGGATCTGCGCCCGGTCGCCCGGGAAGCGCTGGGTTTCCACGATGGTGGTGATGCGGTTGCTCCAGCCGAAACACACCATGCCCACCGGCTTTTCCGGCGTGCCGCCGTTGGGTCCGGCCACACCGGTGATCGACAGCGAAACCTGCGCGCGGCTGTTCAGCAGCGCCCCTTCCGCCATCGCGCGCGCAACCTCTTCGCTGACCGCGCCGTGGTCGCGGATCAGCTTGGCCGGCACGCCCAGCATCGTCGACTTGGCTTCGTTGGAATAGGTGACAAAGCCGCGCTCGAACCAGCCGGACGAACCCGACACATCGGTGATGGCGGCGGCGACCAGCCCGCCGGTACAGGACTCGGCGGTGGCCAGCATCAGGGATTTGTCGGCAAGGGCGACGCCGGACTGGACGGCAAGCTGGTCGAGCAGGCGGCTGACTGACATGATGGACTCGGGGATTTGTTGGAAAGGGTCGGGCTCAGAACGAGCGCCACAGCGCGAACACCAGCAGCGTGTAGAAGGCCGCGAAGATATCGTCGAACATTACGCCGAAGCCGCCGCGCAGGCCGGGGCCCTTGAGCGTGCGGTCGTAGTAGGCGATCGGCGCGGGCTTGGCGATATCGAACAGCCGGAACCACAGGAAGGCGGCGAACTGCCCCCAGAATCCGGTCGGCGTGACAAAGGCCAGCACCAGCCAGAACGCGATGATCTCGTCCCAGACCATGCTGCCGTGGTCATGCAAGCCCATGTCGCGGGCGGTCCTGGCGCAGGCCCACAGGCCCACCAGGAAGCCGCCGGCGATGATCCACAGCCAGGTGGTCGGCTCGATCCACAGCGACACCACCACGAACGACAGCCACGCGTAGAGCGTGCCGACCGTTCCGGGGCTGACCGGAGACAGGCCCGAGCCGAGGCCGAAGGCGATCAGGTGGGCCGGATGGGCCAGCATGAAGCGCGCCGTCGGGCGCGTGACCTTGACGGTCTGGCCGGCTTCCAGGGTCATGGCGGGGTCGCGGGGGGCGGCCCCGGAGGGGATGGTGGACATCAAGGTTGGCTCGTGTGATGCGGATGCTGCTTATGGTTATGGCCGGCTTGCTACTGTGGCTGCTATGTGGCAGGCGGGACTCCCGTTCCCGCGCGGCGCGCCGATGCCGGCATCATGACACGCCTGTGCCCCGGTGTCAGGAGGAGGCGAAGTGGTCGAAGCTGGCGCCGGTGTAGCGGGTCGGGTTGCCGGCATGGTCGACCAGGCGCAGGCCCGGCTCCGGCGTGATCGTGCCGACGCGCGTGAGCGGCAGCGCCAGTCGCTCGCTGATCGCGGCGAGAGCGTCGCGGTTGCCCGCCGGGGCGGTGAAGCACAGCTCGTAGTCGTCGCCCCCGGCCAGCGTGCATTCGCGCTGGATCGCTTCCGGCTGACTGGCCAGCACCGCCGAGCGCGGCAGCGCGTCGACATCGATCAGTGCACCCACCTGCGAGCGTGCCAGGATATGGCCGAGGTCGCCGATCAGGCCGTCGGAGATATCTAGTGCCGCATGCGCCACACCCCGGAGCGCCATGCCCAGCGCCACGCGCGGCGTCGGCGTATCCATGCGCGGGCGTACCTGGGTGAAGTCGGGTTCGGGCAGCAGCCATTCGCCACGGCAGTCGCCCAATGCCAGGCGTGCGTCGCCAAGCGTGCCGGAGATCCAGATATCGTCGCCCGGACGTGCCGCGTCGCGGCGCAGCGCGGCGCGGTGCGGGACATCGCCGAAAACGGTCAGCGACAGCGTCAGCGGGCCGCGCGTGGTGTCGCCGCCGACCAGCTCGCAGCCGTGGGCGTCGGCCAGGGCCAGCATGCCGTCGGCCAGTTCGGCCAGCCATGCCGGGTCGGCCTCGGGCAGGGCCAGGGCGAGCGTGAAGGCGCGCGGCTCGGCACCCATCGCGGCGAGGTCGGACAGGTTGACCGCCAGTGCCTTGTGGCCAAGCGCGCGCGGGGCCACGTCCGCGAAGAAATGGCGGCCGCTGACCAGCATGTCGGTGCTGATGGCGAGGTAGTGCCCCGGGCGGCCTTCGATCAGCGCGCAGTCGTCGCCCACGCCGAGTGCGGCTTTGTGCACCGGCCTGGTGAAGTAGCGGCGGATCAGGTCGAACTCGGAAAGCTGGGCGGGCTGGGCGTCGGACATCGCGGCGAGCTGGAAGTGCTGGCAGTGGAAAGGTGTTTGCCCGGCCGGCGGGCACCGGAGGGACGGAAGGGCTCGGAAGGGCGCATCAGGATGCGGCGGCGGCAGCGTTTCAGCAAGATACTGCCGCGCATGACAGCCATGACCGCAGCGACTCACCGGCCATGGGCCGGACGGCGCTACGCTTGCTGGTGTTGGCCCATTGGATGGGGCATATTGTACTGAATAGCAAAGGTGCCCCAAGCAAAAGGCTTATTGTGAAATAGTATTTCACAATATAAAATGTTGGGTTCCAAAGGAAGAGAAGGGCGGGCACGTGGAGCCGGTCCGCCGATCGTCCCCGCCAAGTCAATGACGGCTCCACCGATTGGAAAATGCGCCGATGACCAGCCCTCAGCAGTCCCCGTCCCAAGACGATCTGAAACAGCAGCAGCGTGAGGCGCTGCGCAAAGCGGCGCTCGAGTACCACGAGTTTCCGACCCCCGGCAAGATTTCCGTCACCCCGACCAAGCCGCTGTCGAACCAGCGCGACCTGGCGCTGGCCTACTCCCCGGGCGTGGCCGCGGCCTGTGAAGAGATCGTGGTCGACCCGGCCAATTCCTTCCGCTACACCGCGCGCGGCAACCTCGTCGCGGTGATCACCAACGGCACCGCCGTGCTCGGCCTGGGCGACATCGGCGCCGCGGCCTCCAAGCCCGTGATGGAAGGCAAGGGCGGCCTGTTCAAGAAGTTTGCCGGTATCGACGTGTTCGATATCGAAATCGACGAGAAGGACCCGGAAAAGCTGGTCCAGATCATCGCCGCGCTGGAGCCCACCTTCGGCGGCATCAACCTGGAAGACATCAAGGCACCGGAGTGCTTCTACGTCGAGCGCAAGCTGCGCGAGAAGATGAAGATTCCCGTCTTCCACGACGACCAGCACGGCACCGCGATCGTGGTGACCGCCGCCATCATCAACGGCCTGAAGGTGGTCGGCAAGGACATCAAGAAGGTCAAGCTGGTCGCCTCGGGCGCCGGCGCCGCCGCGCTGGCATGCCTGGACCTGCTGGTCGACATCGGCCTGCCCATCGAAAACATCTGGGTGACCGACCTGGCTGGCGTGGTCTATGAGGGCCGTACCGAGCTGATGGACCCGGAGAAGGCCCGTTTCTCGCAGAAAACTGACAAGCGCAAGCTGGGCGAAGTCATCGACGGCGCCGACATCTTCCTGGGTCTGTCCGCCGCGGGCGTGCTCAAGCAGGACATGGTCCAGCGCATGGCTGACAAGCCGCTGGTGCTGGCACTGGCCAACCCGAATCCGGAAATCGCGCCCGAGCTGGTCAAGGAAGTGCGGCCGGACGCGCTGATGGCCACCGGCCGTACCGACTACCCGAACCAGGTCAACAACGTCCTGTGCTTCCCGTTCATCTTCCGCGGTGCGCTGGATTGCGGCGCCACCACCATCACGCGCGAGATGGAAATCGCCGCCGCCAACGCGTTGGCTGAACTGGCGCGCCAAGAGCAGAGCGACATCGTTGCCAGCGCCTATGGCATCCAGGACCTGTCGTTCGGCCCGGAATACCTGATCCCGAAGCCGTTCGATCCGCGCCTGATCGTCAAGGTGGCCCCGGCAGTGGCCGAAGCCGCGATGAAGTCGGGCGTGGCCGCCCGTCCGATCGAGGACATGGACGCCTACCGCCTGCAGCTGCAGCAGTTCGTGTACCACTCGGGCACGCTGATGAAGCCGATCTACGCCGCCGCGCGCAAGGTCGAGATGGAAAAGAAGCGCATCGTCTTTGCCGAGGGCGAAGAAGAGCGCGTGCTGCGCGCCGTGCAGGTGATCGTCGATGAAAAGCTGGCCAACCCGATCCTGATCGGCCGCCCGGCCGTGCTGCAGCACCGCATCGAGCGCTTCGGCCTGCGCCTGCGCGCCGGCGTCGACTTCACCGTGGTCAACCCCGAGCACGACGAGCGCTTCCGCGACTACTCCGACGCGTATTACCGCATGATGGCGCGCCAGGGCATCACGCCCCAGTACGCCAAGCTGGAACTGCGCCGCCGCACCACGCTGATCGGCGCCATGCTGGTCAAACAGGGCGAGGCCGACGGCATGATCTGCGGCACCGTCAGCACCACCGCGGCGCACCTGCGCTACATCGACCAGGTGCTGGGCGGGACCGGCAAGGTCTACGCCGCCATGAACGGCCTGGTGCTGCCGGGTCGCCAGATCTTCCTGGTGGACACGCACGTCAACGTCGACCCGACCGCCGAAGAACTGGCCGCGATCACGCTGATGGCCGCCGACGAACTCAAGCGCTTCGGTATCGAGCCCAAGGTCGGCCTGCTGTCGCATTCGAACTTCGGCACGTCCGAGGCCCCCTCGGCCCGCAAGATGCGCGATACGCTCGCCATCCTGCGCGAACAGGCGCCGGAACTGGAAGTCGACGGTGAAATGCACGGCGACAGCGCGCTCGACCAGAAGTTGCGCGACCAGCTGGTGCCGGATAGCACGCTGCAGGGCGAAGCCAACCTGCTGGTGTGCCCGAACATCGACGCCGCCAATATCTCGTACAACCTGCTCAAGGTTGCCGCGGGCAACAACGTGGCGATCGGCCCGATCCTGCTGGGCGTGAAGGCGCCGGTGCACATCCTGACGCCGTCCGCGACGGTGCGGCGTATCGTCAACATGACCTCGCTGGTGGTGGTGGACGCTGCTGCCAAGCGTTAAGCCGCCTGCCTTGCGCGCGTTACGGAAAAGCCGGGTTCGCCCGGCTTTTTCTTTGCCTGGCGACAACGGTTAGTATGCGCACACATACGCTTAACATATTGAAACAATTGAAGAATTCCCGCTGCGCCGGCGCCGGGATTGATTAATTGCGTGCATCCGCGTAACCTTACGCCTTTGATACAGGCGCTCGCCATGAGCGCCCCGGTGCGGTTGGTACCCGGCGCGTGCACGGCAAGGCGCGCGAGGTTGCCGGCCAGGGTGGCCCGGGCAGATCGTCTACCCAAACAGCGGCAGGCTCGATTTTCCGGTTCAACCTAGACAAGCAACGTGGTTTCCCAAGTACCTTTGATGCAGCAGGCAGCACGGATGCTGGCCCGGTCGATGACCGGCGCGGCGCTGGTGCTGGCCCTGGCGCAGCCCGCGCTGGCGCGCCAGGCGCAGACCGAAGGCATGGGAACCATTGCGGTGCAGCAGTTGCCCAACGAAGCACGGCAGACCCTGGAGCGCATCGAAGCCGGCGGCCCATTCCCGTATGACAAGGACGGAACCAGGTTCGGCAACTACGAACGCCTCCTGCCACAACAAGAACGCGGGTACTACCGCGAGTACACGGTAAAGAGCGCCAGATGCCGGAACCGGGGACCCAGGCGGATCGTATGCGGCGGGGAACAGCGCGCTGCCAACGATTGTTACTACACGGAAGACCACTACAACAGCTTCAAACGGATACTCAAATGATGACTGACATTTTCGGATTGGGCGACGCCCTTGCCGCCCGCGAAGAGCGCGGCGCCGGAGATGGCTGGCAGCGGGCTCAGCAGCAGGCCCAGAACCTTTACGACAACGTGCTGACGATGCCGCAGCGCCATGAGCTCACGCACAAACTCCCGCCCGCGAACGCGCCCGTGGCCATGCCGGCCGGTGCCGGCTGGGCTGACGGCACCAGCGAGGGGGCCATGAACCTGTTCAAGACGGTGCGTCCGAACATCGTCCAGTCGATCCGCGCCTTCCGCGTGCCCGAGCTGGCCCAGGCGGCCGCGGATCTCGGCCAGCATTTCCTGTATGCCAACTGCGCGCATTGCGCCAGCAAGGCCGAGGTCCTGGAAACGATCGCAACGTCATTTATCTTCCCCAAGCATTTCGGCAAGAACTTCGATGCGCTGGCGGACTGCCTGACCGACCTGATCTACAAGGCTGGCCCGCAGCCAGGTTTCGTGATCGTGCTGGAAGGCCTGCCGATCGCGCAGAAGTTCGACAAGGAAGGGCGCGAAGTGCTGCTGGACGTGTTCCGCGACGCTGCCGAGTTCTGGGGCGAGCGCAAGGTGCAGTTCCGGGTGTTCTACTCGTTCGCCTGAGCGCCGGCTCCGTTCAGATTCCATTCCGTACCAAGCAAAAAGCCCGCAATTGCGGGCTTTTTGCTTGGTGGCGCCTGGCACGCACCTGGCGCCTTACTCCTGCGCAGGGACATGCCCGTGCGGCGTCAGCCGGTCGATCAGCTCGGGCAGCCCTTCACTCAGTTGCGCCGCCACGTCTTCCTGCGACATCCCGGTGGACTGCGCGAGCGAGTCCAGCGCCCCGGTGCCGCCGAGCGCGTCGCTCAGCGCCGACGGGGTGACCGGCTGGTTGGCGCCGGTGCTGATCCACGAATCCACCTGCTCGCCCAGCCCGGCCTGCGCCAGGATCTGCTGCAGCGCGCCGATGCCGCCGGCGGCGGCGCCCAGCGCCTGGCTGTTGGCCGGGGCGCCGCCCTGGCCGCCCAGCAGCCCGCCGAGCAGGGAACCCAGGTCGAGCCCGCCCGTGGCGCCGGGCGCGCTGGCATTGCCTCCGATCATGCCGCCCAGCAGTCCGCCCAGGCTGCCCAGCCCGCCCAGCCCATCGTCGACCGGCGCTGCGGAGCCGCTTTCCTGGCCACGGTTGCGCATGGCCAGCATCGCCAGCAGGCCTAGCGCCATCATCAGCTTCGGATTGAGCCCGCCGGCGCTGCCGTCTTCGCCGCGGGCATTGCCCAGTTGTCCGAGCACGCCGCCCAGCACGCTATCGAGTAGTCCCATGGTCGACTCCTTCAGTCAAGGTTGGCGCTGGCCGGATGGCCGCCGCCGTCAGAATCCGCCAAGCAAGGCGTTGAGCGTGGAAAGGCAGACCAGCCCGGCCGTCTCGGTGCGCAGGATGCGCGGGCCGAGCGACACGCCGGTGAAGCCTGCCTGCAGTGCCACGCGCTCTTCGTCCGGCGACAGGCCGCCTTCGGGGCCGATCAGCAGCGTGACGCCATCGGCAAGCAGGGCGTCGCGGCGCCCTGCCACATAGGCCGGCAGCGACTGCTCTGCACGCGGCGACACCAGCAGCCTTGCGCCGGCGCCGCTGCCGCCCGACTGCGCCAGCCACGTTTCAAAGTTAGCGACCGGGGCCACGGCGGGCAAGCGATTGCGCCCGCATTGTTCGCAGGCGGCCTGCACCAGCGCCTGCCAGTGCGCCTGGCGTTTGTGCGCGCGGTCACCGGTGAGGCGCACCACCGAGCGGTTGGCCTGCAGCGGCTGGATCGCGGCGACGCCGAGCTCGACCGCTTTCTCGATCAGCCAGTCCATCTTGTCGCCACCGGCCAGCCCTTGCGCCAGCGTGACGCGGAAGGGCGGCTCGGCCTCGGCGGCGTCGTGTGCGCCGATGCGGGCCAGGGCATGGCGCTTGCCCAGCTCGAGCAGGGTGGCGGCATGGCTGCCGCCGCGCCCGTCGAACAGCGTGATGGCGTCGCCGGGCGCCAGGCGCAGCACCTGGGCGTGGCGTACCACCGGTTCGGGGAGGGGAAATTCGGCTTCGGCGGCCAGGATCGTGTCCGTGCCGCCGACAAAGAAACGCGGAGCCATCAGCTTGCCTTGCCCCTGTTCGGATCCAGCGGCTTGCCGAAGCCCCAGCGGTAGCCGTCCGGATCCTCGACCATGCAGTAGCGGTCTCCCCAGAACTGGTCGGCGGGGGCCATCAGGCTGACCGCGCCGGCGTCGACCGCGCGCTGGTGCATGGCGTCGACATCGTCGCAGTAGACATAGAAGGTTTGTGGGCATTCCACCCCCAGCGAGCGGGGCGTGCGCGCGGTGCTGCCCCAGGCGCCTTCGGGTGCGAACATCACCACCAGATCGCCCTGGTAGTGCATTTCGGCGTGGGTCGGCACGCCGTTTTCATCGACCACGTTGCCGGCGGCAAAGCCGAAGGCGCGGCTGTAGAAATCCAGCGCGGCGCGCCCGTTGGCGACGGTCAGGTAGGGGGTGAGCCAGGGGGTGTTGGCCGGTCTGCTCATGATCGTCTCCTGTCATGCGGGAAACCCGGCGCGGCCTGTCGCTCGTCTGTCGCCAAGCCGGGCCGCGCGGTGCGAGTGTGCATCTTACGCGCGTGGCGCGGCGCTGTCGAAGCGCAGTGCAGCGGCCGCCCCCGGCCCGCGGGTGATCCCCGAGGCATGCCCGCCACCGGTGTCCGGGAGTCCGGAAAACCCCTTAGCTTCTGCTAAAATTGCGGTTTTCCCGCCGACAGGCTCACGCCCGCCCGCGTCCAAGCTCACGTCCAAGACCGCCCGAATGTCCGCCCTAGCCCATCCCGCAACGAGTCCCTTTGCTTCCCAGCCCGCCAAGCTGATGGCCGATGCCATCCGCGTGCTTGCCATGGACGCCGTCCAGCAGGCCAATTCCGGCCACCCCGGTGCGCCGATGGGCATGGCGGATATCGCCGTGGCGCTGTGGGGCCGGCACCTGAAGCACAACCCGGCCAACCCGCAGTGGGCCGATCGTGACCGCTTCGTGCTGTCAAACGGCCACGGCTCGATGCTGATCTACGCGCTGCTGCACCTGAGCGGCTATGACCTGCCGGTCGAAGAGCTGAAGAACTTCCGCCAGCTGCACAGCAAGACCGCCGGCCACCCCGAATACGGCATCACGCCGGGCGTGGAGACCACCACCGGTCCGCTCGGCCAGGGCATCACCAACGCGGTCGGCATGGCGCTGGCCGAACGCCTGCTGGGCGAAGAATTCAACCGCCCCGGTTTCGATATCGTCAACCACCACACCTACGTCTTCCTGGGCGACGGCTGCCTGATGGAAGGCATCTCGCACGAGGCCTGCTCGCTGGCCGGTACGCTGAAGCTGAACAAGCTGATTGCGCTGTGGGACGACAACGGCATCTCGATCGATGGTGACGTCGTGCACTGGTTCAACGACGACACCCCGAAGCGCTTCGAGGCCTACGGCTGGAACGTGATCCGCGGCATCGACGGCCATGACGTCACCGCCGTCGACCTGGCAATCTCGCAGGCCAAGGCCAGCGACAAGCCGACCCTGATCTGCTGCCGCACCAAGATCGGCAAGGGTGCGCCCAACAAGGAAGGCGGCCACGACGTGCACGGCGCGCCGCTGGGCGGCGCCGAAGTGCTGGCCACGCGCGAGGCGCTGGGCTGGGCCCACGCCCCGTTCGAGGTGCCGGCCGACGTCTATGACGCCTGGGACGCCAAGGCCAACGGCCAGGCGCTGGAGCGTGCCTGGACCGCGCTGTTCGACGCCTATGCCGAGCGCCACCGGTATGAAGCCGGCGAGTTCACCCGCCGCATGAAGGGCGAGCTGCCGGGTTCGTTCGACGCCGCCGTCGAAGCCTTCATCGCCAAGTGCGAGGAAAAGGCCGAGACCATCGCCACCCGCAAGGCCAGCCAGAACACCATCGAGGCCTTCGGCCCGGTGCTGCCCGAGTTCCTCGGCGGCTCGGCTGACCTGACCGGCTCGAACCTGACCAACTGGTCCGGCAGCAAGGCCGTGCGCGTGGATGCCTGGGGCAACCACATCAACTACGGCGTGCGCGAGTTCGGCATGAGCGCCGTCATGAACGGCATCACGCTGCATGGTGGCTACATCCCCTACGGCGCGACCTTCCTGACCTTCTCGGATTACAGCCGCAATGCGCTGCGCATGGCGGCGCTGATGAAGATCCGCTCGCTGTTCGTGTTCACCCACGACTCGATCGGCCTGGGCGAAGATGGCCCGACGCACCAGTCGATCGAGCACGTCGCCAGCCTGCGCCTGATCCCCAACATGGACGTCTGGCGTACCGCCGACACCACCGAGACCGCCGTGGCCTGGGCCGAGGCAATCCGCCGCGAGAACGGTCCGAGCTGCCTGATCTTCAGCCGCCAGAACCTGCCGTTCCAGCAACGCGACGACGCCACCCGCGCCAATATCGCACGCGGCGGCTACGTGCTGCGCGACAGCGTCAACGCCGGGACCGGCCGTCCGGACGCCGTGATCATGGCAACCGGCTCGGAAGTGGGCCTGGCGGTTGGCGCGGCGGACGCGCTGGCTGCGGAAGGCGTGCATGTGCGCGTGGTGTCGGTCCCGGCGACCACCGTGTTCGACAAGCAGGACACCGCCTACAAGGCCAGCGTGCTGCCGGCCGGCGTACCGCGCGTGGCGGTCGAGGCGGGCGTGACGGACTTCTGGTGGAAGTACCAGGTCCAAGCGGTAGTGGGCATCGACACCTTCGGCGAATCGGCGCCGGCCGGCGTGCTGTTCAAGCACTTCGGCTTCACCGTCGACAATGTCGTGCGTACGGTGAAAGACACCCTTATCTAAGCATCCGGGCGCTGGAACCGCGCGGTGCGCCGCGCGGCAGCAGCGGCGCCCACCGGTTTTCATCGATCCTCAGGAGAGACAGTCATGACCATCAAGATCGGCATCAACGGCTTCGGCCGCATCGGGCGCATGGTGTTCCGCGCCGCCGCCGCCAACTTCAAGGATATCGAAGTCGTTGCCATCAACGACCTGCTCGAGCCCGACTACCTGGCCTACATGCTGAAGTACGACTCGGTGCACGGCCGCTTTGACGGCGAAGTGTCGGTCGACGGCAACACGCTGGTCGTCAACGGCAAGAAGATCCGCCTGACCGCCGTCAAGGATCCGGCCGAGCTGAAGTGGGGCGAAGTCGGCGCCGACGTGGTAATCGAGTCGACCGGCATCTTCCTGACCAAGGAAGGCGCGCAGAAGCACATCGACGCGGGCGCCAAGAAGGTGATCATGTCGGCTCCGTCGAAGGGCGACACCCCGATGTTCGTGTACGGCGTGAACCACGAAACGTACAAGGGCGAGGCGATCATCTCGAACGCCAGCTGCACCACCAACTGCCTGGCCCCGGTGGCCAAGGTGCTGAACGACAAGTGGGGCATCAAGCGTGGCCTGATGACCACGGTGCACGCTGCCACCGCCACGCAGAAGACCGTTGACGGCCCGTCCAACAAGGACTGGCGCGGCGGCCGCGGCATCCTGGAAAACATCATCCCGTCGTCGACCGGTGCCGCCAAGGCCGTGGGCGTGGTGATTCCGCAGCTGAACAAGAAGCTGACCGGCATGTCGTTCCGCGTGCCGACCTCGGACGTGTCGGTGGTTGACCTGACCGTCGAGCTGGAAAAGTCCGCTTCGTACCAAGAAATCTGCGCCGAGATGAAGGCCCAGAGCGAGGGCGCGCTGAAGGGCGTGCTGGGCTACACCGAAGACAAGGTTGTCGCCACCGACTTCCGCGGCGACGCACGCACCTCGATCTTCGACGCCGAAGCCGGCATTGCGCTGGACGGCACCTTCATCAAGGTCGTGAGCTGGTACGACAACGAGTGGGGCTACTCGAACAAGTGCCTGGAGATGGCACGCGTGGTGGCCAAGTAATCCGGCTGTCCTTGCAGTAAAGAAAAACGCGCCTTCGGGCGCGTTTTTCTTTGGGCACAAGCGGTCGTTCAGCCGGCCTGGCGCGGCGCCAGCGGGCGCGCGTCGACGGCCGCGCCGTCCACCAGGAAGTGGCCGCCGGCGACATGGTGGATGGTGCGCAGCGCGTCGTGGCCCTCGAAATGCCAGCGCCCGTTGCTGAATACGCGCGAATCCGCATGCGCTGCGACCACTTCGCCGAGGAACAGGTCATAGGTCTGCTGCGTCGCGGGCTCCGGCAAGAGCTTGCATTCGAGCCAGGCTGCGCAACCTTCCAGCAGCGGCGCGCCGACGACTGTCCCGGCAAAGCTGCCCAGCCCATAGGCATCGAACTTGTCGGTACCTTCCTGCTCCAGCAGGGCCAGGCCGGAGCTGGAGCCCAGTGCCTCGGTCAGGTCGACCTGGCTGACAGTAGGCACCTGCAGCACGAATTCCCCGCTCTCTTCCAGCAGGCGCCGGGTCCAGGTGCTCTTGTCCAGCACCACCGCGACCTTGGGCGGCGCGAAATCGAGCGGCATGGCCCAGGCGGCAGCCATGATATTGCGCTTGCCGCCCGCGGCCGCGCTGACCAGCACCGTCGGGCCGTGGTTGAGAAGGCGGTAGGCCTTGGGCAGTTCGACTGGAAGGCGGGAATGGTCGGTTCGGGAGTCAGGCATGATGGCGGACGCGTCCGCGCCCTGGGAAAAGAATGACAAAAATGGGATGGCGACAGCGAATATACCCTGATGCACGAGGGTCTGCCGTTGCACTGAAGTTGGGCGTATATGAGGCCAACTTCATAAAAACGGCCTTATTTTGCAGAAATATGACAGGGTTCGTCGCTCCGAAAATGCCGAATTTGCTTTCCGAGCTTGTTTTTTCCTCTTACACTAGCAAGATGCCGTTGAACTCTGATGTGCAGCCAGTGCAAGTGGTGGGGCCATCTTTGCTAAGAAAAATCTGACCTGGGCCTGATCATGGTGAACGTAGACACAAAGCTTTTAGTGATCTTCACCGAGCTGCTGAGTAAGCGAAACGCGACCTACGTCGCGGAGAAGATGCATATGACCGCGCCAGCCGTATCGCATTCGCTGGGCCGGTTGCGCGAGATCTTTGACGATCCGCTCTTCATCCGAGTCCCCCACGGCCTGACGCCCACCCCCCGCGCGCTGGAGCTGGGCCCCAAGATCCGCGACATGCTGGACCTGTGGTCGTCGATCAACGAAGGCGACGCCGACAATTTCGATCCCGCGGTGGCCACCGGCACGCTGAGCATCGGTTTTGCCGCCGAGCTGGGCGACACGGTCTTCAACCGCTTCGTGCTGCGCATCAAGCAACTGGCGCCGGACCTGCATATCAAGCTGGTCGAGTCCCATTCCTGGGAAGCCGACGTGGCCTCGATGCGCGCCAATGAGCTGGACCTGGCGTTCTCCCCGTTCCCGACCCGGCATCCGGAAATCGTCGAGGAAATGGTGACGTCGCTGAACCTGTGGGTGTGCGCGCGCAAGAACCATCCGGTGCTGAAGAACCATTGCACGCTCGAGCAATACCTGGACTGCGGCCATATCTTCATGGCGCATTCCGGCGGCGCGGGCCGTCCGGCGCCGTCGCTGATCCCGCTCGACTACGCGCTGCAGCAGCGCGGCCTCAAGCGCAATGCGACACTGACGGTGCATTCGTGGCGGGCCCAGGCCGAGATGGCCGCGCAGACCGACATGGTCTTCACCGTCAATGCGCTGACCAAGGACATGGCCTGCGAAACCTACGGCCTGAAGGCGTTCCCGCTGCCGGCGGAACTCAACACCACGGTCGGCCTGAACATGTTCTGGCACCGCAGCCGCAACACCCATCCGATGCTGGTATGGGCGCGCAACCTGTTCCGCCAGGTGGTGGCCGAGTTTGTCGGCCTCTCGGCGTCGCGCCCGTCGCGCGTGGTTGCCGGAGAAGACCTGCAATCGCTGCGTGAGCCCTGAACCGGCACACCCCATAAAAAAACCGGCGCCTGGCGCCGGTTTTTGTTTTTCTGCCGGATGCGCTACGCGGTGCGTGCGCCGGCTTATCGTTTGGGTCTGTGGGGACAGTCGGTTTTAGTGCAGTTGCCGTACAGCGACAGTGCGTGTTCCTGCAGGGCAAAGCCGCGCTCGCGCGCAATGCTTTGCTGGCGATGCTCGATTTCGGAATCGAAGAATTCTTCGACGCGGCCGCAATCGAGGCACACCAGGTGGTCGTGGTGCTTGCCTTCGTTGAGTTCGAAAATGGCCTTGCCGGATTCAAAATTGTTGCGCGACAGCAGGCCTGCCTGTTCGAACTGGGTCAGCACGCGGTAGACGGTGGCGAGGCCGATATCCATATGCTCGTTCAGCAGGATACGGTAGACGTCTTCCGCGCTCAGGTGCCGCTGTTCGCTGGTCTGAAAAATTTCAAGAATCTTCAGCCTGGGCACCGTCGCCTTCAGGCCGATATTCTTGAGGTCCGCCGGACTCGGCATGGGCGTGACTCCCTAGAGTACAATGTCTGGATAGTTGAATCATAAGGGTTTTGACAGCAAAAGTCGCCCGCGGTGCCATGTCCCATGTGGGCAACGCGCCTCAGGCATTTGCGGTCGGCCCCATGTGGTTGCCGCGGCAGGCGCTCCGTGCGCATGTGGTGTAACCGGCTCTTGCAGCGCTTGCTGCGCTGGTCTCCCGCGGTACTTTCCGTACTTTCCCTTTCCCTCCCGGAAGCGAGATACATGCGTTATACCCGTTCGTCCGCCATGCGCCCGACGCTGGTTGTCTCCCTGCTGGCCGCGGCTCTGCTGGCCGGCGCCTGCTCGGCCTACGATTCCACCTCGCGCAAGGTAGCCAACGCCATCACGCCGTACCGGATCAATATCGTGCAGGGCAATTTCGTGTCGCGCGAAGCCGCTTCGCAACTGCGCGCAGGCATGACGCGCGAGCAGGTCAAGTTCCTGCTCGGCACGCCGCTGCTGACCGATGTGTTCCACGCCAACCGCTGGGACTACGTGTTCTCGTTCCGCCGCGGCAATACCGCCGTGGTGCAGCAGCGCCGCTACACGGTCTTCTTCGAGGGCGACCAGCTGGTCAAGTTTGGCGGTGACGAGCTGCCGTCCGAGTACGAGCTGATCGCCGAGATCGACGGCATGAAGAAGGCGCTGAAGGACCAGACTCCGGGCAAGGTCTCCACCAGCAGCACGGCCGCCGCCCAGCCCGAGCCGCAGACCACCGTGGAAAACTTCGTGCCGCGGCAGGCGACCGAGACGGCTGCCGCGCCGGCGGCGACGCCCGCGCCCGCTGCCCCTGCTGCCGAGGCGCCGCCGACCGCTGCACCGGCCCAGGCCACCGCGCCCGCCGACGCGCCCGCTGACGCGCCCAAAGCCAACTGAGCCGCCATCCGCGGCCTGCCATCCGTTCCGGGCCGGTCAGCCATGACCGGCCTATTCACTTTTCACGTATTGCGCACATTCCGCTGAGCCAGACACCATGAACATCGCCATCGCAGGCGCATCCGGCCGCATGGGCCGCATGCTGATCGAACAAGTGCTGAACACCGAGGGCGTGAAGCTGTCGGGCGCGCTCGACCTGCCGGGTTCGCCGGCGCTGGGCCAGGACGCGGGCCTGTTCCTGGGCCGCAACACCGGCGTGGCGATCACCGCCGACGTGGAAGCCGGGCTGGCCGGCGCGGACTGCCTGATCGACTTCACGCGTCCGGAAGGCACGCTGGCGCACCTGGCTGCGGCGAAGAAGCTGGGCGTCAAGATGGTGGTAGGCACCACCGGCTTCGACGATGCCGGCAAGGCCGCGCTGGCCGAGGCCGCCAGGTCCATCGGCATCGTCTTTGCCGCCAATTTCAGCGTTGGCGTCAATGCCACCTTCAAGCTGCTGGAAGTGGCGGCCAAGCTGCTGTCCACCTACGACATCGAAGTGATCGAGGCCCATCACCGCTTCAAGGTCGACGCCCCGTCGGGCACCGCGCTGAAGATGGGTGAAGTGATCGCCGATGCGCTCGGCCGCGACCTGAAGACCTGCGCCGTCTATGCCCGCGAAGGCCATACCGGCGAGCGCGATCCCAATTCGATCGGCTTTGCCACCATCCGCGGCGGCGACATCGTCGGCGACCACACCGTGATGTTTGCCGGCATCGGCGAGCGCATCGAGATCAGCCACAAGTCGTCCAGCCGCCAGTCGTATGCCGACGGTGCCGTGCGTTCGGCCCGTTTCCTGGCCGACAAGCCCAATGGCCTGTTCGACATGCAGGACGTGCTGGGCCTGAAGTAAGGCGCCCCGGGGCGGCCAGGGCTGTCGCCACGGTTATAATCGATTGCTTTAGCATTGCTCGCCGGACGGGCGCCCAGACGGGCGCCCGCCGCCTACATTCCAACGCTTCCCCGGCTGCCGGCAGGCCAGTTGCCGCGCAGACGCTGCCCTGATCGTTGCCCTGACTGCTGTCCCGACCATGCAAGACAAATACCTTCCTTCCGCCGTTGAACAAGCCGCCCAGCAGCACTGGCAAGCCATCGACGCCTACCGCGTGTCGGAGCATGCAGCGGGCCCCGACGGCAAGGAAAAGCCCAAGTTCTATGCCTGCTCGATGCTCCCATACCCGTCGGGCAAGCTGCACATGGGCCACGTGCGCAACTACACCATCAACGACGTGATGGCGCGCTACCTGCGCATGAACGGCAACAACGTGCTGATGCCGATGGGCTGGGACGCCTTCGGCATGCCGGCGGAAAACGCCGCACTGAACAACGGCGTGGCGCCGGCTGCCTGGACCTACGACAACATCGCTTACATGAAGAAGCAGATGCAGTCGATGGGCCTGGCGATCGACTGGTCGCGCGAGGTCGCCACCTGCAGCCCGGACTACTACCGCTGGAACCAGTGGCTGTTCCTGAAGATGCTGGAAAAGGGCATTGCCTACCGCAAGACCGGCACCGTCAACTGGGATCCGGTCGACCAGACCGTGCTGGCCAACGAGCAGGTCATCGACGGCCGCGGCTGGCGCTCGGGCGCGGTGGTGGAAAAGCGCGAGATCCCGATGTACTACCTGCGCATCACCGAGTATGCGGAGGAACTGCTGGGCGACCTGGATGGCCTGGGCTGGCCCGAGCGCGTCAAGGTGATGCAGCAGAACTGGATCGGCAAGAGCGTGGGCGTGCGCTTCGCCTTCACCCATGACATCCCGGGCGAGGATGGCAAGCCGATCAACGACGGCAAGCTCTACGTCTTCACCACGCGCGCCGACACCATCATGGGCGTGACCTTCTGCGCGGTCGCCGCCGAGCACCCGCTGGCCACGCACGCCGCGCTGAACAATCCCGAGCTGGCTGCCTTCATCGACGAATGCAAGCACGGCTCGGTCATGGAAGCCGACATGGCGACCATGGAGAAGAAGGGCATGCCGACCGGCCTGCAGGTCGTGCACCCGCTGACCGGCGAAAAGGTCGACGTGTGGGTCGGCAACTACGTGCTGATGAGCTACGGCGACGGCGCCGTGATGGGCGTGCCCGCGCATGACGAGCGCGACTTTGCCTTCGCCAACAAGTACAACCTGCCGATCAAGCAAGTGATCGACGTGAAGGGCCAGCCGTACTCGACCGAAGCCTGGCAGGAATGGTACGGCGACAAGGAAAACGGCACCTGCATCCACAGCGGCAAGTACGATGGCCTCGGCTATCAGGCCGCGGTGGAAGCCATCGCCGCCGACCTGGGCGCCATGGGCCTGGGCGAGAAGAAGACCACCTGGCGCCTGCGCGACTGGGGCATCTCGCGCCAGCGCTACTGGGGCACGCCGATCCCGCTGATCCACTGCGACAGCTGCGGCGTGGTGCCGGTGCCTGAACAGGACCTGCCGGTGGTGCTGCCCGAAGACCTGGTGCCGGACGGCACCGGCAACCCGCTGGCCAAGGATCCGCGCTTCCTGCAGTGCACCTGCCCGTCGTGTGGCAAGCCCGCGCGCCGCGAGACCGACACGATGGATACCTTCATCGATTCGTGCTGGTACTACATGCGCTATACCTGCCCGGACGCGGCCACCATGGTCGATGCCCGCAACGACTACTGGATGCCGATGGACCAGTACATCGGCGGCATCGAGCACGCGATCCTGCACCTGCTGTACGCGCGCTTCTGGACCAAGGTCATGCGCGACCTGGGCCTGGTCAAGTTCGACGAGCCCTTCACCAACCTGCTGACGCAGGGCATGGTGCTGAACGAGACCTTCTACCGCGAAGACGCCTCGGGCAAGAAGCACTGGTACAACCCGGCCGACGTCGACGTGCAGACCGACGAGCGCGGCCGCCCGGTGGGCGCCACGCTGAAGGCCGACGGCCAGCCGGTGGTGATCGGCGGCATCGAGAAGATGTCGAAGTCCAAGAACAACGGCATCGACCCGCAGGCGCTGATCGACCAGTACGGCGCCGATACCGCACGCCTGTTCGTGATGTTCGCCGCGCCGCCCGAGCAGCAGCTTGAGTGGAGCGGCTCGGGCGTGGAGGGCGCCTCGCGCTTCCTGCGCCGCGTGTGGAACTACGGCTATGCCAGCGCCGCCGCGCTGCGCGATGGCGCCGGCAGCGCCATCACGGCCGATGACGCCGGGCTGCGCCGCGAGATCCACGGCGTGCTCAAGCAGGCTAACTACGACTACCAGCGCATCCAGTACAACACCGTGGTTTCGGCCACGATGAAGATGCTGAACGCGCTAGAAGACGCCAAGACCGCTTCGCCGGCCGCGCGCCGCGAGTGCTTCGGCATCCTGCTACGCGTGCTGTACCCGGTGGTGCCGCACATCACCCACGGCCTCTGGGACCAGCTGGGCTTCGCCGCCGAATCCGGCGACCTGCTCGACGCGCCGTGGCCGCAGGTCGATGAAGCCGCGCTGGTGCGCAGCGAGATCGAGCTGGTGCTGCAGATCAACGGCAAGGTGCGCGGCAGTATCACCGTGCCGGCCAGCGCCGACCGCGCCGCGATCGAGGCGGCGGCCGCCGGCTGCGAGACCGTGGCCAAGTTTGCCGAAGGCAAGGCGCCCAAGAAGATCGTGGTGGTGCCGGGCCGGCTGGTGAACGTGGTGCTGTAACGGGTCAGCGGCCCGGAACCTGACTGAGGAATCGCCAAGAATGAAGCGACTGAACATGGGCCGCCGCAAGGTGCTCGCGGCGATGCTGGCGGTGCCGGCAACGGGCCTGCTGGCCGGCTGCGGCTTCCATCTGCGCGGCAATTCGGACTTCGCGTTCAAGCGGCTCTATATCGGGATTCCGCCCAACTCGCTGATGGGCGCGGACCTGCGCCGCGCCATCCGCGGCGGCTCCGACACCCAGGTGGTGGCCGACCAGAAAGAGGCTGACGCGCTGCTGGACGTGCTGCAGGACACCCGCACCAAGTCCATCCTGTCGATCACGACCGAAGGCGTGGTGCGCGAATACCGCCTGACGCAGCGCTTCACCTTCCGCCTGCGCGATGCCGCCGGCAAGGAACTGATCGCGCCGTCGCAGCTGGTGCTGACGCGCGACCTGACCTACAACGAAGCCAACACGCTGGCCAAGGACTACGAAGAGCAGCAGCTGTACCGCGACATGCAGCGCGATATCGTGCAGCAGCTGATGCGCCGGCTGGCAGCGGTCAAGGCCATCTGAGCGGGGCAGATTTACGGCATGCAACTCAAGCTCGACGGGCTCGACGCGCACCTGAAGCAGGCGAAGGCCAAGGGCCTGGCGCCGCTGTACGTGGTGCATGGCGACGAGCACCTGCTGGTGCTGGAGGCGGTGGATCGCCTGCGCGCCGCCGCGCGTGAAGCGGGGTTTTCGGAGCGCGAGGTGCTGGTGGCCGAGCGCGGCTTCCACTGGGGCCAGCTGGTCGAGGCGCAGCAGTCGATGTCGCTGTTCGGCGACCGCAAGATCGTCGAGCTGCGCATCCCTTCGGGCAAGCCCGGCAAGGATGGCGGCGAAGCGCTGCGCGCGGTGGCGGCACAGCCGTCGCCGGACGTGGTGCTGCTGGTGACGCTGCCGCGGCTGGATTTCGCCACTTCCAAGTCGGCGTGGTTCCAGGCGCTGGAAGGCGCGGGCGTGTCGATCAAGGTCGACACGGTGGACCGCACCCGGCTGCCGGCCTGGGTCGGCGAGCGGCTGGCGCTGCAGCAGCAGCGGGTCGAGGGCGGCGAGCCGGGCCGGCGCGCGCTGCAATTCATCGCCGACAAGGTCGAGGGCAACCTGCTGGCGGCGCACCAGGAAATCCAGAAGCTGGGGCTGCTGTACCCGCCGGGCGAACTGAGCTTCGACCAGGTCCACGACGCGGTGCTGAACGTGGCCCGCTACGACGTATTCAAGCTGTCCGAGGCGATGCTGTCGGGCGACGTGCCGCGGCTGGTGCGCATGCTCGAAGGGCTGCGCGGCGAGGGCGAGGCCACGGTGCTGGTGCTGTGGGCGCTGACCGAGGAAATTCGCGTATTATCCAAGGTCCGGCAAGGCCTTGCGGCCGGCAAGCCGGCGGGCGTGCTGATGCGCGAACTGCGCGTCTGGGGCCCGCGCGAGCGGCTGGTGCCGCAGGCCGCGCAGCGGCTGCAGCTGCCACGGCTGGAAGCGGCGCTGGCGCTGGCCGCGCGGCTGGACCGCCAGGTCAAGGGCCTGCAGGACCTGCCCCCACCGGGCAGCGCGCCATTGCCGGCTGAGCCGTGGGATGGCTTGCAGCAGCTGGCGCTGATGGTTGCCCGCTAGCGTTCGCGTCCCGAAGATTTGCTCCCCTCTCCTGCCTGCGGGAGAGGGGAGAAATACACACACTGACGGCCTTCCCCCGGCCACTGACATGAACGAGCTCGACCTCAACCAATACATGGACCGCGTCGGCCGCCAGGCCCGCGCGGCGTCGCGCGCGATGGCGCGTGCCTCGACGGCGGACAAGAACCAGGCGCTGCTGACCATCGCCGCCGCCATCCGCCGCGATGCCGACAAGCTCAAGGCCGTCAATGCGCGCGACGTGGAGCGTGCCCGCGCCAACGGCCAGGACGCCGCCTTCGTCGACCGCCTGACGCTGTCGGACAAGGCCATCGCCACCATGGCCGCCGGCCTGGAGCAGATCGCCGCGCTGGCCGACCCGATCGGCGAGATCTCGAACATGAAGTTCCGCCCGACCGGCATCCAGGTCGGCCAGATGCGCGTGCCGCTGGGCGTGATCGGCATCATCTATGAGTCGCGCCCGAACGTGACCATCGATGCCGCGGCGCTGTGCCTGAAGTCGGGCAACGCCACCATCCTGCGCGGCGGATCCGAGGCAATCGAATCCAACACCGCGCTGGCCGCGCTGGTGGCCGAAGGCCTGGCCGCCGCCGGCTTGCCGCCAGAGGCCGTGCAGGTGATCGAGACCACCGACCGTGCCGCGGTCGGCCGCCTGATCACCATGACCGAATTCGTCGACGTGATCGTGCCGCGCGGCGGCAAGAGCCTGATCGCGCGCCTGATGGAAGAAGCGCGCGTGCCGATGATCAAGCACCTGGACGGCATCTGCCACGTCTACATCGATGCCGCCGCCGACCTGGACCGCGCCGTGCGCGTCTGCGACAACGCCAAGACCCAGCGCTACGCGCCGTGCAACACCATGGAAACGCTGCTGGTGTCGCGGGACATCGCCGCCGCCGCGCTGCCGCCGCTGTGCCGCATCTACCAGGAGAAGGGCGTCGAGCTGCGCGTCTGCCCGGCAACCCGCGCCACGCTGGAGGCCGCCGGCTTCAGCGGGCTGGTCGATGCCGCCGAGGAAGACTGGCGCCTGGAATACCTGGCCCCGATCCTCGCCATCAAGACCGTTGCCGCCCTCGATGAAGCCATCGCGCATATCAACGAATACGGCTCGCACCATACCGATTCGATCATCACCGAGGACTACTCGGCGGGCATGCGCTTTATCCGCGAGGTCGATTCGGCCAGCGTGATGATCAACGCCTCGACCCGCTTTGCCGATGGTTTCGAATACGGCCTGGGCGCGGAGATCGGCATCTCCAACGACAAGCTGCACGCGCGCGGCCCGGTCGGGCTGGAAGGGCTGACCTCGCTCAAGTACGTGGTGTTCGGGCACGGCGAGATCCGGACCTGACGCCGGCCCGCCAACAACAATAACAACCGCAAGCCAACGTCTGTCCGCCGATGCTCTGGGTCAAAGCGCTGCATATCGTCTTCGTCGTTTCGTGGTTCGCCGGCCTGTTCTACCTGCCGCGCATCTTCGTCAACCTGGCGATGGAGACCAATGCCGCCAGCACCGAGCGCCTGCTGCTGATGGCGCGCAAGCTGTTCCGCTTCATGACCATGCTGGCGGTGCCGGCGGTGGTGTTCGGACTGTGGCTGTACCTGGGCTACGGGATCGGGCGCGGCACCGGGCAGGGCTGGATGCATGCCAAGCTGGCGCTGGTGCTGGTGCTGATCGGCTACCACCACGGCTGCGGCGTGCTGCTGCGCAAGTTCGAAGGCGGGCGCAACACGCGCTCGCACAAGTTTTATCGCTGGTTCAACGAGCTGCCGGTGCTGGTGCTGCTGGCGGTGGTGATCCTGGTGGTCGTCAAGCCGTTTTGAGCCGGGCGCCCGTTCCACAAATTGCGAGATCGAGATGAGCAAGCTGGTTGACTACTACCTGACGCCGCAGTCGCCGTTCGTCTACCTGGGCCATGCCCGCTTCGCTGCCATCGCCCAGCGCCACGACGTGCAGGTGAACCTGAAGCCGTGCGACATGGGCAAGGTATTCTCCGTCTCCGGCGGACTGCCGCTGGCGCAGCGCCCGCCGCAGCGCCAGGCCTACCGGCTGGTCGAGCTCAAGCGCTGGAGCGCGTTCCTGGACCTGCCGCTGAACCTGGAGCCAACCTACTTCCCGGTCTCCGGCGACGCGGCCAGCAAGCTGATCATCGCGGCGCAGCTGGCGCACGGCACCGCGCGCGCGATGCAGCTGACCGGCGCGATCGGCGCGGCGGTGTGGGCGCAGCAGCGCAATATTGCCGATGCCGCCACGCTGGCGCAGATCGCCGACGAGGCCGGACTGGATGGCGCTGGCCTGCTCAAGGCCAGCGAGGCCCAGTCGGTGCAGGCGGCCTACGTGCAGAACACGCAGGACGCGATCTCGGCCGGCGTGTTCGGCGCGCCGTGGTATGTGTTCGACGGCCAGCCCTTCTGGGGCCAGGACCGGCTCGACTTCCTCGAGCGCGCGCTCGCCGCCGCTTGAACTAAGCTATCGGATATCTCCCGTCCGCTACGGCGGACGTTTTTGTTTGCAGGAAACCTGACCCATGACCCAAGCCTTCTTTGCCCCTTGCCCGCGCGGCCTGGAGAGCGCCCTCGCCGAAGAACTGCGCGAGATCGCCGCCCGGCCGGGCATGGCCGCGCTGGCGCCGTTCACGGTGCACCAGGAGGTGCCGGGCGGGGTCAACTTCTCTGGCGAGATGGCCGCCGCCTATGCCGTCAACCTGCATTCGCGCATCGCCAGCCGCGTGCTGCTGCGCGTGGCCGCGCGCGGCTACCGGCACGAGGACGACATCTACACCCTGGCGCGCGGCGTGCGCTGGGAGCAGTGGTTTTCGCCGGACGAGTCGCTGCGCGTCGATATCACCGCGCACAAGTCGCCGCTGCGCAGCCTGAATTTCACCGCGCTGCGGGTCAAGGACGGCGTCTGCGATGCCATGCGCGAGCGCCTGGGCGCCCGCCCGAGTGTCGATACTGTCAGCCCCGATGTGCGCGTCTATGCTCACCTGACCGAGCGCGATTGCACGCTGTACCTGGACACCACTGGCGAGCCCCTGTTCAAGCGCGGCTGGCGCACCGAGAAGGGCGAGGCGCCGCTGAAGGAAAACCTGGCCGCGGGCATCCTGCGCCTGGCGGGCTGGGTGCCGGGGCAGACCTTCCGGCCGTTCTACGACCCGATGTGCGGCAGCGGGACGTTCCTGATCGAGGCCGCCCAGGTGGCGCTGGACATCGCCCCGGGCGGCAGCCGCAGCTTTGCCTTCGAATGGCTCAAGGGCGTTGACCGCAAGGCATGGCAGAAGCTCAAGGACGACGCCCAGCGCGCGCGCATGCTGGCCTCGGCCGATGAGTTGCAGGTGGTGGGATCGGACATCTCGACAGACATGCTGGCCATCACGCAGGCCAACTGGCAGCGCGCCGGCCTGCCGGGCGAGGCGCGCACCAAGCAGGTCGATGCACGCTTCGTGCAGCCGCCCTACGACGAGCCGGGCCTGCTGCTGATGAACCCGCCGTACGGCGAGCGCATCGCGGTGCGCGGGCAGCGCCGCATGCCGGACGAGGAAATGCCGCGAGACGAGGTGGAGGAGGCGGCCGCCAACCAGTTCGCCAGTGCCTTTGCCACGACGCTCAAGCAGAACTTCGCGGGCTGGCAGGCGTGGGTCTTTACCGGCGACCTGGGCTTCCCGCGCCGGTTGCGGCTGAAGGAATCGCGCCGCACGCCGCTCTACAACGGCAATATCGAATGCCGGCTGTTCCGGTTCGACATGGTGCGAGGCGCCAACCGGGCACAGCAGGCGGACTGAGCGCCTCCGCGCCCCCGGCAGGCCACGCAGGGTCAGCCGCGGTTGCGTCCCGTCAGGGCCTCGGGATTGCGGGAAAAATCGGCCAGGAAGCCCTGCAGGCTGACCACCGGCTCCTGCAGCAGGTGGCGCGGGAGGTCGAACAGGGCGTAGAAGAACTCTTCGTTGCCTTCGCAGCGCTCGGCCGGCAGGCAGTATTGCTCCCAGTCGATGCAGGCGGGCGTGTACATGCCGTTGCCCGGCCAGAAGAACGGCACCAGGCGGCCCTCGCGCAGGCCTTCGATCAGCGCGGCGGGGGCGTCGTAGGCTTCGGCCGATTCCACCTGGCTCATCAGGCCGGCGCGGGTCTCGATCACCATCAGCGTGGCGTGGCCTTGCGCAGTCAACAGCAGGATGCCGGCCGGGTTGGGGTACAGGTAGTACTCGACAAAGCCGTAGCGCGCCGTCAGCTGGCGCACCCGCTCGGTCATGGCCGGGTCGGACAGGAACGAGAACGAATGCCGCGTCAGCAACTCGCGCAGCGTGCGCGACAGCGTGGCGAAGTACGCATGCTGCATGGCCTCGATTTCCAGGTCCAGCCGCTCCACCATATTGCTGTCGTGCTTCTTTACATAGCGGTCGATCAGCCCGTGGTTGAAGCCCTGCACGGCGATGCTTTCGTCAGCGGTGCCGGTCAGCAGGATGGTCTTGCACGGCAGGTCCTGCAGTGCCTGGCAGAACTCCAGCCCGTCCATCTGCGGCATCGAGTAGTCCACCACGATCACGCCCGGCTGCAGGAAGCGGTTGATATCGTGGATCTGGCGGTAGATCCGGTCGATATCGAGCTGGACGGTGCGGCGCTCGGTCAGGAAGGTCAGGTCGTCATGCGTGACCCGCACCGGCAGGAAGCCGGGGAAGCGGGTGGCATAGGCCTCGCGGATCCATTGCAGCGCTTCACGCGGGTCGGTGAAGGTGATGACCGCGCGCGAGGCATCCATCTGGAACGCCAGGCTGTCGATGAACGATTTGCTGTCGTCGACGAGGACGGTCAGGACCGGGTGATGGAAGACCGACAGGTTCCGGTCATGCGGGTTGAAGGTCATGATGCGTTGGCGTCGGGGCCGGCGGGCAGGGGTTCGGCGCATTCGGCAAGCCGGCGTGCGCATTCGCAGGCCAGTATAGCGCGCCGTGGCTGCCTTGCAAGGCACGGCGCCGCAAGCGACCGGGAACGCCCGGCCGCCTGCTGGCACGGCCGTCTTAGTCGACCGCCTTGAACATGTCCTCGACCACCTTCTTGGCGTCGCCGAACACCATCATGGTCTTGTCCATGTAGAACAGCTCGTTGTCGAGACCCGCGTAGCCGGCCGCCATCGAGCGCTTGTTGACGATGATGGTCTTGGCCTTGTACGCCTCCAGGATCGGCATCCCGGCGATCGGCGACTTGGGATCGGTCTTGGCCGCCGGGTTGACCACGTCGTTGGCGCCCAGCACCAGCACCACGTCGGCCTGGCCGAACTCGCTGTTGATGTCTTCCATCTCGAAGACCTGGTCGTACGGCACCTCGGCCTCGGCCAGCAGCACGTTCATGTGGCCCGGCATGCGGCCGGCCACCGGGTGGATCGCGTACTTGACGGTCACGCCCTTCTCGGCCAGCTTCTCGGTCAGTTCCTTCAGGGCGTGCTGCGCGCGCGCCACGGCCAGGCCGTAGCCCGGCACGATGATCACGGTCTCGGCGTTGCCCATCAGGAAGGCGGCATCGTCGGCGGAGCCCGACTTGACCGGGCGCTGCTGCTGGTCGCCCGCTGCGGCCGCTGACGTCGCGCCGCCGAAGCCGCCCAGGATCACGTTGAAGAACGAGCGGTTCATCGCCTTGCACATGATGTACGAGAGGATGGCACCGGACGATCCCACCAGCGAGCCGGCGATGATCAGCATCGGGTTGTTCAGCGAGAAACCGATGCCGGCGGCCGCCCAGCCCGAGTACGAGTTCAGCATCGACACCACCACCGGCATGTCGGCGCCGCCGATCGGGATGATGATCAGCACGCCCAGCACGAAGGCGATCGCCAGCATGATCAGGAACGGCAGCCAGGCCTGCGACATGAAGAAGATGATGCCGAAGCCGACCATCGCCACCGCCAGCAGCAGGTTCAGCCAGTGCTGGCCGGGGAACACCACCGGCGCGCCCTGGAACAGGCGGAACTTGTAGCGCCCGGCCAGCTTGCCGAAGGCGATCACCGAACCGGAGAAGGTGATGGCGCCGACGAAGCAGCCGATGAACAGCTCGATGCGGTTGCCCAGCGGGATCAGGTGCGAGCCTGCCGGCGTGATGCCGAATGCGGCCGGCTCGGCCACCGCGGCCACCGCGATGAACACCGCCGCGAGACCGATCAGCGAGTGCATCGCTGCCACCAGTTCGGGCATCTTGGTCATCTGCACCTTGCGCGCCACGTAAGCGCCGATGCCGCCGCCCACCACCAGCGCGCCGAAGATCAGCGCCAGGCCGGAGCCCACCGACGACTGCGCCGTGCCGGCCGCCAGGAAATCATTCTTGAGCTTGATGATCAGGACCAGCGTGGTGATTACCGCGATGGCCATGCCGATCATGCCGAAGGCATTGCCCTTGCGCGCCGAGGCCGGGTGCGACAGCCCCTTGAGCGCCTGGATAAAGCAGACCGAGGCCACCAGGTAGAGCAGGGTGACGAGGTTCATGCTGACGAGGCCGGCTGCCATTACGCGCCCTCCCCGGCCAGTGCCTGCTTGGTTTCGGTCGCCTTGGCCTTCGGCTCCTTCTTCTTGAACATCTCCAGCATGCGCTGCGTGACCAGGAAGCCGCCGAACACGTTGACCGCTGCCAATGCCACCGCCAGCGTGCCCATGATGCGGCCTGTGGCGCCCTCGGTCAGGCCCGCGGCGAGCATCGCGCCGACGATGATGATGGCCGAGATCGCGTTGGTTACCGCCATCAGTGGCGTATGCAGGGCTGGCGTGACTGTCCAGACCACGTGGTAGCCCACGTAGATTGCCAGCACGAAGATGATCAGGTTGATCACCGTGTGGTTCACCATCTCCATCGACTTCTCCTCCGTTGCTTTGAAACCGGGATGCAGCGTTTTACTGTGTTCTTTTTTGCTGTACTGCGGCGCGCGAACGGCCGGGGCTCTGAATGACCGTTTGCGTGCTCCCTCTCCCAATTGCCGGAGAGGGGAGCAAGACCTCAGACCTTCCTGATTTCCTTGATCGCGTTCTTCATGCTGATCAGGATGATCGCTGGCGGGCGCGCGGGGCGCCCCCAGGTATTACGCCGCGTATTACGCCGCCTCGCGCACGACCTGGCCGTCCCGGCACATCAGGCAGGCGGCGACGATGTCGTCTTCCAGGTTGAGCGTGTACTGGCCATCCTTGTCGATGACCAGCTTGAGGAAATCCAGCACGTTGCGGGCATAGAGCGCCGAGGCGTCGGCCGCCACCATGCTGGCCAGGTTGGTATG
>NZ_JAGIQB010000270.1:0-405 GCF_017815025.1 Cupriavidus phytohabitans
GCAGTCCGTCCGCTGCCGAGCAGTTCTACTCCCTGGTGGCCTAACCGCAGCACCTTTCCGTCCCCCGCTCGCCCCTATCTCCTTATTGCGACGGAACCGGATTTTTCACTGCACCCTCTTCACCAGCAAATCTGCTTCCGCATCAATCACCGCAACGCCGACCGTAATCCCACAGCCAGAGGGTGGCACTGGCCGTCACCGGTACGGCACACACGCTGACACTCCCGACGTGCCAACGTTTAGCGAAGCTGGACAGAAGGACTACGCTATGACCAAACTGATTTGCCTGGGCTGAGCCCAAGGGATCCTCGCCAAAGCTGATCGAAAGCTTTAGCAGGCTGCTGAAATACCGGCAGTGGACGTCAGCGCGACGACTTGCTGAATCGTTAATCTGAGGACTCCTTA
>NZ_JAGIQB010000271.1:0-399 GCF_017815025.1 Cupriavidus phytohabitans
CATCGCGTGGTGGAATCGAGGGCTGTGCATCCCGCGCGGCAATCGCCGCGTGGCACGGCTTGCTGTCGTAAGCGCCGTCGCCTCCGATGGTATCGATCGGCGTATCAGCCGGGATCTGATCGAGCAGGTCGGCCAATACTTCGCCATCGCCAACGTCCTGGTGGGTCATCAGTGCAGCACAGATTTGGCCGGTGTTCGCGTCCATGGCGAGATGGACCTTGCGCCAAGTCCGTCGCTTGGACCAACCGTGCTTGCGTACCTTCCACTCGCCCTCGCCGTAAAGCTTCAGCCCAGTGCTGTCGATCACCAGATGCAGCGGCTCGCCGGTACGCGAGGCGGGCAGCACGAGGTTCAGATTCTGCGCGCGGCGGCTCAATGTCGTGTAGTTCGGCACTGGCA
>NZ_JAGIQB010000272.1:0-392 GCF_017815025.1 Cupriavidus phytohabitans
GGACACGCCGAGCGCGAGGCCGCAAAGGTCATGCTCAACGATGCCAGGCAGGTGATTGAAGACCTGAATGTGGAAGTCACCGTGGGCGCCGACAAGGGCTATGACGCGCACGAGTTCATTGAGGCCTGCCTGGAAATTAAGGTGACGCCCCACGTGGCGCAGAACACATCGGGGCGTCGCTCGGCCGTTCCTGATGCCATTGCTTCCAGCGCCGGTTATGCGGTCTCGCAACAAAAGCGCAAGCTGATCGAACAGGGCTTTGGGTGGGTCAAGACCGTGGGACGCATGCGTCAGGTGATGGTGCGCGGCCTGAAGAAAGAGGTATTGTCAAATTTGGTGTACGAGGGCTGATCGTGGCCGGTTCTCAGGCGGCGAGTTTCTGCTGATCCGGC
>NZ_JAGIQB010000273.1:0-392 GCF_017815025.1 Cupriavidus phytohabitans
AAAAATAGCGAGCCCTTCAGCCTTGTAGAGGCAAGCTTCGCTTTTTGCGCGGCTAGTACTTCAGCAGCCTGTTAAGGTCATCAGTGACTGTCCTGCGTGCCACGACGGGTCTTCAGGTCATTGAACAACTTCATCCGGAACTTGCCTCCTTCGATGCTTTCGATCCATAAGCCTAGGATATCGTGCGTGCCGTCCGGCAGGACGCCCAAGGCCAGGTAGACGGCGTTTTGCGGGTTCTGTCGCAGTAACGGTACGGAAGTAGAATTTGCGGTCGTGAAACTTGAAGGTAAGCGGTCGACTAACAACGCCTCTTGTGGTCGGATACGAGTTCGGCTAAACAGCGGATGTCTTGAGATTCCAAGGCAGCAAGGCCTCGTAGTCGTCAGCGGTCT
>NZ_JAGIQB010000274.1:0-387 GCF_017815025.1 Cupriavidus phytohabitans
GCCAACTACAAGGAGCGCAAGGTGCTGGCACAGGCGCTGCGGCCGATCTACAGCGCGGCCAGCGAACAGGAGGCCGGGCAGGCGCTGCAGGACTTCGCCGACGGCCCGTGGGGCGTCAAGTACCCAATGATCGTGCAGTCGTGGCGACGCGCCTGGGAGTACGTCACACCGTTCTTCGTGTTCCCGTCCGATATCCGGCGGGTGATCTACACAACCAATGCCATTGAGAGCTTGAACATGCAGTTGCGCAAGATCATCAAGACTCGTGGCCACTTCCCTTCGGATGAGGCGGCGATCAAGTTGCTGTGGTTGGCACTGCGCAACGTACTGACGAAGTCCGTTCGCACGACTTATGACTGGAAGTCCGCCATGAACCAGTTTGCTATC
>NZ_JAGIQB010000275.1:0-385 GCF_017815025.1 Cupriavidus phytohabitans
TCGAGCTTCGCAGCAGGACGGCTGGCGTCACGGCGCCGGGTGCGCGACGCATGCGCCACTGTAGCTCGGTAAGAGTGACGCTCCTATGTCAAGCGCCGCGGCTCGAATCGGTCAGATCGGCCAAGATGAGGGGGTACAACTCCCTGACGATATAGCGCTTGAGGCAGCGATGAATCTCTTTCTTGGACATGCCTTCCTTCGTTCGGCGTTCGACGTATGACCGTGTCCTGGGATCACTGCGCATTCGCACCATGGCGATAGTCCACAAGGGATTATTTGCTGAACGATCTCCGCCCCTGTTCAAGCGAGGTTCTGTCGCAGTAACGGTACGGAAGTAGAATTTGCGGTCGTGAAACTTGAAGGCCAGAAAATGATTCAACCAGCG
>NZ_JAGIQB010000276.1:0-372 GCF_017815025.1 Cupriavidus phytohabitans
CCATCGCGGTCGCGTGGCAACTCGACCCGCACCGGGCCGCGCTCGGTGATCACGGTCTTGCCGCTGAGGCCGTTACGGGCATTGGACTGCTCGGCCGGCTTGGGCTCGCCTGGCTTATAGCCCAAATGCATGCTCATCTCGGCGTTCATCGCCCGTTCGATGATGGCCTTGTTGAACGCTAGCATCAGGTCCTGGACCTCGCTGGGGGTCATCGGCCCTTTGACCACCTCATCCAGCAAGCCCTCAGGCAAAGCCGGCAGCGGCCCGCGGGCCGCTGCCTGAGACGCCACTGTACGTTTCTTCTTCATTGGCATATCCATGGTCATTACCTCCATGATATGCCTCGTACACAAAATTCCGGATAGGTCCGCT
>NZ_JAGIQB010000032.1:0-88617 GCF_017815025.1 Cupriavidus phytohabitans
GTATGGCGAGCGATTTACCGCAGCCCGAGGCTAACCGAATTCAAAACTGCCTCGCACACAAAAATACGGACAGGTCCGCCTGCGGTTTTCAGGGGATATCACCAGCGATAACGTCGTGCGAGCGCAGCGACGCAGTCCTGCCCCAGCCGCCTCCCCCGCGATACTGAGCCGCGCGCAGCGCAGCCGAAGGCGATGATGCGAGAGCGCCGGCAGCAGGCGGCCTACGTCCGTCCTGGGGATCGTTCAAAAGTGGGAATTCGCCAGGCACCCACACTCACTCACCTGGCGTAGCAGGGTCGAACCGGGACCACGCGTCACTGAGACCAAAGCCGCCCATATGACCGGAAGCGCCAAATTGGCTCAGCCAGCCGCAGGCGACGCGCTTTTGCCTACTTTTGCCGCTCGGGCAAAAGTAGGTCGCCCCTTTAGGGGCGAAACCAGGGCATATCAACATCTACCAGATGCCAAGCCGCAGGCATAAACCAGCCCCCCCACCCCCATTCCCTACTACGCTACTCAGGTAGCCCCCATGCAACTCCCCACGGTCTTACATCCAAAAACCCATTGATTTACTTAAGTTTTCCAACCACAACTCTTATATAAGATATAAGACATTTGACCAGAACCCGACGAAGGACTACAATCGCGACGTCAACAGAAGATTTTCTAAACCTAATTACTCAGCAGGTTCCCATGCTTGAAAACTATCGCGCACATGTGGCCGAGCGCGCCGCGCTTGGTATCCCTCCTCTGCCCCTGACCGCCAAGCAGACGGCCGAGCTGATCGAACTGCTGAAGAACCCGCCCGCCGGCGAAGAGCAGAACCTGGTCGAGCTGATCACCAACCGCGTCCCCGCCGGCGTGGATGACGCCGCCAAGGTCAAGGCCTCTTACCTGGCCGCTGTCGCCCTGGGCAAGGAAACGTGCGCGCTGATCTCCCGCGCCAAGGCCACCGAACTGCTCGGCACCATGCTGGGCGGCTACAACATCTCGCCGCTGATCGAGCTGCTGGACGACGCCGAAGTCGGCACCGTCGCCGCCGACGCGCTGAAGAAGACCCTGCTGATGTTCGACGCCTTCCACGACGTGAAGGAAAAGGCCGACAAGGGCAACGCCAATGCCAAGGCCGTGCTGCAGAGCTGGGCCGACGCCGAGTGGTTCACCAGCCGCCCGGAAGTCCCGCAAAGCCTGACCATCACCGTGTTCAAGGTGCCGGGCGAAACCAACACCGACGACCTGTCGCCGGCCCCGGACGCCACCACCCGCCCGGACATCCCGATGCACGCGCTGGCCATGCTGAAGAACAAGCGCGAAGGCGCGGCGTTCCAGCCGGAAGAAGACGGCAAGCGCGGCCCGGTCAAGTTCATTGAATCGCTGAAGGAAAAGGGCCACCTGGTCGCCTACGTGGGCGACGTGGTCGGTACCGGTTCCAGCCGCAAGTCGGCCACCAACTCGGTGCTGTGGTTCACCGGCGAAGACATCCCCTTCATCCCGAACAAGCGCTTCGGCGGCGTGTGCCTGGGCAACAAGATCGCCCCGATCTTCTACAACACCATGGAAGACGCCGGCGCGCTGCCGATCGAGCTGGACGTGTCCCAGATGGAAATGGGCGACGTGGTCGAGCTGCGCCCGTATGAAGGCAAGGCCCTGAAGAACGGCGCCGTGATCGCCGAGTTCAAGGTCAAGTCGGACGTGCTGTTTGACGAAGTCCGCGCCGGTGGCCGCATTCCGCTGATCGTCGGCCGTGGCCTGACCGCCAAGGCGCGCGAGGCGCTGGGCCTGGCCCCGTCGACGCTGTTCCGCCTGCCGCAGAACCCGGCCGATACCGGCAAGGGCTTCACGCTGGCGCAGAAGATGGTCGGCCGCGCCTGCGGCCTGCCGGAAGGCAAGGGTATCCGCCCGAACACCTACTGCGAACCGAAGATGACCTCGGTGGGCTCGCAGGACACCACCGGCCCGATGACCCGCGACGAGCTGAAGGACCTGGCTTGCCTGGGCTTCTCGGCCGACCTGGTGATGCAGTCGTTCTGCCACACCGCCGCCTATCCGAAGCCGGTCGACGTCAAGACGCACCACACCCTGCCCGAGTTCATCAGCACCCGCGGCGGCATCTCGCTGCGCCCGGGCGACGGCGTGATCCACTCGTGGCTGAACCGCATGCTGCTGCCCGACACCGTCGGCACCGGCGGCGACTCGCACACCCGCTTCCCGATCGGCATCAGCTTCCCTGCAGGCTCGGGCCTGGTCGCCTTTGCCGCTGCCACCGGCGTGATGCCGCTGGACATGCCGGAATCGGTGCTGGTCCGCTTCAAGGGCCAGATGCAGCCGGGCGTGACCCTGCGCGACCTGGTCAACGCGATTCCGCTGTACGCGATCAAGCAAGGCCTGCTGACCGTGGCCAAGCAAGGCAAGAAGAACATCTTCTCGGGCCGCATCCTGGAAATCGAAGGCCTGCCCGACCTGAAGGTCGAGCAAGCGTTCGAGCTGTCGGACGCCTCGGCTGAGCGTTCGGCCGCCGGTTGCACGGTGCGCCTGAACAAGGATCCGATCATCGAATACATCAACAGCAACATCACGCTGCTGAAGTGGATGATCGCCCAGGGTTATCAAGATCCGCGCAGCCTGCAGCGCCGTATCCAGGCGATGCAAGGCTGGCTGGCCGAGCCGAAGCTGCTGGAGCCGGACGCCGACGCCGAGTACGCCGCCGTGATCGAGATCGACCTGGCCGACGTGCATGAGCCGATCGTGGCCTGCCCGAACGACCCGGACGACGTCAAGACCCTGTCGGACGTGGCCGGCGCCAAGATCGACGAAGTCTTCATCGGTTCGTGCATGACCAACATCGGCCACTTCCGCGCAGCCTCCAAGCTGCTGGAAGGCAAGCGCGACATTCCGGTCAAGCTGTGGGTGGCTCCGCCGACCAAGATGGACCAGAAGCAGCTGACCGAGGAAGGCCACTACGGCGTGTTCGGCACCGCCGGTGCCCGCACCGAAATGCCAGGTTGCTCGCTGTGCATGGGCAACCAGGCACAGGTCCGCGAAGGCGCCACGGTGATGTCGACCAGCACCCGCAACTTCCCGAACCGCCTGGGCAAGAACACCAACGTGTACCTGGGTTCCGCCGAACTGGCTGCGATCTGCTCGCGTCTGGGCCGCATCCCGACCAAGGACGAGTACATGGCCGATATTGGCGTCATCAACCAGAATGGCGACAAGATCTACAAGTACATGAACTTCGACCAGATCGAGGACTTCAAGGAAGTGGCTGACCAGGTGACGGTGTAAGCCGGGTAGCCAGATTGGCATGAAGAAGAAGGGGCCCTGCGGGGCCCCTTTTGTGTCTGGAGCGGGGCGCCGGCACGGATTGCGCCGGCGGGCTATCATCCTCCGTTTCCGCCATCCGTTGCCCGCCGTGCTGCGGGCAGCGCGCCACTGGAGCCCACGTGCCAGAGCCTTCCGACTTCCCGATCACCCGCAAATGGCCGGCGCAGCACCCCGACCGCATCCAGCTCTATTCGCTGCCGACGCCCAACGGCGTCAAGGCATCGATCATGCTCGAAGAGACCGGCCTGCCGTATGAGCCGCACCTGGTGCGCTTCGACACCGACGACCAGCTCTCGCCGGAATTCCTGTCGCTCAACCCGAACAACAAGATCCCCGCGATCCTCGATCCCAACGGCCCGGGCGGCAAGCCGCTGCCGCTGTTCGAATCGGGCGCGATCCTGCTGTACCTTGCCGAGAAGTCGGGCAAGCTGATTCCGGCCGATCCGGCGCGGCGCTACGAGACCATCCAGTGGCTGATGTTCCAGATGGGCGGCATCGGGCCGATGTTCGGGCAGGTCGGCTTCTTCCACAAGTTCGCCGGCAAGGCCTATGAAGACAAGCGTCCGCGCGACCGCTACGTGGCGGAAAGCCGGCGCCTGCTCAACGTGCTCGAGCAGCGCCTGGCCGGCCGCGCGTGGATCATGGGCGACGAGTACACCATTGCGGACATCGCCACCTTCCCATGGGTGCGCAACCTGGTCGGCTTCTATGAGGCAGGCGACCTGGTCGGCTTCAAGGACTTCGCCAACGTGCGGCGCGCGCTGGACGCGTTCGTGCAGCGTCCGGCGGTGGTGAAGGGGCTGGATACGCCGCATCGGGGCTGAGCGCCGCCGCAAGCGGGGCGGGCGTGGGCATTGTCCTACGCCGGGGCTTCCCGGACGCCTACAGAGGGGCTGCCGGCCCGCTCCTATAGTCCAGAAGCGGGCGCATCCTGCCTTGCCCGAGGAGTCCGGACCATGCCGCTGCCCAAGCCCTTCCCGTCTTCGTTCCGCTGGTCTTCCCGCTGGTGCGGCGCAGCGCTGCTGGCGGGTGCCGCCGTGGCGCTGGGCGCGTGCGGCGAATCGGCCAAGCTGCCCTCCGAGGCGGGCTTCGGGCCCACGCCGCAGCTGCCGCCGCCGGACCAGACAGCCATCCCCACCGTCAAGATCGCGCCCGCCGTCGGCTGGGCCGAAGGCCAGCGCCCGGTGCCGGCCGAGGGCATGGCGGTGACCGCCTTCGCCGACAAGCTCGATCATCCGCGCTGGGTCTACGTGCTGCCCAATGGCGACGTGCTGGTGGCCGAGAGCAATGCCCCGCCCAAGCCCGACGACGGCAAGGGCATCAAGGGCTGGATCAAGAAGAAGATGATGAAGCGTGCCGGCGCCGGCACGCCCAGCGCCAACCGCATCACGCTGCTGCGCGACAGCAACGGCGACGGCGTTGCCGACCAGCGCTCGATATTCCTGAAGGACATCAACTCGCCGTTCGGCATGGCGCTGGTCGGCAATGATTTCTACGTGGCTGCCACCGACGCGGTGCTGCGCTTCCCGTACCAGCCCGGCCAGACGCAGATTGCCGCGGCGCCACAGAAGGTGGTGGACCTGCCCGGCGGGCCGCTCAACCACCACTGGACCAAGAACATCATCGCCAGCCGCGACGGCCGCAAGCTCTACGTGACGGTGGGCTCGAACAGCAACGTGGCCGAGAATGGCATGGACAAGGAAGCAGGCCGCGCCGCGATCTGGGAGGTCGATCCCAGGAACGGATCGCACCGCATTTTTGCCAGCGGCCTGCGCAATCCCAATGGCATGGCGTGGGAGCCGGTCACCGGCGCGCTGTGGACCGCGGTCAATGAGCGCGACGAGATCGGCAGCGACCTGGTGCCCGACTACATTACCTCGGTGCGCGACGGCGGCTTCTATGGCTGGCCGTACAGCTACTTCGGCCAGCATGTCGATAATCGCGTCAAGCCGCCGGCGCCGGACCTGGTGGCCAGGGCCATCGTGCCTGACTACGCCGTCGGCGCGCACACCGCGGCGCTCGGACTCGCGGCGGCCACCGGCAACAGCCTGCCGGCGCGCTTCAACGAGGGCATGTTCGTGGGCCAGCATGGGTCCTGGAACCGGCGGCCGCTGGCGGGTTACAAGGTCATCTTCGTGCCGTTCAACAACGGCCGCCCGCACGGCGCGCCCTTCGACGTGCTGACCGGTTTTGTCGACGGCGAGGGCAATGCGCGCGGCCGGCCCGTGGGCGTGGCGATTGACAAGCGCGGCGGGCTGCTGGTGGCGGATGACGTCGGCAATGTCGTCTGGCGTGTGAGCGGAGCGAAGTAAAGGCCGTGCCCATGCCGGCCAGCGCCGGCGCGGCCGCGCCACTAGAATGGGCCGGGTCCCCGTTCGCTCCGATCCCGCGCGGCTGCGCGCGTCCGTGCCATGTCCCTGACCGTCTTCGCCGTCGTCCTGCTTGCCGCCTTCCTCCATGCCGCCTGGAATGCGGTGGTCAAGGGCGGCGGCGACAAGATGCTGTCGACCGTGATGGTCGCCATGGCGGCCGGCTTGCTCGCCGCCGTGGCTTTGCCCGCGCTGCCGCAGCCCGCCCCTGTCAGCTGGCCCTTTATCGCGGCTTCTGTCGGCGTGCATGTGGTCTATTTCGCGCTGGTGGCGCGCATCTACCACGTCGCCGACATGAGCCAGACCTATCCGCTGATGCGCGGCTCGGCGCCGCCGCTGGTGGCCGTGGCCAGCGTGGCCTGGCTGGGCGAGCACCTGTCGGCGCTGGCCTGGTGCGGCATCGCGGTGATCAGCGCCGGCATCCTGGCGATGGCGGTGCTGCCGGCCGCGTGCGCGCGTACCGGGGCCAGCCGTGAAGGCATCTGGCTGGCGCTGCTGAACGCGGTGGTGATCGCCGGCTACACGCTGATAGACGGCAACGGCGTGCGGCGCTCCGGTGCGCCGGTTGCCTATGCCTTCTGGATCTTCGTGCTGACCGCGCTGCCGCTGGCGGCGTGGGCGCTGATGTCTCGACGTGCGGCGCTGGCCGGCTATGTGCGGTGCAACTGGGTCTTCGCGCTGGTCGGCGGTAGCGGCACGCTGGCTTCGTACGGACTGTCGCTGTGGGCGATGACGCGCGCGCCGGTAGCGCCGGTCGCCGCGCTGCGCGAGACCTCGATCCTGTTCGGCGCGTTGATTTCCGGGCTGTTGCTCAAGGAGCGGGTGGGGCCGGCGCGGCTGGGCGCCGCCTGCCTGATCGCTGCCGGGGTCGCTACGCTGCGCTTCGCGTGAGCGCAGCCCATTGCCTGGCCATTGCCTGGCAATGGGCACCGCCGCGCTGACTATACTTCGCCTGGAGGGGGGCGCGGCGCATCAATCGTGCCCGCTTCGTCCCCGCGCAAACCGCAGCCTGGACACCGACGCCTGGGAGGGGGGCATGGATCACACCGGAGATTCGTTTCGCGCCTTTGAGCTGGCTGGCTGGGAAGACCCCGAAGTCGTCAGCCGCTACCAGGAGCACCTGTCGCACGTGACCCGGCAATCGATCGGGGCGTTGCTGGACGAGGCGCGCGCCGGCAGCGGGCTGCGCGTGCTCGATGTCGCCAGTGGTTCGGGGCATATTGCCGCGGCGGCGGCGCGGCGCGGCGCCGAGGCCATTGGCATCGATTTCTCGATGGCGCAGGTGCAGCTGGCGCGCAAGCTTTATCCCGACATCGATTACCAGCAGGCCGACGCGCAGGCGCTGCCCTTTGGCGACGCCAGCTTCGATGTCGTGGTCAACGGGTTCGGCATGTGCCACCTGTCCGATCCCGATGCCGCGCTGCGCGAAGCCTTCCGCGTGCTGCGTCCCGGCGGGCGCATCGCTTTCACGGTGTGGGATGCCCCCGAGCGCGCGGTGGGCTTCGGCGCGGTCTATGCCGCCATCCGCGCCTATGGCTCGATGGAAGTCGACCTGCCGGCGGGGCCCAATTTCTTTCTCTTCAGCGATCCCAACCAGTGCCGCAGCGCCTTGCAGCAGGCCGGCTTTGTCGCCGCGTCGTGCCGGCACGTGCACCAGGTGTGGCGCTTTTCCACGCCGGACCAGCTGTTCGATGCGCTGGCGCAGGGCACCGTGCGCGCAGCCGCCACGCTGCGCGCGCAGACCCCGCGGGCGCGCGACGAAATCCGGGCCGTGCTGCGCGGTACGGTCGCCGGCTATATGCGCGGCAGCGGCTTCGAGGTGCCGATGCCGGCGGTGCTGGCCGCGGCCGTGAAGCCCTGAACTGCGGGCGGTGTTGGAGGGATACCGACAGCTTTTCGCTGGTCGTCGGTCCGGTCCCAACGGGTGATCGTGGGAAAGGCCCGGGAAAGTGCACCACACTCCGCTGCAGGCGGCGCAGTGGTGGTGGCACGGTCATTGCGGAATGGAGAGCGAGCGCGGCGCCGATGCTCGTTGTCCCACCCGCCAGCAATGGCTTCCCGGAGAACACCGATGAACCCCCAATCCCCCTGCCAACGCGGGCAGGCCGCATCGCGCCCGCAAAAGACATTGCTGCACCGCCCGCGCCGCGCCATCGCGCTGCTGCGCATACTGGGGCTGTGCCTGAACAGCGTCGCCTGCGCACAGGTCGAAGCGCCGCAGCCCGCCACCCCGGTGGTCGTGGCTGTCACCCCTGAACAGAAATTCGCCCCCGGCTACCTCGAGGCCGTGTCCACTGGCTATGACAATGGCGTGGCATGGCAGGAGCCGGAAGGCATTGCGCCACTGCGGCAGCCGCGCGAGGCGCGTGGGCCGGCTAGCGGAGATGCCGGCGCGGCGGTGCGACCGGTGTCGGCAAAGCCGCCAGTCCGTTGAGCGGGGTCCGAGGAAGTCATCGAGAGATTTCCGATTCTCGGTTGGGATCTGCCTACAATGCGTCACATCGGCCTCACATCGGCCCAATGCAGCCCCGACCATGGACATCGAACTCGCCCGCACCTTCCTGCAAGTCGTGCGTACCGGCAGCCTGCTGGCGGCCGCCGACAAGCTGCACGTCACGCAAACCGCGGTCACGGCCCGTATCAAGAGCCTGGAGTCACAGCTGAACTGCCGGCTGTTCGACCGCAACAAGGCCGGCGCGCGCCTGACTGCCGACGGCCAGCGCTTCCTGGGCTATGCCAGCCAGCTGGTACAGACCTGGGAGGCGGCGTGCCGCGAGCTGCCGCTGCCGGCGGGGCTGGAAAGCCTGTTCCGCTTCGGCGCGGAGATCAGCCTGGGCAATCCGCTGGTATTGCTGTGGGCCACGCGCCTGCGCCAGCAGATGCCGGCGCTGGCGGTGCGCGCTGAAGTGGGTGAGGGTGAGGCGCTGCAGTACAAGCTGCAGTCGGGCACGCTCGATGCGGCGCTGGTCTACCAGCCTGAGTATGCGCCCGGCATGCACGTCGAGGCGCTGATGGAAGAAACGCTGATCCTGATCCGCTCGACCCAGCGCGACGGTCCCTATGTCTACGTCGACTGGGGGCCGGAGTTCCGGCGCCAGCATGACAGCGTGCTGCCCCAGCATGCGCGCGCATCGCTGTACTTCAACCTGGGGCCGCTGGCGTTGCAGTACATCCTGCAGTTCGGCGGCAGCGGCTATTTTCGGACGCGGGTCGTGCAGAGTTACCTGGACACCGGCGTGCTGGAGCGCGTCGACAGCGCATCGGAATTCTCGTATCCGGTGTTCCTGGTCTGCGCCAGGAAGCCAGCCGGCACGACGCAGGAGGCCGTGCGCATCCTGCGCGATATCGTGCGCGAAGAATCTGACTGGTCGCAGCGCTGGGACGTGCCGCTATAGCCGGAGCCACCGGCATCAGGCGCGCACTGGCACGGGCTGGGCCAACCCCGCCCAGCCGGGCGTGACCCCGGGCACCAGCCGGTATTGCCGCACGCGCTTGCCGCCGCGCGGGCGGCGGGGCGGCCTCGGTTCCAGGCCGGCGAAACGGCCATGACGCTGCGCGCGCTCGAATACCGGCTCCGGTACCCGCGTGCCGACCAGCCAGGTGACGGTGCCTCCCAGCGCCACCAGCATCAGCGCCAGCGCAATCCAGAGGATGGCTTCCATGCTTTCCCGCTCCATCGAATAGGTGTCTGAGCTTCCAGTATCGGCACAAAGCATGCCCGTGGGTAAATGAAAGCTATCGCAGGTTCATATCAATAAAATTGCATTGAATGGCCTGTCCCGGCAATCCCGGCGCGGGCACGGCTGGTAGAAAAATCATCTTTTCCGACGAACCTCAGACAAGCGGCACGGCAGACACTCAACCGATCCGCACATCAAACCAGAAGGGGACGCCAGCCATGCAACGCCTGATCTTCGAAGCCGAACACGACGCCTTCCGCGAATCCGCCCGCCGCTTCTACCAGCGCGAGGTCGGGCCGCACGGCGAGCGCTGGCGCGAGCAGGGCTGTGTCGACCGCGAGGTGTTCCGCAAGGCCGGCGAGCAGGGCTACCTGCTGATGTGGGCCGACGAGAAATATGGCGGCGCCGGCGTCGACGACTTCCGCTATGAGCAAATCCTGATCGAGGAAAACGCGCGCCATGGCGACTCCGGTTTTTTCGGCACGCTCCATTCGCGCCTGGTGGCGCCGTATATCGGCCGCATCGGCAACGAAGAGCAGCGCCTGCGCCTGCTTCCGGCCGCGGCGCGCGGCGAGGCCATCTTCGCCATCGCCATGACCGAGCCGCAGACCGGTTCCGACCTGGCCGGCATCCGCACTCGCGCCGAGGATCGCGGCGACCACTGGGTGCTGAACGGCGCCAAGACCTATATTTCGAACGGCCAGCTGGCCGACTACGTGGTGGTGGTGGCGCGCACCGACCCCGAGCGCAGCCACGGCCTGACGCTGTTTATCGTCGAGCGCGGCATGCCGGGCTTCGAGCGCGGCCGCAAGCTGCGCAAGATGGGCCTGCATTCGCAGGACACCTCGGAGCTGTTCTTCGACAACGTCAAGGTGCCCAAGGCCAACGTGCTGGGCGAGCCCGGCCAGGCCTTCCGCTACCTGACCCGCCACCTGGCCGAGGAACGGCTGATTGGCGCCTGTGGCTACATGGCGTCGGCGCAGGTGGCGTTCGACCTGACACTGGATTACGTCAAGGAGCGCAAGGCCTTCGGCCGGCCGATCGGCACCTTCCAGAATTCGCGCTTCAAGCTGGCCGAGCTGCGTGCCCAGCTCGACGCGATCCAGACCTTTGTCGACCAGTGCGTGCTGCAGCATAACGCCGGCACGCTGACGGTGGAGACGGCGGCGTCGGCCAAGCTGCTGACCTCCGAGCTGCAAGGGCGCGTGGTGGACGAGGGCGTGCAGCTGCACGGCGGCGCCGGCTATATGGAGGAGTACCGCATCTGCCGGATGTACGCGGATGCGCGGATCTCGCGTATCTACGCCGGCAGCAGCGAGATCATGAAAGAGATCATCGGGCGCAGCCTGGGGCTGGACGACCGCGTCAAGGCGTAGGCCCCGCCACAATAGCCAAAGCTGAATAACGGCCCGGAAGCCGCTGACCCATGCGTCGGCGATTCCCGGGCCGTTTGCTTTTTTGATCGAAGTCGCACGGGAATGGAGTTTTCACGCAGTTAAAGGCTTTTGTCAGCTATATGAAAGCCGTTTGTAAAGCGATTCGGTTTGAATGCCGTCGGGAGATCGTGTCCGGGTGGCGTTTCGAACATCGGGACAACGGGCGAGGGTGCGGCAAGACGGCCCAGCCGGGCGGCCGCGGAGACAGCCGCCTCGACGGATGAAAACTCGTCCGTCGGTGCACCGCTTGGCGGGCACGGTCGTTTACCGCAGACCGTTGACCGCAAACCGCTTTCGAACCGAGCCTGACTGACCGTGCCTGTCGTCTTTACCCGTGCCGCCGCGGGAACCCTGTTCCTGCTGGGCATTCTCGCCACACCCGCGGCCAGCATTGCCGCCGAACCCCAGCCTTCAGCCGATACCGCCGATTCGGCCGGTCCCTGCACGCCACCGCCCGCGGGCGCCACGCTGACGCTGGCCCAGGTGCGCCTCGACGCGCTGCGCTGCAACCGCACCATCATTGCCGCGCGGCGCGGCGTGGAAGCCAGCCAGGCCGATGTGCAGATCGCGTCGCAGCGGCCCAACCCGGTGCTGAGCCTGGGTGTCGAGAACATCAACCCGCACGCCGGCGTCGGCTCCGGCAACCTGCGCAGCAAGACAGTGGACTCCAAGCTGCGCGTCGACCAGCTCATCGAAACCGCCAACAAGGGCAACCTGCGCGTCGATGCCGCGCAAAAGGCCAGCGCCGCGGCGGGCGAGGCGGTGCAGGCCGTGGTGGCGCAGCAGACCGCGGCGGTCGAGCAGGCCTTCTTCGAGGCGCTGGTCAGCCAGGAACGCGTGGCGGTGCTCCGGGAAACGCTGGGTTTGTACGAGCGCACGCGCCAGGCCAGCGAGACGCGCCTGAAGGCCGGCGACGTGGCGCGCGCCGACGTGAACAAGCTGCAGCTCGACGTGTTGCGCGCGCAGAACGACATGCGCCAGGCCATGACCGACCACTACAGCGACAAGGCAGCGCTGGCGCAGGCGATGGGGGTGCCGGGCACGCTGTCCGACAATCGCCTGTTCGCCGACTGGCCTGCGCTTGATACGCAGGCGCCGCAACCCGATCCCTACCTGCTCGAGCGCCGCCCCGACGTGACTGCCGCCGAGGCGCGCCTGGCCGCGGCGGCCGCCTCGCGCGACCTGGCCCGCGCCGGACGCGTGCCTGACGTAACCATCGGCGCGCAGGCCGAGCACTACCCGGTCTCCCCCACCAACTCCTATGGCACCGGCAACAGCTTCGGCGTGTTCCTGTCGATCCCGCTGTTCGTGCGCCACCGCAACGGCGGCGAGGCGCGCCGCGCCGAGGTCGACTACTACGCCGCGCTGGATGACCGCAACCGCGTGATGCTGGAGGCCGGCAATGAAATCGACCGGCTGCGCAGCCAGCTCGAAACCGCGCGCCAGTCGCTGCGCCAGATGCGCGACGAGGTGCTGCCCGCCGCGGAAAGCGTCGCCGGCAGCGCCGAGTTCGCCTACAGCAAGGGCGCCACCGGCGTGCTCGACCTGCTCGACGCGCGCCGCGCGCTGCGCCAGACCCGGCTCGATGCCGTCGAAGCGCAGGGTGCATACGCCAAGGCGTTGTCGGCCTACCGCGCCGCTTTACAGACCTCCGAGACCTCTGCCACCACGGGCGCACCCGTGGCCTCACAGGCACGTCCCTGAACCCGCAGTTCCCGCGCATTCTTCATGTCTCACTTGTCACGCATGTTCCGCCGCACGTCCTGCACCCGTCGTTCAGTTTTCCCAGCCGATTCCGCACGGCTGTCTTCAGTCTGCGCCGTGGCGCTGTGCGCGCTGGTGCTTGCCGCGTGCGGCAAGTCCGAGCCGCCCAAGCCCGATGACGATCCCAAGGTCAGCGGCAACACCATCCAGTTCCCGGCCAGCGTGAAATCGCTGCCCGGCATTGCCGGCGAACCCGCCAAGGCGGGCGGCGAGCGCATGCTGAACCTGCCGGGCCGGCTGGTGTGGAACGAAGACAAGACCGTGCGCGTGTCCACGCCCTTCGCCGGCCGCGTGACCGAGGTCCTGGTGCAGCCGGGCGCCACCGTCAAGGCCGGCCAGCCGCTGGCCAGCCTGACCTCGCCGGATTTCGGCGTGGCCCAGGCCGACGCGCGCAAGGCCGCCGCCGACAGCGCGGTCGCGGCCAAGGCGCTGGCGCGCCAGCGCGAGCTGTATGGCGCCGGCGTCATCGCGCAGAAGGAGCTGGAACAGTCGCAGGCCGACGCGGCGCGCGCTGCCGCCGACCTGCAGCGCACCCAGGCGGCACTGCGCCAGTACGGCGCTGCCGCAGGCAGCGACGGCGTGAACCAGCGCTTCGCGCTGCGCAGCCCGATCGATGGCCTGGTGGTCGAGCGCAACATCAACCAGGGCATGGAGCTGCGCCCCGACCAGCCGCCAGCCGCGCCGCTGTTCCTGATCACCGACCCGACCACGCTGTGGGCCCAGGTCGATGCGGCGGAGTCCGACCTCAGCCTGTTCCGCGACGGCGTCATGGTGCAGGTAGTCACCGCCGCCTACCCCGGCGAAACCTTCACCGGCACCGTGGTCAAGATCGCCGACTATGTCGACCCGACCGCACGCAGCATCAAGGTCCGGCTGAGCGTGCCCAATCCAGGGCGCCGCCTGAAGGCCGAGATGTTCGTCACGGCGCGCATGCCCGCGGCATCGTTCGAAGGCATCGCGGTGCCGTCCAAGGCCGTGTTCCTGGCCGACAACCGCAACTATGTCTTCGTGCGCACCGCCGCCAACACCTTCCAGCGCCGCCAGGTGCGCGTGGGCGTGACCATGCCGGGCACCACCGAACTGCTGGAAGGCGTGAAGGAAGGCGAGACCGTGGTGACCGAGGGCAACCTCTACCTGCAGGACATCCTGCGCGATGCCACCGCTGTCAATGCGGCGCGCGCGGCCGACAAGAAGTGAGGACGGCCGCCACATGATCTCGCGCATCGTCAGCTTTGCCCTGCACCAGAAGCTTTTTGTCTGGCTGGGGCTGCTAATCTTCGTCGGCGGCGGCCTGGCCGCGTTCAAGAACCTGCCCATCGAGGCCTTCCCCGACGTTTCCGACATCCAGGTCAACGTCATCACGCTGTACCCCGGCCGCGCCGCGGAAGAAGTCGAGCGGCAGGTCACCATCCCGATCGAGACCGCGCTGGCCGGCACGCCCAACGCGGTGCGGGTGTTCTCGCACACCCAGTTCGGCCTGTCGTTCATGATGGTGACCTTCAATGACCGCGCCACCGACGTGACCGCGCGCCAGCAGATCCTGGAGCGGCTGCGCAGCGTCGACCTGCCCGACGGCGTGCATCCCGACCTGGCGCCGCTGTCGACCGCGATCGGCGAGATCTTCCGCTTCCGCCTCACCGGCAAGGGCTATACGCCGCAGGAACTGCGCACGCTGCAGGACTGGGTGGTCGAGAAGAACCTGCGCCAGGTGCCCGGCGTAGCCGACCTGGTGACGATCGGCGGCACCATCAAGCAGTACGAGGTCAACCCCAACCTCGCGCGCATGCGCGACGCCAGGATCTCGCTGTCGCAGCTGTTTACCGCGCTGCAGCGCGCCAACGCCAACGCCGGCGGCGGCGCCGTGGCGCACGGGCGCCAGCAGTTCCTGCTGCGCTCGCTGGGCAGCTTCCGCACCTCGGCCGACATCGCCAACGTGGTGGTGGCCGAGAACAACGGCACGCCGATCCTGGTCAAGGACATCGCCGACGTCAAGGTCGGCAGCGCGCCGCCGCAGGGCCTGATGGGCCAGGACGACGAAGAGGACATCGTCTCGGGCATCGTGGTGATGCGCAAGGGCGAGAACCCGTCGGCGGTGCTGGAGGCACTGAAGGCGAAGATCGACCTGCTTGACGACCAGATCCTGCCCAAGGGCGTGAAGATCGTGCCGTACTACGAGCGCTCCACGCTGATCGACAAGACGCTGCACACGGTGTTCGGCAACCTGGTCGAGGGCGCGCTGCTGGTAATGGCGGTGCTGTACCTGTTCCTGGCCAACGTGCGCGCCGCCGCGATCGTGGCGCTGGTGATCCCGCTGGCGCTGCTGTCGACCTTCATCGGGCTGACCTGGGTCGGCATCCCGGCCAACCTGCTGTCACTGGGGGCGATGGACTTCGGTATCATCGTCGATGGCGCAGTGATCGTGGTCGAGAACATCTTCAAGCGGCTGGGCGAACTCAAGGAGCAGCAGATCCGCGACAGCAAGGCGCGGCTGCACGCGATCCTGCAGGCCACCACCGAGGTGGGCCGCCCGACCGTGTTCTCGATGGTCATCATCATCGCCGCGCACATCCCGATCTTCACGCTGCAGCGGCACGAGGGCAAGATCTTCGCCCCGATGGCCTATACCGTGACGGGCGCACTGATCGGTTCGCTGATCATCTCGCTGACGCTGGTGCCGCTGCTGTGCCACCTGCTGCTGACGAAGAACATCGCGCACGACGACAACTTCATCGTTCGCCATTGCAAGCGGCTGTACGAGCCCATGCTGGGCTGGGCGCTGGACCACAAGAAGCTGGTGATTGGCGCTGCGCTGGGCCTGCTGCTGGTGACGGTGGGCGTGGGCAAGTTCCTCGGCAGCGAGTTCCTGCCGGAACTGGACGAAGGCTCGATGTGGGTCAGCTTCGACCTGCCGGCCTCGGTCTCGATCGACGAGGCGCGCGACCAGGCGCGGCTGCTGCGCAGCGTCATCCGCAAGACGCCGGAGGTCAACAGCACCATCTCCAAGGTGGGCCGCCCCGATGACGGCACCGATCCCAAGCTGATCAACACCGTCGAGATCCTGGTCGACCTCAAGCCCGAGAAGCAGTGGCGCGATGGCTTCAACAAGCGCGCCATCATCGGCGAGATCGACAGGAACCTGCGCCAGCTGCCCGGCATCGAGCCCAATTTCTCGCAGCCGGTGCGCGACAACATCCTGGAAAGCATCTCGCAGATCAAGGGCCAGATCGTCATCAAGGTGCAGAGCGACAGCCTCGAGCAGAACAAGAAGGTGGCCGACCAGATCCTGGCCAACGTGCAGTCGGTCAAGGGCGTGATGCGCGCCTTCATCGACCGCGACGGCGAGCTGCCGCAGTACGTGCTGGAGTTCGACCGCGCCCAGGCGGCGCGCTACGGCATCAACGTGGCCGACGTGCAGGACCTGATGGAAACCGCGCTGGCCGGCAAGGCCGCCACCGAGCTGTGGGAAGGCGAGCGCCACTTCAGCGTGGCGGTGCGCCTGAAGCCGTCCGAGCGCGAGCTGCCCAACCTGCCCCATATCTTCATGCAGACCGCCGATGGCGCGCAGGTGCCGCTGTCGCAGCTGGTGACCTTCCGCGCGGCGTCGGGCGCGATGAACATCAGCCGCGAGAACGGCCAGCGCACCACCTCGATCGGCATCTTCATCCGCGACCGCGACATGGGCAGCGTGGTGAAGGACATGCAGGCACTGGTGAAGAAGAACGTCAAGGCCGACGACGTCAAGATCAGCTGGTCGGGCGAGTTCGAGAACCAGGAGCGCGCCATGGCGCGGCTGGCGATCGTGGTGCCGCTGTCGGTGCTGATGATCTTCCTGCTGCTGTTCAACGCGTTCAAGTCATTCAAGAGCGCGACGCTGATCATCTCGAACATCCCCTTCGCGCTGATCGGCGGCGTGTTCGCGCTGTTCCTGACCGGCATCCCGCTGTCGGTATCGGCGGCGATCGGCTTTATCGCGCTGTTCGGCCAGGCGGTGCTGAACGGCGTGGTGATGGTGACCTACTTCAACCAGCTGCGCGATGAGGGCATGCCGGTGCGCCAGGCCGTGCTGACCGGCTCGATGGACCGGCTGCGCACGGTGCTGATGACCCCGCTGCTGGCAATGCTGGGCCTGTTCCCGATGGCGATCTCGCGCGCGATCGGTTCGGAGACGCAGCGCCCGCTGGCCATCGTCATCATCGGTGGCCTGATCACCGCCACGGTGCTGACGCTGATCGTGCTGCCGACGCTGTATGAATGGATGGTCGGCCGCAACTGGCCGGACGAAGAAGGCGAAGCGCCTGACGAGAACAAGCTGACGCCGTCGATCTCGGGCTGAAGTTTTCAGGTTGGTGTGCCCCCTGTTCCGCGAGCGGTACAGGGCAGCCTTCTTCACGCGCGATCTCCCGCAAGTGCCGCCCCCGGACCCTGATGTCGGAATAGTCTGACGCGCCTTTCGGAGCCCAACGCCTGCTTGCCATCACCCCTGCAGCCTACGCTGTACATACGGCGTGGCCAGCAGCGCATCGCCGCCGGCCCCTTATGCGTACGACTACGCATTCAACTGGAAAGGAGCTCGACATGATGAAGAAATGGCTGACAGCAGCAGTATGTTCGATGATGGTCGCGGCCCCCGCGGGCTATGCCCTGGCGCAAGCGACGGCACCTGGCACGCCGCCATCCACCACGGCCGCCACCGGCACCCGCGCCGACTACGACGCCGCGGCCAAGCAGGCTGACGCGGACTACAAGGCTGCCACCGCCAAGTGCGACGGCATGAAGGACAACGCCAAGGACGTTTGCAAGGCAGAGGCCAAGCGCGACCGCGACGTGACCAAGGCCCAGGCCGAAGCCCGGCGCGACGGCACGCAGAAGTCCATGGCCAAGGCCGAGAAAGTGAAGGCCGATCGTGACTATGACGTCGCCAAGGAAATGTGCGACGACAAGAAGGGCAATGACAAGGACGTTTGCAAGAAGGACGCCAAGACTGCCCACGAAAAAGCCCTGACCGCCGCCAAGGTCGACAAGGCCGCGGCGACCGGCTCGCGCACCGATGTGGCGGAAGCCCGCGCTGATGCCAAGAAGGACACCATGGACGCCGCTTACAAGGCCGACAAGGAACGTTGCGATGCGATGTCCGGCGATACCAAGGACAAGTGCCAGGCTGACGTAAAGGCTAAGTACGGCAAGTAAGCCGCAAGCAAGCACGTGCCGGCGTCTTCGCCGGCATGGCCCAGCCGGGCCGCCCGCCAGCCGTTGGCGGACTCATCGACGCAAAGACGGGCGGGCACCGCGCGCGGCGCCGTCCGCCCCGCATGAAGGAGCACACCATGAACTGGGACCAGATTGAAGGCAAGTGGGAGCAGGCCAAGGGCAAGATCAAGGAAAAGTGGGGCAAGCTCACCGACGATGACATCGCGCAGATCAATGGCAAGCGGGACCAGCTCGCCGGCCGTATCCAGGAGCGCTATGGCTACTCCAAGGAGCGCGCCGAGGAAGAGATGAAGGCGTGGGAGAACGACACGCGCTGGTAAGCCGGTTTGTCACGGCAGCAAAAGGCGGGACGCCCCAGGGCGTCCCGCCTTGGTTTTTGCAGGAGTAGAGCTTGGATACCCCCATGATGTGGGGAGTGGTCCACGTGGCATTAAGCAGACGTTAGCTCTGTATGCAAAGAAATGAAGCACGCATCACGCGCAGGCGTCATAACATGTCGCCTCGCGGCAGCGTGCGAGGGACAGGCGCCAACCTCCCGCCGCACACCTGCTGACTTGTCCGGCTTGTCCGGCTGTCTTTCCTGTCCGGCCTGTACCCGCATTGCGCATGTACGCTGCCCTGCCTGCCTTCGTCTCGTCCACCTTCCTCGGTTACGGCCTCTACGTGCTGGTGACCAAGGGCGTCACGCGCGTGTCGGCATCGTTCTTCCTGCTGTGCGTGACCACCTTTGCCTGGCAGGGAACGTGGGTCTTCCTGTACCAGGCCACGCACCCCGACGTGGCGCTGTTGCTGGCCCGCCTGGGTTACCTGTTCATCCTGTTCCTGCCGACGACGTTCTACCATTTCATCGCCGAAGTGACCGAGCGCCGCCAGGAGCGGCCGCTGCTGCTGGCGTCCTACGGGGTCAGCCTGGTGCTGGCGGTGCTGCTGCTGACCACCGGGCAGGTGGTGTCGGGCTACTACACCTATTTCTTCGGCGACTATCCCAAGGCCGGGCCGTTGCATCCGCTGCACCTGGCGCAGACCATGCTGGTGGCGATCCGCAGCGCGTGGATCCTGGCCGAGGCCCGCCGCAACGCCGCCGCCGAACGCCGCAAGCGCTACAACCTGTGCCTGGTGGCGGTGGCGCTGTATTCGCTGGCGGCGGTCGACTACCTGGTCAACTACGGCGTGGCCTTCTACCCGCCTGGCGTGGTGTTCGTGGCGGCGAGCCTGGGCATGCTGGCCGTCAGCGTGGTGCGCTACGACCTGATGCATCCCTATTCGCTGGCGGCCACGGTCGCGCATGAAGTGCGCACGCCGCTGGCGACCATCCGCATGCAAGCGCAGGAGCTGGCGCGCACCTGGCCACAGGTGCTGCAGGGCTACCAGCTGGCGGTCGAGCAGGGCCTGTGCGAAGACCGCATGCGCCCGGGGCAGCTCGAGCGCGTGTCGAGCCTGGTCGGCGCGATCACGCGCGAGGTCGACGGCACCAGCACGGTGATCGACATGGCGCTGGCCTCGGTCACGCTCGAGCGGCTGGACCGCAGCACCTTCGCGCCGCACGGCATTGCCGACTGTGTCCATGCGGCGCTGGACCGCTACCCGTTCCAGGGCGACGAACGCGGCTGCGTGCATGTGCGCGGCATCGATGCCGGCTGGCGCTTTGTCGGCTCCGACACGCTGCTGGTCTACGTGCTGTTCAACCTGCTCAAGAATGCGCTGCACGCGATCCGCGCCACCGGCGGCGGGCGCATCGACATCACGGGCGCGACCGAAGGGCAGCACCATGTGATCCGCTTCCGCGATACCGGCCCGGGCATCGCGGCCGACGTGCTGCCGCGCATCTTCGAGCCGTTTTTCTCGACCAAGGCGCATGGCCTCGGCGCCGGCCTCGGGCTGGCCTTCTGCCGCCGCGTGATCGAGGCCTTCGGCGGCCGCATCGAGTGCGAATCGATCCCTGCTGTGCATACCACCTTCACGCTGCGGCTGCCGCGCTTCATCCCGATGGCCGACAGCCGGCTGCGGACCCGCACCGCCGGCTGAACCACACCGGCGGTACGGGTCTTGCAGCAACGCCTTACCGCGGTTCAGCGGATATCAGGCGGACACTGGCGCAGGCCGCGCCGCCACGGCTTCAGCTGGCAAACTCAGGCAACGCCAGCTCGTATTCCTTCACCCGTTCGATGATCCCCGCCGGGAAGCGCGATATGCGCTTCTTCCGGTCGGCAAACACGATCTGCTGGTAACCCAGCGATACCGGCTTGCCACCCACGCAGAAGCGGAACAGCAGGTAGGCGGAGCACCGGCGCACCTGGAAGGTGTTCAGGTAGCAGTCCACGCGCTGGAACGGGAAGGTCTCCTCGACATACTCCTGATGCGCGCGCTTGGTCACGAAGACGCCGCCCGCGGCAAGCAGGTTGTCGTGGATGCATTCATGGAACCACCTTTCGCGGCAGATGCCCTGCCATTCGAAATAGCGCGCGAAGTACGTATTCATGAAGGCATTGGAATCCTTGAGGTAGATGTCGATTGCATGGTGGAAGGTCTTGTGTCCGCCCGCATCGAGCGAGCCTGGCTCCGGCATCGCCGTTGCGTGGTTCAGGACTTGGGGGATCACGTCTCGCATCAACATGTGTTGACTCCTTGAAAGGGCTGCAGGCGGCAGCCGCGCCTGCCCCGGGGAGGTTGGGGCATGGTGGCATTCTGGCCGGATGCGCAGCGCTGAGGTGCATGGTGTGACATGCGGCGGAGCTACCCTGTGACATGCCGCGTACGCTGATATCGTCGGCGGTGACAACCCGCCAGCCCGCACACCGAGACATGGACAATCAACAAGCGATGAACGGCGCCGAAAGCCTGGTCAAGACCCTGCTGGCCAACGGCGTGGACACCTGTTTTGCCAACCCCGGCACCAGCGAGATGCATTTCGTCGCGGCGCTCGACCGCATCCCGGGCATGCGCTGCGTCCTGGGCCTGTTCGAAGGCGTGGTCACCCGGCGCCGCCGATGGCTATGCACGCATGGCCGACAAGCCCGCCGCGACGCTGCTGCATTGCGGCCCAGGCCTCGCCAACGGCCTGGCCAACCTGCACAACGCGCGCCGGGCGCAAACGCCGGTGGTCAACATCATCGGCGACCAGGCCACCTACCACCGGCCGCTCGCATGTGCTGGCACGGCCCGAAGAGGTCTGCGCTCGACATGCTGGACATCGGCAACCCGGACCTGGACTGGGTCAAGCTGGCCAACGGCATGGGTGTGGAAGGCGCGCGGGCTGGCCGCGGCGTTCAGCGCCGGTCAGGCGCGTCGCGCCGCGGCGCCTCCGCGTCATACCCCAGCAGGCTCGCCAGCAGCGGCCAGCGCCGCGCCGCCGCCCGCGCGGCGCGCAGTTCCTGGTGGTCGAAGTAGCGGCGCGGGTCGAAGCCGTCGACCTCGCTGCCCAGGACGTCGATATCGCTGCGCGCCAGCGGCAGCCCGCGTGCATTGGCCGGCTTCATGGCTTGCCCTCGATCCAGACCCCGTCCGGCGTGCGCACGACATAGCCGTTGCCTTCGCGCATGGTCACGGTGGCTTCGTTCTCGCCGACCATCTGCGTCTGGGGGAGGTCGCTGGCGTAGGTGGCCAGAGGCGGCGCCTGCGCGGTGAACGGGTTCCCGGCAATCAGATTGGACAGCAGCTGCGACAAGCCCAGGTAGCTGGTCGGTGCATCGATGGTGACGGTACGGTCGTTGGGCCTGGGCAGCCCCACCAGCTTGACGCCCACCGGCACGTTGATGATGCGCGGGGTCGGGATCTCGCGCATGCCGGCGATCTGGTTGGCGTCGCCGCGCAAGGCCGCGCCATGCTCGGGCACGAACACGATCACCGCGCGCCGGCCCGACTGCGCCACCATCTCGATGACCTTGTCGATGTCGCCCAGCAGCCGCGACAGCCGCAGCGGATAGGACTCCAGGCTGGACAGCCGGTTGTCGGTCATGCGGTTGCCGTCGTGCAGCGTCACGGAGTTGTAGTACAGCGCTTGCGGCCCGCCGCCGGCCTGCTGGCGATCGCGGAACCAGCGCTGCAGCACGTCGAAATCGCCGATGACGGGCGAGTTGTCGAACGAGCGCATCGCCACCGGCAGGCCGGTGTTGGGAGGCGGCGCGACGCCGTCGACGCCGATCTCCTTCTGCACCTCCTTCAGGAAGTTGTCGAAGTGGCCATCGTGGTTGAGCAGCATGCGGGTGGAGAAGCCCGCATGCGCCAGCGCCTGGAACAAGTGGCACTGGCCCGGCGCCTGCTCGTACAGCGCCTTGTGCTCGGGCTGGCCGCAGGCCGCGCGCAATACGCGGATCGCCGCCGGGCCGCTGTAGCTGGCCGCGGAGCTGAAATTGGTGAACAGGAAATCGAAGCGCTGCAGCAGCGGGTTGTCGCGCGCGCGCGCGGTGTCGAGGTCGTCCCATGACAGCGAGCAGATATGCAGCACGATCACGTCGTACTGCGGGTTGGACGCCTCGGACTTGTCGGGCGTGGCCGCCAGCCGCGGGAAGCTGACCTGGCGCAGCGCTTCCTGGTTGCGGAACGCGGCCAGCCGGGCATCCGGGCCGCTTGCGGCGACCTCGGCGCCGCCACCGGCCAGCGCCGCGCCTGTGGTCAGTGCCGCGGTCGCGGTGCCGGCGCGGGCGCCTGCGATGCCGCCCGGGCCGCCGGCACCGTCCAGCGCCTGCCACAGCGGCACCGCCACCAGCGCGCCCAGCACCAGCGTGGTGACCCGCACCCAGCGGTTCACGAGCCAGAAGATCACCAGCGCCGCCAGCGCAACCAGCAGCATCTCGCGCGTGACGACGCGCTGCGCCAGTTCCAGCATGTACGCGGGCGTAAACGCCTGCAGGTTGGTGAACTGCGAAACCACGCGCGAGAACGGCGGCAGGTCCGATTCACGGTACATCAGCGCGGCGCCCGCCACCACCGCCAGCACATGCCGCAGCGCGGACAGCGCCGGATGGCGGATGCGCACCACCAGCAGCAGCGCGAACAGCAGGTTCAGCAGCCATTGCGGATGCAGCCGGCCGAGATAGAACAGGTACAGCTTGGCGATAAAGTAGAGGTTCCAGATACCCATTGTCCGAAGCGTGGCGTTGCCGCGTTTCCGTTGTGTTTGAGGTCAGAGCCGGCGCGGGCGCACGCGCCCGGCCAGCGCCGTGGCGGCGCCGCGGAACGCATCGACCAGCCGCAGCAGCCCCTGGTAACCCATCTCGATGACTTCCTTGAGGCCGCGCAGCGGCACGTCCACCGGCTGTTCGTCGATCCAGTGGATCCAGGCGTCGGCGCGGCCAAAGGTGCACTGGATCAGTTGCTGCTCGGTGCGCGCGTCCATGCCGTCGAAGCGCACACCCATCTGCCGCTCGACATTGCGCGTCACCACCGCCGGGAAATGGTAGCTGCGGGTGCCGCGCGACAGGCACACGCCCACGTGCGTCCCGGGCTCGACCTTCGCTTCCACCGGCAGCGCCAGGCCCAGTCCGCCGAGCGAATAGTTCTCGGTCTTGCAGGCGAGCGTGCGGCCGTCGGGGAGCAGCAGCGTCGCCGGCACGCGCATGGGGATGCGGTGCGACACGCGCACCTGGCGCGCCTCGCGCGCCACGCCGATGGCCGCGCCCAGCATCACCAGGTTGGCCAGCGCCCAGCCCAGGTTCATGATGATCGCCGTGGGCTCGAAAGCAGGATCGAACAGGATCCGCCCGAAGCCCAGCAGCAGCGCGATCGTATTCAGCGCCAGCAGCACCAGGTAAGGCTTGGAAATGGTCCAGTCCAGGTATTCCTCGCGGATCTGTCCGCCCTTGGCCGTGACATTGAACTTGCCCAGCTTCGGGTTGATGAACGCCATCGTGGTCGGCAGCACGATGTACCACGCCAGCACCGATTCATAGACCTCTGCCCAGAACGAATGCCGGTAGCGTCCCTGCAGGCGCGAGTTGGTGACGTTGGCGACGAACAGGTAGGGCAGCACGTAGGCCATGATCAGCACCGCCGAGGTGTGGATCACATGCAGCCCGAAATACAGGTACGCGATCGGCATGGTCAGGAAGATCAGCCGCGGTATGCCATAGAAGAAATGCAGCATCGCGTTGGTGTAGCACAGGCGCTGGAACAGGTGCAGGCCCTTGCCGAACATCGGATTGTCGATGCGGAAGATCTGCGCCATGCCGCGCGCCCAGCGGATGCGCTGGCCGATATGGCCGGCCAGGTTCTCGGTGGCGAGTCCGGCGGCCTGCACGATGCGGATGTAGGCGCTGTTGTAGCCGCGGCGATGCAGTTTCAGCGCGGTGTGGGCATCCTCGGTCACGGTCTCCACCGCGATGCCGCCGACTTCTTCCAGCGGCGCGCGCTTGATCACCGCGCACGAACCGCAGAAGAAGGTGGCATTCCAGAAATCGTTGCCGTCCTGGATCAGCCCGTAGAACAGGCTGCCTTCATTGGGCACGCGACGGAAGGTGTCGAAGTTGCGCTCGAACGGGTCCGGCGAGAAGAAATGGTGCGGCGTCTGCACCATTGCGCATTTGGGGTCCGCGATGAACTCGCCCATCGTCATCTGCAGGAAGGAGCGCACCGGCATGTGGTCGCAATCGAAGATCGCGACGTACTCGCCCTGCGTGTGGCGCAGTGCCGAATTGATATTGCCGGCCTTGGCGTGGGCGTGCTCGGTGCGCGCCAGGTAGCCAACGCCGGCGTCGCGCGCGAAGTCGCGCACTTCGTCGCGGGCGCCGTCGTCGAGGATGTAGATGCGCAGCTTTTCCTGCGGCCAGTCCAGTCCCAGCGCGGCGTAGACGGTCGGCTGCAGCACCCGCAACGGTTCGTTGTAGGTAGGGATCAGGACGTCGACAGTGGGCCAGGTGGCGGGATCGGGCGGCAGCTGCGCCGGCTGTCGGTTGAGCGGCCAGATGGTCTGCACGTAGCCGAGGAACAGCACGATCCAGGTATAGAGCTCGGCCGCGAACAGCAGGTAGCCAAACACGGCTTCCGGCACGTTCTCGAACTGCAGCGTGGTGGTGATGCGCCACCAGATATAGCGGCCGGCCATCAATACCGCCAGCGCGGCCATGGTCAGCGTGGCGGCGCGTCCGGGGATGCGGCGCAGCACCAGCAGGCCGACGATGATCAGCATGGCCAGCAGGAACTGGTCGCGCAGTGGCAGCGGCGTGGTGCACATCAGGATGCCCGCGGCGGCGGCCAGCGACAGCAGTGCCGGCATCAGCCACGGCACGCCGGACAAGGTGGGCGACAGCGACTCGAGACGCAGTCCCACGCGTTTCCAGTCGATGCCCGGCAGCCGCGCCAGGATCCGCCGGCGCAGCCGCTTGGCGCGGAAGTAGACCGGTTCGAGCCAGCCGCGGAACCAGCGCCGCAGCGCGCTGGGCTCGGGCGGCGGCTGCGGCTTGCGGCGCTGGTGCACGTCGGCGGCGAGCGGTGCCAGCGCGCCTGGCGGCCGCAGCAGCGCGCGGCGCAGCCAGATGCCCGCGCCGTGCTGGTGGCTCGGGATGTCCAGGCGCTGGCGCAGGCGCCGCCGCGCCCAGCTGGCGGTGAGAAGCGCCACGTCAGGGCGCCCGCGCGGCGGGGTGCGGAAGAACACCCGCAGCAGCCACAGGCTGACCGGAGCCTCGGCGGCCACGCCCAGCTCGCGCGCGAGCGCGTGGCGCAGCGCCTGGAGCCAGTCGGCCGCGCGCCGGCGCAACGGCAGGGGCAGCAGCGCGCGCATCATGTCTGGCCGGCCTCGGTGGCCATGGAGCGGGCGCCCATGTCGCGCACGCTGTCGGGGCCGGCCTTTCCGCGCGCGGCGAGCAGGCTCCAGCCCGATACCCACGAGGCCAGCCCCTGCAGGTCATGCGCCGCCTGCGAGTAGGGCGTGCTGCGGCAAAAGCTCTCGCCGCGGGCAAAGGCTTCGGGCACGGCGGCGTCCTCGTGCACTTCATACGGCAGCAGGTCGCCGTCCAGCGTGGCGCGCAGCAGCACCGAGATATCGGTATGGAGCTGGCGCGCCGGCTGCAGCCGCGTGACCGCCCAGGCCACTGCGGCGCCGGTCTCGCGCAGCGCCGCGCGCAGCGGCGGCAGCGTGGCGCAGGTCTGCGGCTGGGGCGGCACCAGCACCAGCACGAGATCCGCCGCCGCGATGGCCTGGCGCGCATACGGCGACGGCCACGGCGCGCTGTCGACCAGCGCGAGCGCATTGGCGGGCAGGTCTACCTGGGCCAGCAGGCCGCGCAGCCAGTGCGGATCGCGCTCCATCCGCTCGGCCATGCGCCCTTGCTCGGCGGCGCTGCCGGGATCGCCCCACGGCACGAACAGCACGCCGTCATCGCTGCGCTGCCCCGCTTCATTCCAGTTGGCGGTGTTGCACAAGCCCGCGCCGGCCGGCGCGCGCAGGCCAAAGTGGAAGCCAAGCAGCCCGCGCGGGTCGCATTCGACCGCCAGCGCCGGATGGCCGTGCCAGGCCAGCAGCGTGGCGAGCTCGGCGGTGACGGTGGTGCGGCCCGCGCCGCCAACGGTCGAGACGATGGCTACGGTCTTCATTCGCGCTCTCCGCTTGCTTCGCGCCAGCGCCGGCCGCGGATCACCACCGGCTGCAGCTGGGGCGGCAGCCGCACCGCGCGGCGCGCGCGCGGCAGGCGCCAGCGCGGCAGCAGGCGCAGCAGCCGGAAGTGCCAGACGACCCAGGCCACCGGCACTGCCAGGATCAGTCCCCAGATGAAATAGCCGAGAAACAAGTCCATGGTGGTTTCCTGTCGGGTTGCCTAGCGTTGCCGCTTCAGCGGGATGGCAAAAGCCTGCGGCTGCGCGCGCCGGCCGCGGCGCGCGCGCGAGGTCGCTGGCAGCGGGATCGGCGCGTCCTGCGGCGGCAGTTCCGCCGGCGCCGCCACCGGCGACGGCCCGGGCTGGCTGGCCAGCCAGCCGCTGTAGTCCTGCACCGGGCGCTGCGCGATATCGGCTTCGAGCCGCTTGAGCGAGCCCAGGATCGATTCGGGATCGCCGCAGCGCAGCTCGCCGCCGAACAGCTCGGACATCGGCCGCACGAACACATGGCGGCACGCGGTCTCGACGTTCTCCATGCGGCAGGCGAAGAAGAAGGCGTAGACCGCGTTGCTGCCGGCGGTACAGAGGTCGCCGGCATCCTGCATCTGGCACGCGCGCAGCGCGTCGACATGTGCCACCTCGGGCAGCAGCGGCAGCTCCAGCAGTACGTGCGGCAGCCGGATCACGCTGCTGCGCTCGAGCGTGGTGCGCACCAGCGAGATCAAGTCGGCGGGCGGCACGTAGCCCGTGGCGGCGGTGGCCACCACCGCGGACAGCGCGCTCTTGTAGTCGGGCAGGATCGGGCGCGAAAACACCTGGCCCTGGATCGCCTCGATCATGGTCTGCACGCGCGCGAACGGCGTGTTGCGGTGGATCACCAGGCTGGCACCCAGCGTCATCATCAGCAGCTCGTAACGCTGGCGCAGGATCTCATGGTCCTCGCGCACCACGATCTTGAGCGCCTTGCCGCCGTCGTGGCGCAGCTGGTGCACCTGGCCGGCCAGGGTCTCGAGCTCGGCGATCTGGCCGTAGTGCAGCACCACGGTGGCAGCGACCGCACCGGCGGCGGCGGCCACCGCGGCGGCGTTGTCGTCGACCACCTGCCAGTGCGCGGGGATCCAGCGTTCGCGCAGCACGGCTGCGCGGCTGACGATGATGCGGTCCTCGTCGGGGGCCAGCAGCGTGGGCGCCTCGCCGGGCGCGATGGCGTCGTCGGCGCCGCTGCCGGCCACCAGGCCATGGTCGGCCGGCGAGAAGCGCAGCGGCACCACCTCAGGCGGCAGGATCGCGTCCTTGTGGCGCCAGAAGCCGACTTCCCAGACAAAGTGCCCATACTGCTGCGCCAGCCGCGCCACGCCGGCGAAATGGCGGTGGAACCCGGCCAGCGACGGCAGCTGCAGCGCCGCCGCGCCGCCGGGCGGCTCGAGCACCAGCAGCACGCCGCAGCCGTTGGCGCTGCACCATTGCGCCAGCAGCTCGCCATCATCGGCCAGCGCGACCGGGTCGTCCCAGCGGAAATACCCCTGCGCGCCTCCCACCAGGAACTGGCTGCCCTGTGCGCCGCACTGGTCCACCACGGCCTGCAGCGCTTCGGTCAGCACGCCGATGCCGGAACGGTCGGGCACGCCGCGCAGCGTGCAGACATTGGCGCGCGGATGCAGCGTGCGCGAGCGTTCGATGTCGAGCCCGTGCGCGCGCAGCATGTCGGCGATTTCGGCCGGCTCGCGCGGCGACAGCACCGTGGTGCGCGCGCGCAGCAGCCGTGCCGCGCTCTGCCAGAACAGCGCGTCGCAGGCGGGCGTGGCGTCGGCATAGACCACGTGCACGGCGGCGGGCTCGAGCGCCGCCAGCGCCGGCGGCAGCGCATCGATGGCCAGCGCCGGACGCGCCTGCAGCCAGGCGCGCGGCTTCTTGCGCGAGCGCGGCGGCGGGGCGGTGGAGCGGCTGGCGTCGTTCATGGCGTGGCTATGTGGCTCAGTAGGTGGAGTATGGCCGCACCGTGGTGGGCGGGTAGGGCACGGGCCCCTGCTGCTTGTCGAAGACATAGCGCACGTAGGCCTGCGCGCGGTTTGGCGCGTAGTCGCGCGAGCGGTCGATCTCGAACACCGCGCCGGCGACCCAGTGCGGGGCAAAGCGGTATTCGATCGCCGCGCCGATGGTGTAGCTGAAGCCGCCGCCGGAGCCGCCGCCATAGGTGGCATTGCCGGAGAGTTCCTGCAGCCGGGAATCCGTCGGGTAGTACGGCATTGACTTCTCATACGTGCTCGACAGCCCCACGGAGCCGCGCACGCGCCAGGACAGCTTGTCGCGCCGCCCGGTCCAGTCCAGCGGGATGCCGAACGACAGGTAGCGCTGCGGGCTGTAGTAGCCGCCGTGGCCGAAGCTGTAGTAGCGCTCGTTCTCGCTGTAGCGCCAGTAGTTCAGCACCAGGCCGCTGGTGAGGCGCTGGTCGCGCCGCACGAAGACGGGCACGTCGAAGCCGGTGCGCACGGTGAACTCGCGGTTGGTCAGGACATTGTGACCAGTGTAGATGCCGTAACCGAGATCGGCGAACAGGCCGAAGCGCCCCACGTCGCGCGCATAGCGCACATGCACGCCGTTGCGCACCACGCCGCCCCAGGTGGCAGCGGGCGTGACTACGCCGGTGGCCGGGTCGACATGGGCGGGATCGGTGGCGCCCGCGTACGACACCAGGCTGCTGGTGACGGCGCGCCGCGATACGTCGATGGTGGTCGATGCCGGCCCCATTTCTCCGCGCCAGCGCAGCCCGCCGACGATGTTCTGCCGCAAGAAGCCCAGCGGCGTGGTGCCGATGTCGGCACGCCAGCTGTTGTAGGCGCCGTTGAATTCGTAGCCGGCGGCCATTGCCACGCCGCGGTCGTTCTGGCCGATGGGGCCGAGGCCGGTATTGCCGAGCGCGCGGATGCGCCCGAAGTCGCGCGAGGCGAGCTCGTTGTCGGCGGGCAGCGTGCCGGCTTCGAGCTGCACCGTGTCAGCATGGAAGAAGGTGTGGCCGGTGTAGCCGTGCGGGATGCGCACGTACAGCGGGATCTCGGTCGCCAGCAGGCGCGAGATGCCGGGATCGCCGGTCTTGTGCGAGAACAGCACCGCCGAGGCCACCTGGCCTTCGCGCCGGGCTTCGAGCGAGGCGAGCGCGCGGCCGGCCGCGGTGCCCTCGGCAGTGTCGTCCAAACGCGGGCTGACGCCCTCGCGTTGTTCCATCACGCGCGCCTCGCGGTACAGCGCCGCGGCCTCGTCGAAATCGCCGCGCGACTGCGCGATGCGCCCGGCCTGCACCGCGATGTCGGCGCGCTCGGGATAGCGCTGGCGCAGCGGGCCGACCACCGCCAGCGCTTCGTCCTCGCGCCGCATCGCGGTGAAGCGGCGCGCGATCGACAGGCGCGTGTCGATGTCGTCCTCGGCGGTGTCGGCGAGCACCGCGCGCACGATCTCCAGCGCCTGCTTCTCGTCGCCCTGGTGCTCCAGCATGTTGGCCACCATCAGCCGCGCGCCGGCGTCCCTGGGGTTGGCCGCGAGCACCTGGCGCGCGGCGTCGGCGGCGCCGGCATAGTCGCCCCGGGCCTCGCGCAGGTCGGCCAGCGCCAGCAGCCAGCGGCGCTCGCGCTGCTGCGCTTCGGGCACTGCCATCAGCGTGCGCTGGGCCCCGGAGAAATCGCCCTCGGCAATCAGGCGGTCGCTCTCTCGCACCGCCAGCCGCAGCGACTGGTCGTCGAGGTCGGCGCGCTGCGCGGCGTTCAGGCCGGGACGCGCGCGCACGTCTGCGATCCACGCGCGCAGCGCATCGTCGCGCTCGGCCGCGGCCAGCAGTTCGCCGTAGCGGATGCGCACGTCGATGGCGGGATCGTCCGGATGCGCATCGAGCCAGTCCGTGACCAGCTTCAGGCCGGTGTCGGGCTGGCCCAGCGCGATCCATTCGCGCCCGACCGCGGCCAGCATCTGCGGATCGTCGGGCACCTCGGCCGCGGCGGCGCGCAACCTGGCCGTCGCTTCGTCTTCGCGGCCCTGCGCGGAGAGCTGGCGCGCTTCGCGCAGCAGGCGCTGCGCGGCCAGGTTGCCGGACAGGCGGCGCATGCCGTCGGAGCGCGCGGCGTCCGGTACGCCGGCCAGCAGCGCACTGGCGGCGTCGATGTCGTCGACCGAATTCAGGTACAGCGCCGCGGCATAGCGCATCTCGGCGTTGTCGGTTGCGGCCACGCCTTCGTCCATCACGCGCCGCCCCAGCACCGGCAGGCCCAGGTCGCGGTAGGCGCGCGCCAGCGTGAAGCGCGTCCAGGGATCCTGCGGCGCCAGCCGGATCGATTCTTCCAGCCGCGCCAGCGCCGGGCTCTGCTTGCGCTGCGCCAGCAGCTGTTCGCCCTGCAGCGCGAGCAGTTCGGCGCGCAGGCCGCGCAGTTCTTCGGACGAACCCGTGAGGCGGCTCGCGGTGCTGGCGATCAGCGGTCCGCTCTCGTCGCCGCGGCCGCTTTCGTTGAGCAGCTTCACCAGCGTGCGCAGGCTGCCGATGTCGGGCTCGGGGCCGGCCAGGTTGGCGCGCAGCAGGCGTTCGGCCTCGGCCGGCTGGTCCTGCGCGATCAGCGCGTCGGCAAGGATGGCGCGCGCATTAGCGTTGTCCGGCTGATGATGCAACGCCTGGCGCGCCAGCGCTTCGGCCTGCGCCGGCTTGCCCTGGGCGTTGGCCTCGCGCGCGCGGGCCAGCGTGCCCCAGAACGTGGCGGTGCCCTGCAGGCTGCGCCATTTGCCGCGGTTGCCGGTATCGAGCTCGGCGGCGCGCGTGAACAGCTCGCGCGCTTCGTCGTGGCGTCCCTGGCGCAGGCGCACCAGCCCCAGGTTGCCAAGCGTTTCGCCTTCGTCGCGGCGCTTGCGGTTGGCGCTCTCCAGCGCGGTCTCGGCCTCGCGCACATTGCCGCGCGCCAGCTGCTTCTCGCCTTCGCGCCGCGCCTGGTAGGCCGGGCTGGCCTGCTCGCGCTGGCGCACAGTGGTGCGCTTGCCGAGCTCGGCAAGCGTCTGCCGCGCGGCGTCGTCGTCCGGCACTTCCTGCAGGTAGGCCTCGTACCACTTGTAGTACGCGGGATCGTCGCTGACGTTGTAGAGCGTGCGCCGCCACATCTCGAGCGCGCCCTTGCGGTCGCCGTCGGGCCGCCGGGCGATGCGCTGCAGGATGCCGAGCCCTTCCTGGCGCGTCGCCTCGCGGTCGGTCAGCAGGCTGGCCAAGGCCATCTGCAGGCGCAGGTCGTCCGGGCTCTGGCGCACGCGCGTTCGCAGCTCGGCGATGGTGGCCGCGCGCCCGGCGGGCGTGCCGGCCAGGATGCGGTAGTAATCGATCGCCAGCTCGCCACGCGGGGCGCCGCGCGGGAACAGCTGGCGCAGCCGGGCAATGGCCTCGTCGGACTTGCCGGCGCGCGCCAGCAGCCGGATGCGCGCCATCTCGGCCTTGTCGCGCGTGGCGATGCGCCAGGCGTCTTCGAGTTCGAGCGTGGCGGGGTGGCCGGGATTGGCCTGGCGCAGCCGGCGCAGGATCTTCTCGGCTTCGAGCGGGCGGTTGGAGCGCAGCTCGATCAGGCCCATCAGCATCAGCGCGTCGGGCTGGTTTGGATCGATCAGCAGTGCCTTGTCGAGGATGCCGCGCGCCACGTCGGTGCGGTTCTTGGCATCCCACATGCGCGCCGCGGACAGCAGCTGCGCCAGCTCGGGCGAGGGAGTGGCGGCCTGCTGGGCCAGCGCCAGCGGCGCCACCGCGGCGGCGCCGAACAGTGCCGGCATCAGCATCGGGTTCAGCGCGCGGGGCATCCGGTCTTCCAAGCAGGCAGCAGCGCGCCGTCCCTGGCGAAGCGGTACTGGCCCTCGAGATAGCCGAGCCCGAACAGCGTCAGCACCTGGGTGTAATAGCCGGCCTGGCCGCCGGGCTCGCGCAGCGCCAGCTCGCGCGTGCGGCGTGCCTGCGCGGCGGCCTGGTCGGCGCGGCCGAGCGCGGCCAGGTATGGCGCCACCGCGGCGCTGAAGCCGCCGTTGCCCGCGTTGGGGCCAGGCTGGCCGGTCTGGGTATCGATGCGCTCGGGCGGATAGCCCCTGGCGGCGACATAGTCGGCCAGCGGCGCGAAGGTGCGCAGCAGCGCGGCGCGCTGGGGCTCGTCGGCGGCCAGCGTGCCGGCCCAGAGGTAGACGCGGATCGCGTTGTAGGCGGATTCGGCGCGGGTTGCCGTGTCGGGCAGGAAGCCGCGGCCCGCTTCGTATTCGACCCAGTCGGGCGAGAAGCCGCGTGGCGCGGTGTCCAGCATCAGCCGGGCCGTCGTGCCGACCATCTGCTGCCACGCCGGCTCTTCCGGCAGCGCTGCGGCCAGCCGGCGCATCACCTGCAGCGGCACGTAGCTGGGGTTCAGGCGCCAGCGCTTGTCGCCCAGCCTGAAGCCCTGCGGTCCCGGCAGCACGGTGCGGCCCAGGCCGGGCAGCACCGCGGTTTCCTCGCGCAGGATGCGTCGCGCCAGCAGGGTGCCGAGCGCGGTGAAGCGTCGCTCCTGCCACAGTCGTCCCGCTTCCAGCAGCGCGTAGGCGATCCACAGGTCCGCGTCGGATGCCGGGTTGCTGTCGATCACGCCCCAGCCGCTGCCCGGGTTGCCCCGGTTGTCAGCGTGGCCGGTGCTGGCTGCCTGCCCGGGCGTGAGCCTGCCCCAGATCCACGCGGGCAGGTGCGAGACCAGGTCGCCCCGCGCCAGGTTGTTCTCGGTCCAAGCCAGCAGCTTGTCGAAGCTGGCGCGGTCGTTGGCCACCAGCGCGAAGAACAGGCCGTAGGCCTGTCCTTCGGACACGGTGGCCTGCTTGTCCGAGCTGCGGTCGATCACGCGCCCGTCGGCGCTCATCAGGTGCTGGCGGAAAGCTTCCCAGTCGGCCCACTTGCAGGCCGGCGCGGGCGTGGGCGCAGCAGCGGCGGCCAGCGAGGCACAAGCCAGCGCACCGGCTGCCAGCCATCGGCCCAGGCCTGTCAGCATGCGCCGCATGTCAGCTCCCGCCGCGCCGCGCAGCCAGCCTGCCCAGTGTCCAGAACAGCGACAGTGCCACCACCAGCCCGGCCAGCAGCCCGCCGATCGCCAGCAGGCTCGGGAAGGCCGACACCCGCACCCAGATGCGCGCGTACCACGGCAGGTCGCCGACGTAGTAGCGCTCGCCCAGGCGCAGCCCATCGACCTGGTCCTGGCGGATCACGGTCAGGTCGCCGCGCATCTGCGCCACCTTGCCGGGGTTCTCGAGGGCGTCCAGCACGTCGGCCACGCGGCGGTCCTCGGTGGCGGTCAGCGCGACCACGGTGTTGCCGTCGGCCAGCGGCGATTCGAAGCCGACCAGCGCCGCTACCGGGCCATCGGCGGACAGGATGGCGCGCCCCACGGGCGCGACCGGGTCCTCGCGCACGCCGCCCAGCCAGTTCGACCGGATGCCGGTGCGCTGGTCGCGCAGCGAGATCTCGGTCTTGCCGCGCGCGATCAGCATCGGCAGCGACTTGCCCCATTTTTCCAGCGTGGCGGCGCCGCTGCCGGTGCCGATCAGCAGCAGGTTATGGTCGCGCACGCTGTCGATCTTCGACGTCGGCACCACCGTCACGCGCAGCGACGGCAGGCCCGTCCACTTGCCCATATGGCCCAGCAGCGACAGCAGCGCTTCCTGGTCCATCGCGGTCGGCGCGTCGGGCATGACCACGGCCGTGTCGGCGAGGTCGGCCAGCCGGGTGAAGGGATACCCGCTATTGGCGAAGTACGCCAGGTTGGGCAGCCCGGTGTAGTGCGAGAAGCGGCTGAAATCGATGGTCGAGTCGGGGTCGATCGCCGCGCGCGCCACATCGGTCGCCGTGCCGCCGCACAGCGCCGTCTTCTGCGAATCGATATGGAACTGGAACTGCATCTGGTTGTTGCTGCCGACGCGGAACGCCGGGATGCCGACCCGCTGCGATGCCGACGCGGTGGTGCCCGACAGCAGCGGCACGCTGACCACGTTGTGGTCGTCGGTGCTGGCCAGCGGGCGCAGGCGGTACGAGCGCACCAGCTGGTCGTTGATGTCGATGCTCAGTACCGAGTCGTTGTAGGTGGGCGGCGCGGTATAGCGGTAGCGCAGGTTCAGCGGCACGCTGCTGCGGGTCCAGTCGTACAGGTCCGCCGGCACGCGCAGGTTGACGCGGATCGGGTTCGGATCGCTGCCGGCCACCTGCAGGTCCTGCGGGTCCGGCACCAGTTCGCGGAACAGCACGGGGCGGTCGGTCGGCGCCCAAGCCGGCGCGTCATAGGGCCGGCGCGGCTTGCCGATGTCCACCGATTCCACGCGTGCGCTGTTGCCGGCCATGGCCGCCTTGCCCAGCACCAGGGCATTGACCGCGGTCTGCAGCTCCTGCGCATTGCGCCCGGCCACCACCAGCAGCTTGCGGTCCGGGCTGGCCGGGCTGGGCATGAGGCTGACGGTCGGGCCGGTGATGGCCGGCAGGTTCAGGCCCGCCGGCATGGTCTGCGGCGTGACGAAGGCGATGGCGTCGCTGCCCGCCGGCGTGGTCCGCGCCACCGGGAAGCGCGCCTCGCGCCAGGCGGCCAGCGCGCCCAGCCATGATGCCGCGACGCCGGCGGCGCGCAGCGTCGCGCCGTCGGCGCCGGCCGGCAGCACGAACGGCACGGTCACGCGGCGGTTGTCGCGGCGGTCGAAGAACGGTGCCGGCAGCAGCGCGAGGTTGTCCGGCAGCGTCACGCGCGAGGTCTTGAGCGTGACCGTGGTGGCCGGGCTGATATCGGCCCACAGGCTCGAGTGCAGCGGATCCTCGCAATGGTCCAGCGTGTAGTGCGCGATCAGCTGCACCCGCAGGTGGTTGAAGTCGGTGAAGAAGCGCGGGTCGATATCGACCTCGCGCGTGACCAGGCGCCCGGCTTCCTTTTCTTCCAGCGGCAGCGTGGCGATGACTTCGTCGTTCAGCGTCAGCTTGATATGCGACAGCGGGAACACCAGCGCCGGCGAATAGGTAAAGGCCAGCCTGAGCCTGGCCGCCGTGACCACTTCATCGAGCCGCACGCCGATGTCGAGCTGCCGGGCGTGGTCCACGCCGCGCAGCGCGATCGGGCCATAGGCGCCCATCTGGCGCAGGGTGAGGACATGGGTGGCGGTATTGGCCGAAGCGGTTGTGGCAGGGCCGGCAACGGTGGCCGGCTGCGTCGCGGCCGGCATGGGCGGCATGGGCGGCGTGGCGCCCACGGCCGGAGCTTGCGCGCCCGCCGGCCATGACAGGCACGACAGGGCGAGCAGGCTGGCTGCGCATAGCGGGAGGCGGTGGAAGCGGGACGGGACGGAGCGGGTCATGGGCAGGATTGCGATTCCTTGCATGCTTCCTGGGGCGGGCGGCGCACGCGGCGCGCAAGTCTATACCCGCCGCGGGCCTGACGCAATGTTGCGGCAGGCTGTAAAAATTCCGCCGAATACGGTCGGGGAAGTGTAACGGCAAAAGCACCGCGGGCTCCGCATCACGCCCGTGCTCAAAAAAAGATTCAACAACGAATAAAAAAAGCGGAAACGCTACCCTCTTGCCAAAGGGGACATTTCCGCTCCGGGGTTGTAGGAGAAGCACCGGCACTTGCGCGCGGCAAGCGCCCTTGCTTCACTCAGCCGTGCCGCTTATCCGCAGGTGTCGTCGGCCCGGCAAACGCCGTGCACCACCATCTCTCCCATCAGGTCCAGCGCTGCCTGGTCGGCTATCGCATCGCGCATGGCGTCCAGCGCGGCGTCGTGCGGATCGCCGGGGTTGCCGGCCGCGAGCGGCGTGTCATGCCAGCGGCGGGGCACGGCGGCGGGATCGATGTCGACAGCGGCGCCCTCGGCCAGCGCGTCCAGCACCGCCTGCTCGGCCGCGGCGATGGCATCGGCGGTCAGGCGAGTCGCATGATCGGGGCCAAAGCTGTCGAAGACGCGCGCCGGCGGCCCGTCCAGCAGCTTCCACAGTGCCAGTTCAGTCAGCGGCGTGCAGTTGATGGTTTGCCCTGCCTGCACCAAACCGTGGAGCTGCTGCCGGTTGGCATTGCCCTGTGCAAGGCCGCCGTCGCACCGCACCATCACCGCGCCGTCCGTCACGCCGGCCAGGCGGAAGGCACCGCTGGCGTCGGTTGTCGCCTGCCGCACCTGGCCTTGCGTATCGTGCAGTTGCACCGATGCGCCCGCCAGCGCCGCGCCGACCGCGGCGGTGCCGCTGATGTCGCGCGATGCGTCGTCCCCGCATGCCGCCAGGGCCGCCACCGCGCATGCGGGTAAGAGGTAGCGCCAGTTTCCGAGATGCTTGCCCATGATCTCGTCCTCAGGGCGCCAGCGCGGCCAGGTCGCGGTGCGAGCGGTTGAACAGGCCGCGCGCAAGCGGCGTCGGGCGGAAATCCACGTCGAGCGGCGAGATGGTGATGAACTTGGCAAGGAAGGCTGGCGTCTCGGCGGTGCGGGCGAGCGCTTTCAACTCGGTTTCCGCTGCGCCGGCTTCGATGGACACCGTGTTGTCGGCATTGCGCTTGTACGCGGTGGTGAACGAGTCCACCGTGCCCGGCACCGTCAGTCGCACCCCCGCAGGGGCTTGCCCGCCAGCGGCGATCGGGTAGTTGATGCTGAGCGGATGGGCCACGGGCAGCAGCGGCTGGCCGGCGCGACGCGTGGCTTCCAGGCTGGCAATCACGCGGGCCAGGAAGGCCCCGGCCTTGGGGAAGGCGGCCAGCGTCGCGGGAAAGCCGCTGCGGGCTTCGGCAAAGTCGACGCCGACGCTCAGCGCGATGGCCGGCACGCCGCGCCGCGCGGCGAACAGGACGTTCATCACCGTTCCCGAATGCGGGATCGAGTCCGACAGGTTCTCGCCGAAGTTGGCGCCGGAGACGACGAGGTCGGGCGTAAAGCCGCTTTCCGGGCCGACGATCTTCAGGCCCATGGCGGTGGCATCGACCGGCGAGCCGCTGCCGATGTAGTCGGCGTTGGTGGCATCGAGCGCGCCGCTGGCCACGTAGGTGGGCTTGACCCGGTGCACGCAGTACGTGTCGGGGCCGCCGGCGAGCGGTTCCACCACCAGCCGCGTGCGTCCATCGGGCACGGCATAGGCGGCACCGGAGCCGCTCTGGTTGCTGGCCGGGCCAACCGTGATGACGCGGTGGCCCGCATCCTGCAAGGCCTTGCGCACGGCGGTGATGCCGGGCGCGGCGCAGCCATCGTCATTGGTCAGCAGCACGTTGAGCGCGTGGGCGGGGGTGGCCGCCGCGGCCAGGGCCGCGGCAGCGAGGCTGAGCCGCAAGGGGGCCGGAAGTCTGAGCATGGAACCTGTCTCCTCATTCTGATGGGTATGGAAAGCGCTGCATGGCCGCGGCGCCAGCGGTGAAGCAGCAAGCCGGCGCCCTATGCCGCGAGCAGTCCCCGCGCGCGCGCCAGCGTGATCGCCGTGTCCTCGATCATGTCTTCCTGCCCGCCCACCAGGCGCTGCCGGCCCAGTTCGACCAGGATCTCGCGCGCGGGGATGCGGTATTTGGCCTCGGCGCGCTTGGCGAACAGCAGGAACGACGAATACACGCCGGCGTAGCCGAGCGTGAGCGCGTCGCGGTCGATGCGGATGGGGTGGTCCATGATCGGCACGACCAGGTCTTCGGCCACGTCGGCGATGCGGAACACATCGACGCCGGTCTCGATGCCCATGCGCTCGCACACCGCCACCAGCACCTCCATGGGCGTGTTGCCGGCGCCGGCGCCCAGCCCGGCGGCAGCGGCGTCGATACGCGTGGCACCCGCGGCGATCGCGGCGAGCGAGTTGGCGACGCCCATGGCGAGGTTGTGATGGCCGTGAAAGCCCAGTTCGGTCTCGGGACGCAGCGCCTGGCGCACCGCGGTCAGCTTCTCCGTGACGTCCTGCGGCAGCATGTGGCCGGCCGAGTCGGTGATGTACAGGCAGTTGGCGCCATAGCTTTCCATCAGCAGCGCCTGCTGCACCAGCGTCTGCGCCGGCGCCATGTGCGCCATCATCAGGAAGCCCACGGTATCCATGCCGAGCTTGCGCGCCATGCCGATATGCTGCTCGGACACGTCGGCCTCGGTGCAATGGGTGGCGACGCGGATGGTCTGCACGCCGATGTCGTGCGCCATGCGCAGGTGGTCGACGGTGCCGATGCCGGGCAGCAGCAGCGCGGACACCCGTGCATGCTTCAGTTCGCCCAGCACCGCGCGCAGGTATTCCTCGTCGCTGTGCGCGGGAAAGCCGTAGTTGACCGAGGCGCCGCCCAGGCCATCGCCGTGGGTCACTTCGATCAGCGGCACGCCGGCGGCGTCCAGGCCGCGGGCGATGCCCTTCATCTGCTCCAGCGAGATCTGGTGGCGCTTCGGGTGCATGCCGTCGCGCAGGGTCATGTCGTGCAGGGTGATGCGTTGGCCCATGGCGTGGCTCCTCAGGCAGTGGTGGTGGCGGGGGTGGCGGGGGTGGAGGACAGCATCGCGGCGGCAATGCATTCCGCGGTGCGGGCGGCGGAGGCGGTCATGATGTCGAGGTTGCCGGCGTACTTGGGCAGGTAGTCGCCCAGGCCCTCGACCTCCAGGAAAATCGATACGCGCTTGCCGTCGAACACCGGGCCATTCTTCAGCGTGTAGCCCGGCACGTACTTGCGCACCTCGGCGATCATGTCGTGCACCGACGCGGTTATCGCCGCGACGTCGGGCGCCTCGTCGGTCAGGCAGTGGATGGTGTCGCGCATGATCAGCGGCGGCTCGGCCGGGTTGATCACGATGATGGCCTTGCCCTGGCGCGCGCCGCCCACGGCTTCGATCGCGCCCGCCGTGGTGCGCGTGAATTCGTCGATATTGCGGCGCGTACCCCGCCCGACCGAGCGCGACGACACCGTCGCCACGATCTCGCCATAGGCCACCGGTTGCACGCGCGACACCGCATACACCATCGGAATGGTGGCCTGGCCGCCGCACGTGACCATGTTCACGTTCATCTCGTTGCTGCCGATGTGGGCCTCAAGGTTGACAGGCGGCACGCAGAACGGCCCGATCGCCGCCGGCGTCAGGTCGATCACGCGCACGCCGCGCGCAGTCAGCCTGGCCGAGTGCTCGGCGTGGACGTAGGCCGACGTGGCATCGAAGGCGATGCGGATATCGTCGGCCTCCAGGTGCGGCAGCAGGCCGTCGATGCCGTCGCTGGTAGTCTTCAGGCCGAGTTCGCGCGCGCGCGCCAGGCCCTCGGATGACGGCTCCACGCCGACCATCCAGACCGGTTCCAGGATGTCGCTGCGGCGCAGCTTGTAGAGCAGGTCGGTGCCGATATTGCCGGGCCCGATCAGGGCGCATCGGATCTTGTTCATGGTGTCTCGCGTGGCGGGTGAAAGGAATCAGGAAGTCAGCAAGGGAGTCAGCAAGAAATTCAGCAAAACGCGGCGCTGCAGCCGCCGATGCCCGTGATGTGCATGGACAGCCGGTCACCGGCCTGCACCGGGATCAGCGCGGCGAGCGAGCCCGACAGGATGGCCTCGCCGGCCAGCAGCGGGATGCCGAAGCTGCCCAGCGTGTTGGCCAGCCAGGCCACCGCATCGGCGGGATGGCCGAGCGCGGCGCTGCCCAGGCCCGTGGCCACGCATTCGCCGTTCTTCTCCAGCGTCATCGCGCAGGCGGCCAGGTCGAGGCCGTGTGGACTGACACGCTCGTCACCGAGCACGTAGACGCCGCAGGATGCGTTGTCGGCGACGGTGTCCTCGATGCGGATGCGCCAGTCGCGGATGCGCGAGTCGACGATCTCGAAGCACGCCGCCACCGACTCGGTCGCGTCGAGCACGTCCTCGCGCGTCACGCCCGGTCCACGCAGGTCGCGCCGCAGGAAGAAGGCAATCTCGCCCTCGGCGCGGGGCTGGATCAGCGTGTCGGTCGGAATGGGCTGGCCCGCGGCGTAGTGCATGCTCTGCAGCAGGATGCCGAAGTCCGGCTGGTGTACGTCCAGCATCTGCTGCACGGCTTTGCTGGTCACGCCGATCTTCTTGCCGGCGACGCGGTCGCCCGCGGCGAGGCGGTGGGCGATGAAGCCCTGCTGGATGCGATAGGCGTCGTTCACATCGAGCGCCAGGCCGCGGCCGCTCAGTGGCGGCACCGGCGAGCGCGAGACGAGCGCGTGGTGGAGTTCTTGACTGAGCGTGGCGATCTGGTCAGCGTGCATGGCAGGAAACGGGTTGCGCTGCCGCGGCCTGGTGCCGCGGCAGCCTGGGACAATGCGGGCGTCAGAACGAGTACTTGGCGTTGAAGGCCACGTAGTCGCGATCGGCCAGCGGGCGGTTGGTAATGCTCGGCCCGCCGATAAACGCCGCGTAGGTCAGGTTGAGTTCCAGGTTGTTCAGGTACTTGAAGGTCACCCCCGCACTGGCGCGCCGGTCGCCATAGCCCATCAGCGTGCCGAAGGCGCCGGCCACTGCCGAGCGGCCGCTGAACTGGTGCGCATAGGTGAGCGGCACGGTCAGGTCCCAGCCGTCGAACACGTTGTTGTAGGTCAGCGACCAGCCCAGCTGGAACGCCGCCGAGTTGCGCGTGTTGGTCAGCTGGCTGAAGCCCATCACCGGATCGACGCTGAGCACATGCAGGTAGGCAATTTCACCGAGCAGCGCCTGCGAGTTGGCGAGGAAGGTGGGCCCCACCGAGTAGATCGCGGACAGCTGCCCCTGCAGCGCCTTGCCGCGCGACGCGGTGGGCGAGCCGGCCACGTCCACCAGCATCGGTATGCCGTCCTTGTAGCTGACCTCGCCGGCGATGTTTGCGCCGAGCATCTGCGTGGAGAAGCTGGCGCCGGTCAGGTTGATGCCGCCGTAGAACGTCTCCTGGTATTGCAGCGTAGGGAACATCGAGGTCACGACGCTCGGGTTCTTGTCGTGGTAGCGCAGCTGGTAGAGCCCGACCTCGGTGCCTTCGAACACGCGCCAGCGCGCGCCCACGCCCCACTGTCCCCAGTCGGACGGGCGGATGTCCGGCCCGCGCGGAATGCGGAAGCCGGGCCCGATGATGAACTCCGCGCCCGGGCCGACCAGGTCGCTGGTGCTGAAATAGCTGCCCGGCGCCGACAGCTGGTTCGGCTTGAAGGTGAACTGGTAGTAGCCCATCAGGCTGAATGACGGCGTGACCTGCAGTTGCAGCGATGCCTGCGGCACCGGCAGCAGGATGTCCTTGACCTCGGCGCCCGGCACGAAGGCCTTGGTGGCATCGGCAGGCCCCTGCGCGCCGGCGATATTGGCGAAGAACAGGCTCTCGCCCCATGCCACCACCTGGTTGCCCAGCTTGAAGCTCAGCTGGGTGCCGCCGACCGGCGTGGTGCCGTAGACATAGGCATCGAGCAGCTGGGCGCGGTGCTCGTGGTAGTCCTGCGCCGATTCCGTGAACTGGTTGAACGGGCCGCTGTGGTTGACGGTGAACGGCGCGTTGTTCGAGTTGGTGCCGCGGTAGGCCCAGTCGTAGAACACGCTGCCGCGCACCAGTGCGCCGAAGGCGCCGTGGCGCAGGTGGGCTTCGCCCAGCAGCGACACGCGGTTGGCGATCATGTCGCCGGGCTTGAAGTTGCGGTCGCCGTCGTCGCCGTTGATATTGGCCGGGCTCAGCAGCGTGTCGCTGCGGTGGCCGGTGCGCACTGCCGCGCCGTAGGACGCGGTGACGCTGTAGTCGAGCGTGGTGTCGCGGCCGAATTCGATGGTGTCGCCGGCATATGCGGCAGGCGCGAGCAGCGTGGCCAGTGCCGTCATCGCGGCCATGGCGATCGGCCGCAGCCGGCTGCGGCGCTTCACTGGGCCGCGTGGTGGTTGTTGCATGGTGGTCTCCCCTTGGTTTCGGTGGTGGTTCATGGCCTGGCACTTCGAATGGCGCGCTCTGGCCGCAAGCGTAGAGAGGGGGAGACCTGCACAAATCGGCAGAATGGACTAGTCCGCTGCGTCAGTCGAAAAGCACCCCCGATGGACTACGCCTCAAGGCCGCATGCGTCGTTGCAAATGCTCGCAATAGCCGTGCTATTGCTGCGCTTTGCGCCTAGCCTGCAACCTTGAGGCGCAGCCCCTCGGGGGCGTTTTCTCTGACGCAGCGGACCTGCGGTTTCCCTACGCGGCGCGGTTCAGCGAAGCCGCGCCAAGAAAGGCCGGACGTTCACCGCCGCCATCGATCACGAGGTTGGCGCCGGACACGTATGACGCCTGCGGCGAAGCCAGGAACAGGCAGGCGCTGGCGATATCGTCGGGCTGCGCGAGCCGGTTCAGCGGCACCGTCGCCGCCATCGCGCGCAACGCCTCGGGATCGCCGTAGTGCTGGTCGCGCGAGGTGTCGGTCAGCACCATGCCCGGGCTGACCGCGGCAACGCGTACGCGCGGCGCCCATTCCACCGCGAGGGTGCGCACCGCATTGAGGATGCCGGCCTTGGCGGCGCCATAGGCCGCGGTGCCGGGCGAGGGCCGCAGCGCGCTGACGCTGCCGACAAACAGCTGCGTGCCGCCGCCGGGCTGCTGCTGCATGCGGGCGTTGACGCGCTGCGCCAGCTGCAGCGGTGCCACCAGGTTCAGCCGGATCACCGATTCCAGCAGGCGTGGCGAGGCATCGGCGACCAGTGCGTACGGCGAGCCGCCGGCGTTGTGGATCACGACATCGAGCGTGGGGCTGGCCTGGGCGATCGCGGCAAGCATGGCATCGGCCTGTTCGAGGTCGCGGATGTCCGCGGCGATGAAGCGGGCACTGCGCCCGTTTGCGCACGGCAGCTCGCCGTCGTGCGCGGGCGCCGTGCGTCCGCAGACGAAGACCTGCGCGCCGGCGCGCAGGAAGGCTTCGCTGATGGCGCGGCCGATGCCGCGCATGCCGCCCGTCACCAGCACGCTCTGGCCGGTGTAGTCGAATCCTGTCATGGGGTCCCCCTGATGCATGGAGGGCCCATCGTAGGAGAAGTGGCCGGATCGCTCGTAGTCCGAATGAACGATGCCCGGCATGCCGGGGCTGCGCAATATCGCTGGCAAACACCGCTCGCAGATATCGCTCGCAGATATCGCTCCAGAAATCGGTCGCAATCACACGGGAGACACCCCTTATGTCCGCTACGCCGCAGCAAACGCCTTCATCCCTGCATCCGAACCTGCCGGTCGGGCGCTTCGTCACCACTTCCGGGGGCCTGCGGCTGCACTGCCTGGACGCGGGCAGTGGCGAACCCGTGGTCTTTATCCATGGCAGCGGGCCGGGGGCGAGCGGGCACAGCAATTTCCGCTTCAACGTGCCGGCCTTCGCCGCGGCAGGCTTCCGTACCGTGGTGGTGGACCTGCCAGGGTATGGCTTGTCGTCAAAGCCGGACGACGTCGAATACACGCTGGACTTTTTCGTCGCCGCGCTGCGCGAGCAGTTGCTGGCACTGGAGCTGCCGCGCTGCGTGCTGGTCGGCAATTCGCTCGGCGGCGCGATCGCGCTGCAGTACGCGCTGGACTATCCCGACCATGTGAGCCGGCTGGTGATGATGGCGCCGGGCGGCGTGGAGGAGCGCGAGACTTATTTCCGGATGGAAGGCATCCAGCGCATGGTGTCGCTGTTCACCGGCGGGCACATGAACCCGGATACGATGCGCCAGTTGCTGCAGTTGCTGGTCCATGACGCCAGCCTGGTCACCGACGCGCTGGTGGACGAGCGCATGGCGGTGTGCCGCGAGCAGCCGCGCGAGGTGCTGGCCACCATGAAGGTGCCCAACCTGACCGCGCGGCTGGGCGAGATCCGCTGCCCGGTGCTCGGTTTCTGGGGCACGGAAGACCAGTTCAATCCTGCCTCGGGCGCGATGAAATTCCTCGGCGGCTGCGCCGATGCCCGCTTTGTCATGATCAACCGCTGCGGGCACTGGGTGATGGTCGAGCACGCCGCGTATTTCAATCGCGAATGCCTCGCTTTCCTCGCCGATACCGCCCAGGCCGTCGCGGCATAATTGGCGCGCCCATACCCATACAACGACACCCGAGGAGACATCATGGAATACCCGTATAGCCTGTTCGACCTGCGCGGCAAGGTGGCTGCCATCACCGGCGCCGCGCGCGGCATCGGCGCGGAAACCGCCCGTGTGCTGGCGGCGGCTGGCGCGAAGGTCGCCGTGCTCGATGTGCTGGAAGCGGACGGCAAGGCCACCGCCGAGGCCATCTGCGGCGCAGGCGGCGAGGCCGCGTTCTGGCAGCTCGACGTGACCAGCGAGAGCGACGTGGCGCGCGTGCTGGATGCGGTCGCGGCGCGCTTCGGCGGGCTGGACATCCTCGTCAACAACGCAGGCATCGAAGGCCCGAACGAACCGACCCACCAGGTGGCGCTGGAGCAATGGCAGCAGGTGATGGCGGTGAACGTGACCGGCACCTTCCTGTGCACCAAGCATGCGATCGCGCACATGGAGCGCGCGGGCAGCGGAGCCATCGTCAACGTGTCGTCGATGTACGGCATTGCCGCGGGGCCGGACGTGCCGCCTTACCACGCGTCGAAGGCCGCGGTGCGGATGATGGCCAAGACCGACGCCATGCTCTATGCCGCCAAGGGGATCCGCGCCAACTCTATCCATCCGGGCTACATCCGCACGCCGATGCTCGAACACGTGGCGCAGGTCTCGGGGCAGGGCGAGGCGCTGTTCGGCTACCTTGGCAGCCAGACGCCGATGGGCAAGGTCGGGCAGCCGCGCGACATCGCGGCGGGCATCCTCTATCTGGTGTCCGATGCCGGACGCTACGTCACCGGCGCCGAGCTGGTGATCGACGGCGGCTACACCGCGCGCTGACGGACAAGGAGAGGACGATGCCAGATAGCGCCGCGATGAAGGCCACCCTGCTTGCCTATGTCGAACGCTTCAATGCCGGCGATGCCGAGGGCGTCGCCGCGCTCTACGCGGACGATGCCACGGTGGAGGATCCGGTCGGCACACAGCCGCTTGCCGGCAAGCCGGCCATCCTCGCCTTCTACCAGCATGCCACTTCGCGCGGCGCGCGCCTGGAGGTGGTTGCGCCGGCGCGCGGATCGCACGGCAACGCCGCGGCGCTGACCTTCGCGGTCCATGCGCGGCTTGATGGACGTGCGGCACGCGTCGACGTGACCGACATCATGACGTTCGGCGCGGACGGGCGCATCCAAAGCATGCGCGCGCACTGGGGGCCGGACGACGTGCATTTCGTTTAAGACGGCATCCTCCGCACCGATGGCCCGGCGTAGCCGCGACGATGCCGATGCCACGCGTGGGCGCATTCTTGCCAGTGCGCAGCAGCTGATGCGCCAGCGGGGCGTGCATTGCGTCACGCTGGACGACGTGGCCCGCGCCATCGGCATGACACGCGGGGCGGTCTATGCGCATTTCCGCTCGCGCGCTGCATTGATGGGCGCGCTGCTGTCTTGTGCCGAAGCGGATCTTGCGGAACGGCTCGCCCCGCTGTCCCGGCACCACGCCGGCGCGGGCGTGGACGGGCTGGAGCCGACGCTCGCCGCCTTGCTCGATGGCGATGGCATGGCACGCCATGTCAGCCTGCTGGCGTTCCTGCTGCAGCACAAGTGCGGCGCTGACTGCGCGCTGTGTCCGCTGCGGGCGCGCGTGCTGCAGGGTGCCGGGATCTTGCGTAATGCGCTGGCGGCAAGAATGGCCGAGCCAGGACAGGCGGGCCTGCTGGTCGCGCACCTGTGGGGCTTGCTGAGCGCCCACGCGCTGCAGTTGGCGCCCTCGGGCTTGTCCGGATGCGCGGCAGCGCTCGCCCGGCTGTATGCGGCGCCGGGTATGCAACGCGGTGCATGGCCGGATACCGCCTGCGGCGCGGCCTTTCCTCGGGATACCCCCTAGTCTGCTCGGACGAAGAGACGGCGGCGGACGCCGCCTACCATGCTGTCAAAGGACCCGGAAAGGGTGCGGAGGAGACAGCGATGAAGCGGCTCGGATTTCGTTGGGTGGCCGGGCTGGCCGCGGTTGGGGCTGGCTTTGGCGTGGCCTGGGTGCTCGCCGGCGGCAATGGGGTTGCCGTGGCGTACGGTGGTCACGATGATGTCCGTGCTGCCGGCACGGGTCCGGATGGGTGCGACGCAGCCTGTGTGCGTAGCAGGGGCGTTGCGGCCATGGTGGTACTCAGCCAACGCCCGCCGCAATGATGGCGGCGGGATGGTCTTCCACGCTGCTGGTCAGCACTGGCGCTGCGCGTGCAGCGCTTCTGCGCGTGCCTTGACATCCCTTGCCACCTGGTCGAAGCCCTGTTTTACCCAGGCGCCGTGTTCGCGCATGATGGTTTCGGCGTTCAGGCCCAGGAACAGGTCAGTGGTGAAGTAGCGGGTGCGGCCGGGGGCGATCGCTTCGATGTACTGGTCGCGGCGGGCGGCATCCTTGTTTGCGTCCGTGGGGCGTTGCTCCCACGACAGCAGGCGCTCCGGTTCCCACGCCACCAGGGTCTCGTTGACCGGGATGATCTGGTCCGTGCCAGGGATGCGGACCTGCATGTGGACCATGTCGCCCAGCTTCGCTGTTGTTTCCAGGCCGGGGCAGAAGGTGTTCCATTCGGCGTAGCGGGGGAAGTCGGTCAGGACTTCCCATACCAGGGAAGCGGGGGCTTCGATTTCCACGGTGATCGAGGTGACGAGGTTTGCGGGCTTGGCCATTTCGTTGTCTCCTTTCATTCTTGGATCGGGAGTACAACACTAGGGCTGGGATGTGGGGTGCGCATACTCTGAATGGACGAGTCCGGGTGGACGAAGATGTTTGCGCGTGGCTGCGGGATATTGTCGGTATGCTCCGCGAGTCTCCAACTGCTGTGAGCTTGGTGCCGGGCTGGGGGTGATGGTCCGGCATTTTTTTGCTTATTTGTTTGATGGTTGGGTTGGGGGCTTGCGGCTGGGCATCTGGTAGCTATTTGATATCCCCTGGTTTCGCCCCTAAAGGGGCGAGTCACTTTTGCCCGAGTGGCAAAAGTAACCAAAAGCGCGTTTACGGCCCTGCGGGCGGCCACTTTTATCGTAGTGGGCGACGTTTTTCGTACGGGGCTGAGCTTCGTCGCAGCATAGGACCGCTTGACGCCGTGGTGCGCCACGGTGGCTTAGGTTTGATGCGGTGTTTGAACGAGCCCAGAGCTGTAGGTGGCCCCTGCTGCTGGCGGCAACGTAGGGACGCCTTCGGCTGCGCTGCGCGCCGGCCCTAAGGGCAAGGCTGCCGCCCACGTCGTCGCCCCGGCTTCGGGCCCGGCGTCATTTGCGACGGCGCTGTGCGAGCGCATCGACGCTCTCCGTGCCCGTGCCCCCGACCTACGATACTGAGCGCGCGCAGCGCAGCCGAAGGCGTCCTCGCGTTGACGCCAGCAGCAGGCGGCCTACGCCCGGCATGGGGATCGTTCAATAGTGGGTCGACGCAGCCACTATCCCAAACTCACCTGGCGTAGCAGGTTCGAAGCACTAGCCACATCGAACGGAAATCACCACCGCCCGAACCACCCACGCCGATAAATTGATAGCCAGCCGCTCAGGCGACGCGCTTTTTGGTTACTTTTTGCCGCTCGGCAAAAAGTGACCCGCCCAGGAGGGCGGAACCAGGCGGTTCAAAGGCCGACAGCATGCCACCAGCCGCGACAACAGCAGAACACCAAAAACAAAAAACCCCACATACCCGCGCCGGGGAAGAGGGCCGGCGCTCCCACGAAGTCCCGCGCCGACGGATGCAGAGGGATCGATTCACCCCATCCCCATCACGCTCGACAACAACATCTTCACCAGCACCGCCTGCCGTGTCGCCCCGGTCTTGGCAAAGATCCCGCGCAAATGCGCGCGTACGGTGTTCTTCTTCACGCCCAGCCTGACGGCCGCCTCATCCAGCGTCAGGCCATCGACCATCAGCAAGGCGAGCTCGATCTCTGTCGGCGTCAGGTGGAACAGCTTGCGCAGGCTGGCATGCGTATTCCGCGGCGACCCGGCCGGATCGCGGATGAATACCGCGACCGCGGGGCGGCGGGCCTTGTCTTCGGTGCGATAGCTGAGCGGGATCGGCCGCACCAGCACGCTCAGCGGCGTGGCAGCCGCGGGGCGGCTTAGCAGCGTGACTTCGCTGCGCGATGTGGCCAGTGCGTGGGCCTGCGCGGTGTCTTCGAGGATCTTGCGGAAGCGGCGGCTTTCGACCGGGCAGTGTGCGTGCAGCGTGCCGTCCGCCAGGTAGAGGCCGTCGCGCGCCTGCAGCAGTCGCCTGGCGACGTCGTTGCTGCGGATGGCCTTGCCGTGCTCGTCGAGAATGATGGCGCCGACCAGCAGGCGATCCACGGCTTCCGCGTACAGGGCGCGCTCGGATTGCAGCAGGTCGAACGCGGCATGCAGGTCGACCGCGCGCTTCAGGTGCGGAAGCAGGCCTTGCAGCACGGCCTTCTCGGTGGCGCCGAAATCATCGCTTGCCTCGCCACGGCTGATGAACAGCGCGCATTCCACGCCGTCGGGCGTGACAAGGTTGGCGGCGAGGATATAGCGCAGCTTGAGCGGCGCCAGGTACTGCGCATAGAACGGATGTGCCAGCCATCCCGCTTCGCCGAACAGCTCGTCCGCGCTGAACAGGCGGTCTGGATGCAGGTCGAGAAAAGGACACAGCGCGTAGTACCGCTCGCTGTACGAGGGCTCGCCCGGCAGGTGCGGGCCGTAGGCGGAGGCGTTGACGATCAGGCCGGGGCGATCGGTGGCGGGGTGGCGCAGCACCAGCGTGACGAAGACGGCGTCGAGGCGCTGGCGCACGGTTTCGAGGAAGCCGGCCCAGGGCACGGCTTCGGTGGGGCCCTGGTAGAGCTGGGCGAGGAGGGCGCTGAGTTCGGCGGCCGGCAAGGGGCCTGAGGGCATGGCGGCAGTCCGATGGTTTGCGCCCCTCTCCCACTACGCGGGAGAGGGGTGTGTATGCGGCGGATGGCGGCAAGCGTCAATGCCCTCGCATATCGGCCGTTCGCTCCTGCGTGCATCGTACCCACCCCCCACCACCGCCTCATCGTCCGTTCAGCCTAAGGCTTATCCCGCAGCCACGCCACGATCCGCTCCGCCGCCTGCTCCGCCGTGTTGGCGGTCGTGTCGATGCGAAGTTCGGGCCGCTCGGGCGCTTCATACGGCGAATCGATGCCGGTGAAGTTCTTCAGCTCGCCGCGCCGCGCCTTGCGGTACAGGCCCTTGGGATCGCGCTCCTCGGCCACGGCCAGCGGCGTATCGATGAAGACCTCGACGAATTCGCCGTCGCCCGCCAGCGTGCGCGCCATCTCGCGCTCGGAGCGGAAGGGCGAGATAAACGACACCAGCACGATCAGCCCAGCATCGAGCATCAGCCTCGCCACTTCCGCCACGCGCCGGATGTTCTCGACGCGGTCGGCCTCCGAGAAGCCCAGGTCCTTGTTCAGCCCATGGCGCACGTTGTCGCCGTCGAGCAGGCAGGTGTGGTGGCCCAGCGCATGCAGGCGCTTCTCCACCAGATTGGCGATGGTGGACTTGCCCGCCCCGGACAGCCCGGTGAACCAGACGATGCGCGGCGACTGGTGCTTAAGCGCGGCGTGGGCGCGGCGGTCTACGTCGATGGCCTGCCAGTGGACATTCTGCGCCCGGCGCAGCGCAAAGTGCAGCATGCCCGCGCCGACGGTGTTGTTGGTCAGGCGGTCGATGACGATGAAGCCGCCCAGCTCGCGGCTGCGCGCATAGGGGTCGAAGGCCACCTGCCGGTCCAGGTGCAGGTTGCACACGCCGATCTCGTTGAGTTCCAGCGTGCGTGCCGCCAGGTGCTCGAGCGTATTGACGTTGACCTTGTACTTGGGCTGCGCGACAGTCACGCCCACGGTGCGCGTGCCGAGCTTGAGCAGGTAGGGGCGTCCCGGCAGCATCGCATCCTCGCTCATCCACACCAGCGTGGCTTCGAACTGGTCTGCCACCGCGGGCGGGTCTTCCGCGCACGCCAGCACGTCGCCGCGGCTCACGTCGATCTCGTCGGCGAGCGTCAGCGTCACCGCCTGGCCGCGTACCGCATGCTCGCATTCGCCATTGGCGCCGACGATGGCGCTCACGCGGCTCTCGCGGCCAGAAGGCAGCGCGCGCACCCGGTCGCCGCGGCTGATCTCGCCGGCGCTGACGGTGCCGGCGAAGCCGCGGAAATCCAGGTTGGGCCGGTTGACCCACTGCACCGGCAGCCGGAACGATTCGTCCTGCACGGGGGCCATGTCGATCGGCACGGTCTCCAGGTATTGCATCAGCGTCGGGCCCTGGTACCACGGCGTGTTGGCGCTGGGCGCGGTGATGTTGTCCCCGCGCAGCGCGGACATCGGGATGCAGGTGATATCGGTCAGCCCGATCTGGGTGGCGAATTCGCGATACTCGGTTTCAATGCGCGTATACACCTCGCGCGAGTAGTCCACCATGTCGAGCTTGTTGACCGCGAGCACCACGCGCCGGATGCCCAGCGTGGACACCAGGTAGCTGTGCCGGCGTGTCTGCGTCTGCACGCCGCGGCGCGCATCCACCAGCAGGATGGCCAGCTCGGCGGTGGACGCGCCGGTGACCATGTTGCGGGTGTATTGCTCGTGCCCCGGCGTGTCGGCGACGATGAACTTGCGCTTGTCGGTGGCAAAGAAGCGGTAGGCCACGTCGATGGTAATGCCTTGTTCGCGCTCGGCGGCCAGGCCGTCCACCAGCAGCGCGAAGTCGAGGTCCTCGCCCTGCGTGCCCATCTTCTTCGAGTCGGCTTCGAGCTGCGCCAGCTGGTCCTCGAACAGCATCTTCGACTCATACAGCAGGCGGCCGATCAGCGTGCTCTTGCCGTCATCGACGCTGCCGCAGGTGATGAAGCGCAGCAGGCTCTTGCTTTGCTGGGCGTGCAGGTAGTGGGCGATATCGCCCTGCGTGCCCTCGGGTTGCGCCATCGGCGGCGCGTTGTCGATCAGGGTTTCCATCAGAAGTATCCCTCCTGCTTTTTCTTCTCCATCGAACCGGCCGAATCGCTGTCAATCAGCCGTCCCTGGCGCTCCGACGTGGTCGCCAGCAGCATTTCCTGGATGATGCCGCCGAGCGTGTCGGCTTCGCTCTCGATCGCGCCGGTCAGCGGGTAGCAGCCCAGCGTGCGGAAGCGGACCTTGCGCATCCGCGGCGCTTCTCCGGGGCGCAGCGGCAGGCGCTCGTCGTCGACCATGATCAGCGTGCCGTCGCGCTCGACCACGGGGCGCTCCCTGGCAAAGTAGAGCGGCACGATGGGGATGTCGTTGAGGTAGATGTATTGCCAGATGTCGAGCTCGGTCCAGTTCGACAGCGGGAACACGCGCAGGCTTTCGCCCTTGCGCTTGCGGGTGTTGTACTGGCGCCAGAGTTCGGGGCGCTGCATCTTCGGGTCCCAGCGGTGCTGGGCGGTGCGTACCGAGAACACCCGCTCCTTGGCGCGGGACTTCTCTTCATCGCGGCGCGCGCCCCCGAAGGCAGCGTCAAAGCCGTAGTGGTCCAGCGCCTGCTTCAGGCCCTGCGTTTTCCATACGTCGGTGTGGACGGCCGAGCCGTGCTCGTGCGGGCTGATATTGCGTTCCAGCCCTTCGGGGTTGATATGCACGCGCAGGTCCAGGCCGAGCCGGTCCGCGGTCTGGTCGCGGAACGCGATCATCTCGCGGAACTTCCACGTGGTATCGACATGCAGCAGCGGGAACGGCGGCCGCGCGGGATGGAAGGCCTTCATCGCAAGGTGCAGCATCACGGCGCTGTCCTTGCCGATGGAATAGAGCATGACGGGGTTTTCGCATTCCGCCACCACCTCCCGCATGATGTGGATGCTCTCCGCCTCCAGTTGCTCCAGGTGGGTCAACATCGCTTTCTCCTTTTGGTCCTCTTGGTCCTCTTGGTTGTGCCGGCCCCTGGCAGGGATCTGGCATGGCCACAAGGTAGCGAGCCGGGGCCCCGCGCCACTTCGTCCGGGCGGACTAAGAAATCGCGGGCGGCGGCATGCAATTCCTAGTCCGCCCGGACGAGGAAGCGCTTGCCCTGCACTGGGTATCGTTGCTTCGCCGACGAACCACGGGAGCAGGCAGATGGCGACCTCCGCCGAAGACCAATTGCTGAGCGGCCACACCTGGGCCGAGTTTTGCGAAGTGCTCAAGCGCAGCGGGCAGCAGATCCTGCGCCCGGAAGCGCCGACCGACGCGCTCACGCGCGCCGAGGGCTTCCGCTACCTGAGCCGCTTGCTGCGCATTGCGCTGGAGATGCACGTGGAATTCGCCGATCCGGCGTTTCCCGGCTTCTTCTCGCCGTCGCACGAGACCGCCAAGATCGGCGCGGACAATCCGGACAACCTGTACCGCTACGCGCGCCTGGACGGCAATGCGGCGTACCGCATCCGCGGCCGGCGCGGCACGGTGGCGTACCTCAGCTTCGGCACGCAGAAGGGTGGCTACGAAACGGACGGGCGCATGGTCCAGACGGGCTTTATCGACAGCAACAAGCTGGAGGTGGCGTTGGACGGCAGTTTCGAGATCATCCTCAGCGCACAGCCACGTGACGGCAACTGGGTGCGCATGGAACCGGCCACCAATGCGCTGGTGGTGCGCCAGACCTTCCTCGACCGCAAGGCGGAGACCCCGGCCGAACTGCATATCGAGCGCATTGACGGCGACGGCAAGCCGCCCGCGCTGAGCGCCGAGCGACTGCACGGCGGCCTGCTGCGCGCCGCCGGCTTTGTCGAAAGCACCGCGCGCATCTTTGCCGACTGGGCCAGGGGTTACGGCGGCCATGTCAACGCCCTGCCGCCCGCTGACCAGGCCGTTTGCCAGGCGGCTGGCGGCGATCCCAACATCTTCTACTACCACTCCTGCTGGCGGCTCGCGGATGACGAGGCACTGGTGGTCGAGGTCGACCGGGTGCCGGACTGCGAGTTCTGGAACTTCCAGATCAACAACTACTGGATGGAGTCGCTCGACTACCGCTACCACGACATCTGCATCAACAAGCACGGGGCCCGGCTCGATGCCCGTGGCGGCGTCACCGTCGTCCTCAGTGCGCGCGATGCGGGCCTGCCCAACTGGCTGGAAACCGCCGGCCATCGCAACGGCACCATGTGCTGGCGCTGGGTGGGCGCGGCGCAGCCGGCGCATCCGCGCACACGCGTGGTCAGGCTTGCATCGCTCAGTGAAGAGTTCAGGGAGAACAACGCATGAATGCCATCAACGTAAAGGACTTGCTTGCGCGGGCGAGCGAGCAGGCCGGCGGCCTGGCCGACTTTGGTCCGGGCAACTACCGCGAGGCGCTGGAGGTGCTGTCCGATTCGCTCGCACGCGAGGCCGGCCTGTCGCCGCAAGGCGCGCAACTGCTGGAAGGCAAGCTTCTGGCGCAACTGGTGAACCGCCTGGTGATTCAGGACTACTGCCGGCGCCATCCGGAGATCCTGCAGGAGCGCGTGGAAGACCCGCTGGTCATCGTCGGCCTGCCCCGCACCGGCACCACGCTGCTGCAGCGCATGCTGGCCACCGACGCGCGCTTCTGCTCGGCGGCGTGGTGGGAAACCCGCTATCCCGCGCCGCCGCCCGGGGAGGACGCGCGCGACGCCAGCCGGCGCATTGCGCTGGCGCGCGACGAAGTCGCGCAGATGATCCGCTTCATCCCGGACATTCTCGCCATCCATCCGCTCGACGCCATGTCCGCCGACGAGGAATTCATGCTGATGGAGCATTCATTCCTGTGCGCAATGGATTCCTACGCCAACGTGCCCGGCTACACCGGCTGGCTGGCGCGCCAGGACCACACGGAGGTCTACGCGTACCTGAAGACCATGCTGCAGTTCCTGCAGTGGCAGAAGCGCCAGCGCGCAGAGACACCGGCGGCGCCGGCGCAGCGCTGGGTGCTGAAGACCCCGCAGCACCTGCATACGCTGGAGGTCCTGTTCCGGGTGTTCCCGGGCGCGCAGGTGGTGCTGACCCACCGCGACCCGGTCCAGACCATTCCGTCGATGGCCAGCATGGCGCATACGCTGTGGAAGATGTACGCCGATGCGCCGGATCCGATCGCGGTGGGCCGCCAATGGAGCGAACAGATGCGGCGCGGCACCGATCACGCCATGGCCGTGCGCGACGCCATGCCCGCCGAGCGCTTCCTCGACGTGCGCTTCGAGGACACGGTGCGCGATCCCTTCGGCGTGGCGCAGGCGGTCTATCGCTTCGCCGGCATGCCGCTGACCGAGGCCGCGCGCGCCGGCATGTGGGCATGGATGGAAAGCAATCCGCGCAACCAGCGCGCTGCGCATGCCTATACGCCCGAGCAGTTCGGATTGAGCCAGGCACAGCTCGAGCGCGACTTCGCGGGCTATCGCGCGCGGCACATCCTGAACCGAAACTAATCCCGAAAGACATCGAGGAGACAACCAAATGCTGCTGAAAGACAAGATCGTCATCGTGTCCGGCATCGGACCCGGGCTGGGCATCAAGCTCGCCGTGGAAGCCGCGCGCGAAGGTGCCCGCGCCGTGGCCATTGCCGCCCGTACCGCCGCGAAACTGGATGAAGCCCAGGCGCGCATCGATGAGCTGGGCGCCGATTGCGAGGTCCTCAAGGTGGTGACCGACATCACCGACCGCGCCCAGTCCCGCCATCTGGCCAGCGAGACCGTGCGCCGCTTCGGCCGCATCGACGCGCTGGTCAACAGCGCCTTCCAGCACGGCAATTTCCCCGAGCCGGTGGAAGCGGCCGACCTGGACGTCTGGCGCCAGGTGTTCGACACCAACGTCTTCGGCACCATGACGCTGACGCAGGAGGTGGCCGCACTGATGAAGCCGCAGGGCGGCGGCGCCATCGTGATGATCAACACCCAGGCCACGCGCAAGCCGATGCCCGGCGAATCCGGCTATGCGGCGTCCAAGGGCGCGCTGGCGGTGGCGGTCAAGTACCTGGCGCGCGAGCTGGGGCCGCACGGCATCCGCGCCAACAGCATCTTCATGGGCTGGATGTGGGGCGCGCCGGTGCAAAGCTATGTGCGCCACGCCGCGGCCGAGCAGGGGGTCGGCGAGGACGCTATCATCGCACCGGTGGCCGCGCAGATCGCGCTGGGCCGGATGCCGACGGACGACGACTGCGCGCGCGCGGCGCTGTTCCTGGTGTCGGACTACGCCCGTGCGATCACCGGGGCCTCGCTGGATGCCAATGGTGGCGACTTCATGCCCTGATCACCCCGGACAAACTGCCATGACCCGCTACTTTGCCTTCAACGGCGACGCCGACGGCCTGTGCGCCTTGCAGCAGCTGCGCCTTGCGCATCCGGGCGATGCGACGCTGGTCACCGGCGTCAAGCGCGATATCCGGCTGCTCGAGCGGATCGACGCCTGCGCCGGCGATACCGTGACGGCGCTGGACATCTCGCTCGAACAGAATCGCGGCGGGCTGCTGCGGCTGCTCGCCGCCGGTGCGCGGGTGGACTACTTCGACCACCACCACGCCGGCGACCTGCCGTCTCATGCCGGTCTGCACGCGCATATCGACGAAGGCGCGGCGGTCTGCACCAGCATCCTGGTCGACCGCCACCTCGACGGGCGCCACCGGCGCTGGGCCATCACCGCCGCCTTTGGCGACAACCTCGGCGACGTGGCGCGCACGATGGCCGCGCAGCTGGGCCTGGATGCATGCCAGACGGCGGTGCTGGAACGGCTCGGCACCTGCCTGAACTACAACGCGTATGGCGAGTGCGTGGCGGACCTGCATTGCGACCCCGGCGAACTGGCGCAGCACATGCTGCCGTTCGCCGATCCGCTGGATTTCGCCGCGCAGTGCGCCACTTACACGCTGCTATGCGATGGCTACGAGGACGACATGGCACAGGCGCGCCGCCTGTCGCCCGTGCATGAAGTTCCCGGCGCCGCGCTGCTGGTGCTGCCCGACGCACCGTGGGCACGGCGCGCGATCGGTGTGCTGGCCAACGAGCTGGCGCGCGGGCGTCCCGGCGATGCGATCGGCCTGCTGTCGCCCAGGTCCGGCGGCGGCTTTGCGGTCAGCGTGCGGGTGCCGCCGCACAGCGTGACCGGCGCGGCCGACTTCTGCCGCGCCTTCGAGAGCGGCGGCGGCCGGCGCCTGGCCGGCGGCATCAACCACCTGCCCGACGCCGAGGTGGAGCGCTTCACGCGCAGCTTTGCCGACTGCTTCGGCGCGCCCCTCAGCCCGGCGGGACAAACTCCGTAACCTCCAGGTCGAATCCGGTGACCGCGCGGTAAGGCACCGGATGGCTGAGCAGGCGCAGCTTGTGCGCGCCCACATCGCGCAGGATCTGCGCCCCGACCCCCAGCGCGCGCTGCGCGAAGGCCGGCGCCGGCGCGGCGGCAGGCGGTGCGGCCAGCCGCGCCAGCCGCTGCTGCGGCGATTCGCGCTCGTCCAGCAGCACCAGCACGCCGCAGCCTTCGGCGCCGATGCGGGCGAGGGAGCGTTCCAGGTTCCAGGCGGGCTGGGAGGTGGACTGGGCCGGCGTGCCGAACGCCAGCACGTCGCGCTGCATCTCCACCGCCTGCACGCGCGTCAGCACCGGCTTGCACGGGTCGGGCTCGCCCAGCACCAGTGCCAGGTGGAGCGCGTCGGCAGGGGCGTCGTGGTAGGCGTGCACGGCGAAGCGCCCGAACGGTGTGTCCAGCCCGGTCGAGTGGGTACGGCGCAATGTGCCTTCGGTCAGCAGCCGGTGGTGGATCAGCCCGCTGATCGAAACCGCCGGTATCCCGTGGCGTTGCGCAAAGGCCAGCAGGCCGGGGCCGCGCAGCAGGTCGCCGTCGTCATCGAGCAGCATCGCGTAGGCGCCGGCGGCGACCCGTCCGGCCAGCCGCGGCAGGTCGGAGCAAGCCTCGGCAAAGCCGGCGCGGCGCAGCACGCCGTCGGCCTGCGCGACCACCGGAAAGATGTGCCCGGGCTGGACCAGGTCCGCAGGCTGCGCGCGCGCGGCCGCCGCCACACGCAGCGTCAGCGCCCGGTCCGCGGCGGAAATGCCGGTGCTGACCCCGGTGGCGGCTTCGATCGACACCGTATAGCGCTCGCGCTGGCGCTGGCTGGCGGCCATCGGCGGCAGCTGCAGCCGGTCACGGCGCGCCTCGGTGATGGCCAGGCAGACCAGGCCGCGCGCCTCGGCGGCCATGAAGTTGACATCGGCCTCGGTGGTGCGTTCGGCGGCTACCAGCACGCAGCCGGTGGCCTCGGCGGTTTCGTCTTCGATCACCACCACGCGCTGGCCAGCGGCCAGCGCCGCGAGCACGTCGGCCATCGGCGGCAGGAGGTGGGTCGGGTTCATGCTGCCTCCTGCCGGCTGCGGCTGAATGCCTGGCGCAGCGCCGCCGCCGCCGCATCCAGTGCATCGCTGGCCGAATCGATCACGCCCTGCATGCTGGCAAAGCCATGAAACTGCCCGGGCCAGCGGCGCACGGTAGCGCTGTTTCCCGCGCGTTGCAGCGCCTCGCCGTAGGCTTCTCCCTGGTCGCGCAGCGGGTCGAAATCGGCCGTGATGACGGTGGCCGGCGGCAGGCCATGCAGGTCGCGCTGATGCAGCGGGCTGGCACGCACGTCGGCGGCATCGGCGGGATTGGCAAGGTACTGGGCGCGATACCAGTCCAGTTCCGCCGCGCTGAGGAAGTAGCCGGTTGCGCATTCGCGGTAGCTTGCGCTGCTGGTCGCCGCCTCGGTGCAGTCCAGGTAAGGGTAAAGCAGCAACTGGTGGCAAAGGGCGATGCCGCTGCCGCGCAGCTGCTGGCAGGCCACGGCGGCGAGGTTGCCGCCGGCGCTGTCGCCCGCCACGGCGATCCGTGTCGGATCCGCGCCCAGTTGTGCAGCATGCGCGGCCGCCCATCGCACGGCCGCGACGGCATCTTCAGCGGCGGCAGGGAAGGGGGCTTCCGGCGCCAGCCGGTAGTCGACCGACAGCACCAGCGCGCCGCTGCGGCGCGCCAGGCTGCGGCAGATGTTGTCGTGCGAATCGAGGCCGCACAGCACGAAGCCACCGCCATGGAAATAGACGACGAGCGGCAGCACGGCGCTGTCGTCCGGCCGGTACAGGCGCGCCCGCAGCGGGCCGGCCGCACCGTCCAGGGTCAGGTCGTGCTGCGCGGCGATGGCATCGCCGGGCGCGAATCCCGGCATGACCGCCAGCGCGGCGCGGTAGTCGGCCGCGCGCAGCGTGGAATAGTCGGGGCTGGGCATGGCGGCCATGGCATCAAGCATGGCGCGGGCCTGGGGGTCGAGCGGCATGGTGTCTCCCGGTTGCCGTTGAGGATTCAGGTTCGGAGCGCGGGTTCAGAGCGCGAGTTCAGAGCGCGAGTTCAGAGCGCGAGTTCACAGCACGAACGCAGGCTGGCTGCCGGCGGCAATCCCTTGCGCGCGCGCCAGCGCGGCGTGCGCCGCCTGCTCGTGCGGCAGGATCCAGAAGCGGCCGGCCGACACGCCATCGAGGATCACGCGCGCGACCTCGTCCGGGGTCATGCCGGCGGCAATGCCGCTGCGCAGCGCGCCGTTCATCTGGTTCACCTCCTGCGGCCCGGCACCGTCGAGGTCCGCGGCGATGCCGGTGGCGACCGGGCCCGGGCAGACCACCGACACCCGGATCGGCAGGCCGGCCGCCTGCAGTTCCAGCGCCAGGCCCTCGCTGAGCGCTACCACGCCTTGCTTGGACAGCGTGTAGGGCGCCAGCCAGGGGCCGACCGCGAGGCCCGCCATCGATGCCACGTTGACGATATGGCCCGAACCCTGCGCCGCCATGCGCGGCACGAAGCAGCGCAGCGCGTGCAGCACGCTCCACAGGTTGATGCGCAGCACACGCTCGAATACCTCCGGCGCCAGTTCCCAGCAGCGGCCGGTCGCCAGCACGCCGGCGTTGTTGACCAGCAGGTCGACACGGCCAAGGCGCAGGAAGGTTTCCGCACACAGGTGCTCCATCTGCCGCAGGTCGGATACGTCGGTCGGGACCGCAAGCGCAATGGCGCCCTGGCTGGCAAGCGCCGCGCGCGTCGCTTCCAGCGCGCCGGCGTCGATGTCTGCCAGTGCCAGCGCATACCCTTGCGCCGCCAATGCATGGGCCAGCGCGCGGCCGATGCCGCTGCCCGCGCCGGTGATCACTGCGGCCTGCTGCCGCGGGTTTGCCGCCATGGTCGTGGTTCCTCCGTGGAAAAAATGGGGAATGACGGGCTGCGGGGATCGCCGCCCATGGCTGACTTGTAGCGGCGGCGCGGCGGCGCGGCATCGTCTGTTTGGGTAGGGTGGCGGCACGTGGCGCATACGGCGTCACATGGCGTCACATGGCGTCACATGGCGTGATATGGCGCCTAGGGGTTTGCCCGCGTCCTGACGGCCATGGGTTGGTCCTTAGTCTGTTTGGAGTATGTGTTTGCGCCGCCGGCGCGTGAGGATTGGCCTGTCCCTCGGGACTAGTCCGGCGTGCGTGCCATGCCGGTGTGGACTAGGGCAAACCATGAAGGCAGGGGGGCAAGCCGCGACCCCCGCGCCGTCCCTATAATCGGGGCACAAAAAAGGGCCACAGAGCCCGCAGGAAGGCCAGCCGACCGGCACGTCCGGCGCGCTGCGCACGCCACAATGGAGACAGAGGAAATGCTGATGGAGGTGAGCCACAACCAGGCAGCCGCGCACCTGTTCGCGCAGACGACGGTGTCGCTGTCTGATTTCAGCGCGTTGCTGGGCAATATCTACCAGGGACCGATGGAGCAGGTGCCGTGGGGCAAGGCGCTGGAGCAGATCCGCAGGCAGCTCGATGCCAACTACGTCACGCTGATCCTGCGCTCGCCGGCCACGGACCGGCGCGGGCTCATGATCAATGCCTCGGAGCATGGCGGTTCGACCCTGCCGGGAGAGACCTCCTACAACAACTACTACTACGCGCTCGATCCCTTCATCGGCCTGCCGTCGGACCGCGTGGTGACCATCGACGAGCATCTCGGGCCTGGCGTCTGGTGCCAGAGCGAGATCTACCTGCAATTCCTCAAGGACGTCGGCATCCGCTACATCCTCGGCGCCGACCTGCGTACAGATGACGGCGTGGAATGCCGCTTCCGTGTCTGCCGCAAGCATGAGGGCCGCGACTTCTCGGCCGCGGACAAGGCCCTGTGCACCGCGCTGCTGCCGCACCTGAAGCGCGCGGTGGACCTGCACTCGCGCCTCGACGTGGTGGAGTCGGAGCGCACCGTCTATGCCAGCGCCATCGACCGCATGCTGGTCGGCATGGTGATCCTGGACGAGACCGGCGCCATCATCAAGACCAACGCCGCAGCCGACGAAATCCTGGGCGCCAAGGACGGCATCCGCATCGCCAAGGGCGGGCTGGACGTAGAGTACGGCCAGGAGAACCGCAAGTTCCAGCGCCTGCTGCGCCAGGCGATGATGGGGCACCTGGGCACCGCGCCGGCGGTGATGGAAGCGATGTCGGTCACGCGGCCGTCCGGCAGCGCGAGGCTGGGGGTGCTGATCCGCACCATCCCCCTCAGCGAGTGGTCGGAGGACAACCGCAAGCGCCCGGCCTGCGTGGTCTTTATCCGCGACCCCGACCGGCGCTCGCAGGCCTCGCACGATGTGGTGCGCCAGCTGTTCGACTTCACTCCGGCGGAAACGCAGCTGGCGCTGCAGCTGGCCAACGGGCTCACGCTCGACGAGGCCGCGGACGAACTCGGCATCAGCAAGAACACGGCGCGCGCACACCTGCGCGCGATCTTCTCCAAGACCGGCGTGACCCGGCAGGCCACGCTGGTGCGCATGCTGCTGAGCAGCGTGATTTCGCTGGGCTAATGCAAGACGTCAGGGCTTTGCGCTGAGCACCAGCGCAAAGCCTTGCGGGGTTTGCAGTACCGCGCGGGTCTCGTGCGGCCCCTGCGCCGGGGGCAGCGTCACGCTGGCACCCGCCTCCACCAGCCGCGCAATCGCCGCGGCGATCTCTTCCCCCTCATCCACCTTGAACGCGAGCGCGGGCTGGCCAACCAGCCGTTCCTCGCCGGCCACCAGCGCCAGCGTCAACGCGCCCGCGTCCAGCGCGCAATAGCGTTCGCCGTCGCGAAACTTCACGGCGAGCCCGAGTCCTTCCGTGAAAAACGGCAGCGCGGTGTCGATGTCCGCGACGGGATAAAGCAGCAGTCTGGATTGCATAAGTCCTGGTCCTTTCGAAGGTCAACAGCGGGCATCGTTGCCCGCGAGCCATGATAGGGATGGGCCATGCACTGCTCATAATCCAATCAGACGATGTTGCAACGCCTTGCGCCGCCCACACTGCGTTTCACACAGGCCGCTTCCGGCCCGAGGCGCGGCAACCGGCGGCGTCCCGGCAGCGGTCCTGAACCATCACTGCCAGGGAAGGGGACTGCAATGCGTTTTTCGCTGATCTATGAAGCACAGACCGTCGATGCCTCGCGCGCCGGCGACCACAAGGTGTTCGATGAAATCATGGAACAGGTGGTGCTGGCCGAGGACATGGGCTTCGACGTGGTCTGGGCGGTCGAGCACACCGCACTGACCAACTACGCGCACATGAGCGCGCCGGAGACGTTCCTCGCCTTTGTCGCCGGCCGCACGCAGCGCATCGGCATCGGCCACGGCGTGGTGTGCCTGCCGCCGGCGATGAACCATCCGGTCAAGGTGGCCGAGCGCATCGCCACGCTCGACATCCTGTCCGGCGGCCGCGTGCACTTCGGCGTGGGCAAGGGCGGCACGCAGCAGGAAGCGGGTACGTTCGGCTACGACCTGAACAGCCTGCACCCGATGATCGACGAGTCGATGTACCTGATCCCGAAGATCCTGACGCAGGACGAGATCGAGCACGACGGCGAGTTCATCAAGATCCCGCGCCGCCCGATCCATCCCAAGCCGCGCCAGGACCCGCATCCGCTGATGTACCTGGCCTGCACCAATGCCGATACGCTGCAGCGCGCCGGCGCGCGCGGCATGGGTGCGCTGGTGCTCGGCTTCGGCGGCCCCGAGGATGTGGCCAGGAAGAACGAGATCTACCGCACCGCGTGGGAAAGCCGCAAGGCCGAGGACCAGGTGGGCTTCCGCCCGCACCAGCACCTGGCGGCGCTGTGCCCGACCATCGTGCTGGAAGACGGCCTGGCCGCGCGCAAGATCGGCATCAAGGGGCAGCGGTATTTCATGGAGTCGCTGTCGTACTGGTATGCCGGCGGCGAGCGCCCCGATCCGGCTGCGTGGGACGACGAGCATGTCACCGCGACGGATGCGCAGGGCAAGGCTGTGATCAATACGAAGTTCGCTTCCGAGAAGGTCTCGGTGGACTTCAGCGATCCGTCGATGATGATGCTGAACCCGAACCATGCTTACGGCACGGTTGAGGATTGCATCGGCTACGTGCAGCGCCTGATCGACGCCGGCGCCGATGAAATCCTGTTCATCTGCCAGATGGGCACGGTGCCGCAATGGGCGCAACTCGAAACCATCCGCAATATCGGCGAGCACGTGATCCCGCATTTCCGCAAGCAGGGCATGAAGCTGCGCGCGCTGGCGTGACGGTAAAGCGTTTGCTCCCCGAGGGTTGCTCCCCTCTCCCGCCCGCGGGAGAGGGGCCGGGGGAGAGGGCCAGCACATCCACGAAGTGCCGCACGCCCAAATCGCGAAACAGCTAGTCCCATCAGACGATGGCACCCCGCCCACCGGATGCAAACATCAACGCCAGCCACAAGACAAAGCGAAAAGGAGACCGCGGTGCCTCACGACAACAACCCCAAGGAACTGGCCGCCCGGCTGATTGCGCGCGCCGAACAGATGATCCCCTTGCTGGCGGAACGCGCCGCGCAGGCAGAGTCCGAATCGCGCATTCCCTCCGCGACCATTGCCGAGATGCAGGCCGCGGGCTTCTTCAAGGTGCTGCAGCCGCGCCGTTACGGTGGTTATGAACTCGACCCGCAGACCTTCTTCCGCATTCAGATGGCGCTGGCCAAAGGCTGCATGTCCACCGCCTGGGTCTACGGCGTGGTTGGCGTGCACAACTGGCAGCTCGCCCTGTTCGACGAACGCGCACAAAAAGAAGTCTGGGGCAACGACCCCGGCACGCTGATCGCCTCGACCTACATGCCGGTCGGCAAGGTCACGCCGGTCGAGGGCGGCTACCGCTTCTCCGGCCACTGGAAGTTCTCCAGCGGCAGCGAACTGTGCGACTGGATCTTCCTGGGAGGGCTGGTGCCTCCGTCCGAACCGGGCGGCGCCTACGACTACCGCACCTTCCTGCTGCCGCGCTCCGACTACAAGATCGTGCGCAACTGGGACGTGCTGGGCCTGCGCGCCACCGGCAGCCACGATATCATCGTCGATGACGTGTTCGTCCCCGACTACCGTACCCATCGCGCCGTCGATGGCGCCATGGGCACCAGCCCGGGCCTGGCCGTCAACGACGTGCCGCTGTACCGCCTGCCGTTCGCGCAGATCTTCGTGCGTGCCGTGTGCACCGCCTGCATCGGCGCGCTGGAAGGCACCCTCCACGATTTCGTCGCCTACGCCGACGGCCGCGTCAGCAGCAACGGCGGCAGCAAGACGGCGGAGGACGGCGGCGCGCAACTGGCCTGTGCCAATGCCCAGGTGGCCGTCGACGAAATGCGCGCCATCCTCGAACGCAACTTCGACGAGCTGCTGGCCGTTGCGCGCGAAGGCGGCCAGGTGCAGACGCCGCGCCGCCTGCATTTCCGTTACCAGTCGTCGCAGGTCGCGGAGCGCTGCGCGCAGCTCGCCAACAGCCTGCTGCGCTATGCCGGCGGCAACGGCATCTACCGCACCAATCCGATGGTGCGCCGCTTCCTCGACCTGCACGCGGCTCGCGCCCACTACGCGAATAACCTGGACCGCTTCGGCCAGAACCTGGGCGGCGTGATGATGGGCCGCGCCAACACCGACTTCTTCATCTGAAGCCGCGCGCCGGCAAGGGAACCCATCATGACCCAGAGCACAGCGCGCATGCAGGCCAGGGAATTCGAGGTGGTGGTGGTCGGCTCGGGCGCCGGCGGCATGCTGGCCGCCTGCCGCGCCGCCGACCGGGGGCTGTCGGTGGTGGTGCTGGAGAAGAGCAGCCAGTACGGCGGCACCTCGGCGGTGTCCGGCGGCGGCATCTGGATCCCGCTCAACCACCATATCGCACCGGCAGGCGGGCAGGACGACTACGCAAAGGCGCTCGAGTATGTACTCGCCTGCACCAGTGAAGACGGCGACCCGCGGCGGATCCGCGCCTATCTCGAGCAGGCGCCGCGCATGCTGCAATACCTGGAGCAGCAGGCCGGCGTGCATTACTACACGCTGCCGCGCTACGCCGACTACTTCCAGAAGCTGCCCGGCGCGATGCCCGGCTACCGTGCGCTCGACCCGATGCCGTTCGACGGCGCGCGCCTCCGGGAGGAGTTCGACCGGCTGCGTCCGCCGTCGCCCGGCACGCTGGTGGGCGGCCGCGTGGCCGTGACCTCCGGCGAGGCTCACGCGCTGCTGTGCCGCTCGCCCGGCTGGTTCGGGCTGGCGGTGCGCCAGTTCGCCCGCTACTGGCTCGACTTCGGCTGGCGCCGCAAGACCCGGCGCGACCGCCGGCTTACGCTTGGCAACAGCCTGGCCGGTGGCCTGCGGCGGGCGATGATGGACCGCGCGATCCCCCTGTGGCTCGACACCGCGCTGCAGGACCTCGTCATCGAAGACGGGGCGGTCCGCGGTGTGCGCGCCGTGCAGGATGGGCAGGTGGTGGAGATCCGCGCGCGGCATGGCGTGATCCTGGCCGCCGGCGGCTTCGAGCGCAGCCAGGCCATGCGCGAGCAATACCTGCCGCAGCCGACGCAGGCCGGCTGGAGCGCGACGCCGCCCAACAACACCGGCGACGCGATCCGCGCCGGGCAGGCCGCCGGCGCCGGCGTCGCCCTGATGTCGCATGTATGGGGCGCGCCCACCGTGCAGGTGCAGGGCGAGGAAAAGCAGCGCGCGCTGTTCATCGAGCGCGCCATGCCGGGCTGCCTGGTGGTGAACGGGCAGGGCCGGCGCTTCGTCAACGAGGCCGCGCCGTATTCCGAGTTTGTGCCGGCGATGTACCGCGACCACGACAAGACCGGCTGCAGCGTGCCGGCGTGGATGGTGTTCGACGCCACCTTCCGCCACAAGTACCCGTGCGGGCCGATCCTGCCTGGCTCGGTGATGCCGGACCGCAGCATTCCGGCCGGCCTGTCCGGCATCCTGGTGCGCGCCGACACGCTGGCGCAGCTGGCGCAGCGGATCGGCGTGGACGCCGACGGGCTCGCCGACAGTGTCGCCCGCATGAACCGCTACGCCGCCACCGGCGTGGACGAGGAATTCGGCAAGGGCGACAACCTGTTCGATACCTACTACAGCGACCCGGCGGTGCGCCCCAACCCGTGCCTGGCGCCAATCGGCAAGGCGCCGTTCTACGCCGTGCGGCTCGATGCCGGCGATATCGGCACCAAGGGCGGGCTGGTAACCGATGCCAGCGCGCGCGTGCTGCGCGAGGACGGCAGCGCCATCGCCGGGCTGTTCGCCATCGGCAACACCAGTGCCTCGATGATGGGCACCAGCTACCCCGGCGCGGGCTCGACGCTCGGGCCCGCGATGACCTTCGGCTATATCGCTGCGGACGTGATCGCGCAGCAAGCGCGGCAGCCTGCCGCAGCGCCCCACGCTCAAACCGTACAGGAGGCCTTATGAGCGCCAATCCCGAAACCAGCACTGCGCTGCGCGACGACATGCTGAAGGCGATGCGCCGCATGGCGCGCTCGGTGGCGGTCATCAGCTGCCGCGATGGCGAGCGCCGCTATTCGATGTCGGTGACGGCGGTCGATTCGCTGTCGGCGGATCCGCCGTCGCTGCTGATCTGCATCAACCGCAACTCGTCGATCTACCCGCCGCTCGATGCCGGCACCGATTTCTGCATCAACCTGCTGGCCGCCGACCATCGCGACATTGCTGTCGACTGCAGCGGCCGCCTCAAGGGAGAGGAACGCTTCACCAGCGGCGAGTGGGAGGACGACCTGCTCGGCGTGCCGTGCCTGCGCAACGCCCAGGCCAACCTGGTCTGCCGGCAGGACGGCCGCTTTGATTACGGGACCCACACTGTCTTCATCGGCCGGCTGCGCGAGGTGCGGCTGGCGGGCGAGGTGTCGCCGCTGGTCTATGTCGACGGCGCCTATACGACTTCCGCGCCGCTACGCGCGCTGTGTTCCGCCTGAACCAAGGAGGCGCCAGCATGCATCCCGATTCCGCCACCCCGATCTACACACCGCTGCGGCTCGATGACCCCGACGCGCATCCGTGGCAGGCCGCCTGCGATGCCGTGGTGGTGGGCTTCGGCGCCGCGGGTGCCTGCGCGGCGCTGGAAGCGGCGCAAGGCGGCGCGCGCGTGATCGTCGCCGAGCGTTTCGAAGGCGGCGGCGCCAGCGCCAAGAGCGGCGGGGTGGTGTATGCCGGTGGCGGCACGTCCTACCAGGCCGCCGCGGGCTATGCCGATACGCCGCAGGCGATGGCGGATTACCTGCGAAAGGAGACAGGCGGCGTCGTCAGCGAGGCCACGCTGCAGTCCTTCTGCGAGCGCAGCCGCGACATGCTGGCCTGGCTGGAAGGCGTGGGCGTGCGCTTTGCCGCCACCGTGCCGCCGCGCAAGACATCGTACCCGGCGCAGCCGTATTACCTCTACTACTCCGGCAACGAAGCCGTGCCCGCTTACGCGCAGCACGCCGCGCCAGCGCCGCGCGGGCATCGCGTGAAAGGTCCCGGCATGTCCGGCCGCACGCTGTACGGCGTGCTGCGCGGCGCCGTGGAAGCCCGGGCGGAAATCACGGTCATGCGCCAGACCGCGGCGCGCCGGCTGATCGTCGACAAGGATGGCGCAGTCATCGGCATCGAGCTGTGGCAGGTGCCGCCGGGACGCCACCGGACGCGCCATGCGCGCCTGGCGCGGCTGGCCGAGCGCCTGCACAACGTCATGCCGGGCGTCGCCGACCTGCTGCGCCAGCGGCTGCTGCAGCTCGAGCTGCGCCATGCGCAACCCGTGGCAGTGCGCACCCGCGCCGTCGTGCTGGCCACCGGCGGCTTTATCTTCAACCGCGCCATGGTGGCGCGCCACGCCGGCAAATACCTGCAGAACTGGCGCCTCGGCGCGACCGGCTGCGATGGCAGCGGCATCCGGCTCGGGGAGTCGGCGGGCGGGGCCGCGCGGCACCTGGAGCGCGTGTCGGCCTGGCGTTTTATCAATCCGCCGTTCGACTGGGGGCGCGGCTGCGTGGTTGACGGACAGGGCGCGCGCATCGGCAACGAGGAAACCTATGGCGCCACGCTGGGCCACGCCATCTGCGAACGGCATGGCGGGCGCGCCTGGCTGATCCTGAACCGCGCGCTGGCGCGCGCCGCACTGCGTGAATGCCTGGGCGGCCGCCTGTGGGCTTTCCAGGCCTTGCCCGCGGCAATGCTGTTGCTCGCCGGCGCCACGCGCGCGTCCAGCATCGAGGCCCTGGCCGGCAAGCTTGGCATGCCGCGCGCCGAACTGCGCGCCACCATCGACGCCTACAGCGCCGCTGCCCGCGGAGAGATCCCCGACCCGGCCGGCAAGTCCGCGCCGATGTGCGCCTCGCTGGAGACCGGGCCATGGCTCGCGCTCGACATCTCGGCGAACTCCCGCGTCTTTCCCTGTCCGGCGATCACGCTCGGTGGGCTGTCGGTGGAAGAGTCCAGCGGCCGGGTGCTGGCTGCCGCCGATGGTGCGCCCGAAGGTGCCCCCATCCCGGGCCTCTACGCCGTGGGCCGGACCGCGGTGGGCATCGCCTCCAACCATTACGTAAGCGGCCTGTCGCTTGCCGACTGCATCTGGTCGGGGCGCAATGCGGGCCGCCACCTGACACAACAGCCTGCCGGCGATCGGCAGGCACACACCAACGAGGAGATTTCCCATGAGCCGACGTACTGAAGGCAAGATCGCGATCGTCACCGGGGCCGCCAGCGGCGTCGGCAAGGAAGACGCCCTGCTGCTGGCCCGCGAAGGCGCGCGCGTGGTGCTGACCGACCTCAACGAGGAAGCGGGCCACGCGCTGGCGCGAGAGATCGGCGAGACCGCGCTGTTCGTGCCGCACGACATTGCCAGCGAAGCCGGCTGGCAGCAGGTGATGGCGCGCACCGAACAGCGCTTCGGCGCGCCCAACGTGCTGGTCAACAACGCCGCCATCCTGATGCTGGGATCGGTCGAGGATGCCACGCTGGAGCAATGGCAGCGCGTGATGCGCATCAACGCCGACGGCTACTTCCTCGGCTGCAAGTACGGCGTGGCGGCGATGAAGGCGGGCGGCGGCAGCATCGTCAACATGTCTTCGGTCGCGGCACTGGGCGGCATGGGCGCGTTCTGCGCCTACAGCGCCAGCAAGGGCGCGGTGGCGGCGCTGACCCGCGCTGTCGCGGGCCATTGCAAGCAGAGCGGCTACCGCATCCGCTGCAACTCGATCCATCCCGACGGCATCCTCACGCCGATGACCGCGGCTTTCCTGCCGGGCGGCGCAGCGGCCCTGCCGGAGGAGGCAGGCGGTGCCGAGCCGATGCAGCGCATGTGCCATCCGCGCGACGTGGCCAACCTGGTGCTGTTCCTGGCATCGGACGAATCACGCTTCATCAACGGCACGGAACTGCGCATCGATAACGCGCAGACCATCATGGGCGTGGCCTGACGCCGGTCCAGGCGAGAGAAGGAAATCATGGCGCCAGTGCAATTCCATCGGCTGCAGATCGCCGAAGTCATCACGGAAACGGAGCAGGCGCATTCGCTGGTCTTGGCGCTGCCTGACGGCTTGCGCGATGCCTTTGCCTACCGTCCCGGCCAGTTCCTGACGCTGCGCGTGCCCGTCGACGGCGTGCCGCTGCAGCGCTGCTATTCGCTGTCGAGCACGCCCGAGGTCGACAACGTCTTGCGCGTGACGATCAAGCGGGTGCAAAGCGGGCGCGTCTCCAACTGGATCTGCGACCACCTTGGCGCGGGCGATACGGTCGAGGTGATGCCGCCGGCCGGCGTGTTTACCCCGCCCACGCTGCACGGCGATTTCCTGCTGCTGGCCGGCGGCAGCGGCATCACCCCGGTGCTGTCGATCGCCAAGGCGGCGCTGCGCCACGGGCGCGGCGCGGTGACGCTGGTCTATGCCAACCGCGACGAGCGCTCCGTCATCTTCCGCGAGGCGCTCGGCGAACTGGCGAACAGGCACCCGGGCCGGCTGCGCTTGATCCATTGGCTGGACAGCGTGCAGGGGCCGCCGGCGCAGCGCCAGATCGAGGAACTGGTGCGGCCGTGGAGCCTGGCCGAGTGCTTTGTCTGCGGCCCGGGCCCGTTCATGGACGCCGCGCAGGCGGCGCTGCAGCAGCTGGGTGTGCCGCGCGGCAAGCTGCATGTGGAGCGCTTCGTGTCGCTGCCGGATGTACCGGCGGCCCAGCCACCTGCAGCGCCTGCAGCACCCGTCCCGGTCGAACCCGCAGCCATGCGCGGCGCGGCGCTGACCGTACAGCTTGACGGCGCAACCCACCAGCTCAACGTCGCGCCCGACGAGACGGTGCTGGATGCACTGCAGCGCGCCGGCGTGGCCGCCCCCAGTTCCTGCCGTGCGGGCCTGTGCGGCGCCTGCATGTGCCAGGTGACACAGGGCGACGTGACGCTCGGCGAAAACCATGTGCTCGACCGCGCCGACCTGGATGCGGGTTGGACGCTGGCCTGCCAGGCGCGCCCCGCGAGCGACGAACTCCACCTGAAGTTCCCGGATTGACATGACTCCATCTGACACCATCGACGACATTGCGGTGCTGGCCGGCCAGGATGCCCAGGACGCCCAGGAGACCGCCAACCAAGAGGATATCGCCGCGACCATTCCCGAGCTGGTGCGGGGCGCGGCGCTACGCCACGGCGAGCGCATCGCCATCCAGGAGGACGGGCTGCGCCTGAGCTACGCCGCGCTGGATGCCTGCCGGGTCCAGGCGGGCCGCGCGCTGATGGCGCTCGGCGTGCAGCCGGGCGACCGCGTTGCGGTATGGGCGCCGAACTTCTCCGAATGGATCATCGCGGCGCTGGCCACGCACAGCGTGGGCGCCGCGCTGGTGCCGCTCAATACGCGCATGAAGGGCGCCGAAGCCGGCGCCGTGCTGGCCGACAGCGGCGCGCGGCTGCTGTTCTGCGTCGACGACTTCCTCGGCGAGAGCTATCCGCAGATGCTGGCGCCGCATCGACCCGCCACGCTGGAGCGGCTGGTGATCCTGCGGCCGGGGCAGGGCAAGGCGCTGGCCGACGGCGAGCTGGCGTGGGATGGCTTCCTTGAACTGGCGCAGCAGGCGGACATGGCGGCGTTCGGGCAGCGCGAGGCCGAGGTGCGCGGCGACACGCCGATGGACATCATGTTCACCTCGGGCACCACGGGGCGCCCCAAGGGCGTGATGACCGCGCACGCGCAGAACCTGCGTGCCATCGACGGCTGGGCCGCAATCACAGGTGTGCGCGCCGGGGACCGCTACCTGATCGTCAACCCCTTCTTCCATACCTTCGGCTACAAGGCGGGATGGCTTGCCGCGCTGTCGCGCGGGGCCACGGTGCTGCCGCACCTGGTGTTCGACGCCGACGCCGTGATGACGCGCGTGGAGAACGAACGCATCACGGTGCTGCCGGGGCCGCCGACGCTCTACCAGACGCTGCTGAACGCGCCACGGCTGCGCGAGTTCGACCTGTCATCGCTGCGGGTTGCGGTGACCGGCGCCTCGGCCATCGCGCCAGCGCTGATCGAACGCATGCGCGATGAGCTGGGTTTCGACGCCGTGATCACCGGCTATGGCCTGACCGAGTCGTGCGGCTTTGCCACGCTGACCCACGCCGGGGACGATGCCGATACGGTGGCGGGCACCTCCGGCCGCGCCATGCCGGGGGTCGAGCTGCGCTGCGTCGATGCGCAGGGGCAGCCGGTCGCGACCGGCGAGCCGGGCGAGGTGCTGGTGCGCGGCTACAACGTGATGCAAGGCTACTTTGGGTTGCCGGAGGCGACGGCGGAAGCCATCGACGCCGACGGCTGGCTGCATACCGGCGATGTCGGCACGCTCGATGCGCGCGGCTACCTGCGCATTACGGACCGCATCAAGGACATGTTTATCGTCGGCGGATTCAACTGCTACCCGGCGGAGGTCGAGAAGCTGCTGACCGCCCACCCCGCGGTGGCCCAGGTAGCGGTGGTGGGCATGCCACACGAGCGGCTGGGCGAGGTCGGCCGCGCCTACGTGGTGCTGCGCCATGGCGCGCGGCTGGATGCGGAAACCCTGATCGCCTGGGCGCGCCGGCAGATGGCCAACTACAAGGTGCCGCGCGACGTGCAGTTCGTGGCGTCGCTGCCGGTGAGCGCGGCGGGCAAGGTGCTGAAGTACCAGCTGCGTGAAGCCTGACCAACGAGGGATCGAACATGACCGACATTGCCGACATTGCTGACCGCCTTGCGCGCCTGGAAGCCGCGGATGCGATCCGTGCGCTCAAGCTGCGCTACCTGCGGGCGTGCGATGACAAGGATCCCGAAGCCATGCGGGCCTGCTTCGTGCCGGACAACGCGCATATCCACTATGACCGCATCGGCAGCTTTCCTGGTCGTGATGCACTGGTTCAGTGCTTTGCGGAGCTGGCGTGCCGGCCTACGCTGCGCGAGATGCATTTTGCGGGCCAGGCGGACATCCAGGTGCTGGACGGGGAGTCGGCGCAGGGCAGCTGGGATCTGGCGTACCTGGCGCTGGATGATGCCAATGGCTCGCGGACGTTCCTGACCGGACGCTATGCGGATGAGTATGTGCGGGTCGATGGGGCGTGGTTGATCCGGTCGACGGTGTTTACGACGGGGTTGCTGTCGCAGGGCAGCTAAAGCCGTGCTTGTCTGCTCCCCTCTCCCGCCTGCGGGAGAGGGGCCGGGGGGAGAGGGCAGACGCATGGCAAGCACGACGCGATGTCACTTCGTGGACACTCCGGCCCTCACCCCACCCCTCTCCCACTGCGCGGGAGAGGGGAGCGTATGCGTGAGGCGGTGGCTAGCCCGATTGCCTTTACTCCACGATCGCAGGATGCACCAGCGGCGGGCCACCAAGCACCTCCCGATACGAAGGCGGCTGCACTCCCTCCGCATCGACAATCCCATACCCCAGCGCTGCCTCCGCCGCGATCAGCACCTGGCCAGACTTCTCCATCAGCCCCGGATCGCGATACAGCGCCTCAATGACTTTCCCCGTAAATTCCGGGGTCTCCGCCACGGGCGCGAACGACGCGTACTTGTCGGGATGCTGCTCCCACACGCGTTGCGTGCGCGCGGTGCGCAACGGCCCCATCCACACCGAGACCGCCGCCACGCCATGCGGTCGCAGGTCCACCGCCATGTCATGCGCGAACTTGTCGATGCCGGCCTTCTGCGCGCCGTAAGCCGGCCCGTGCATATAGCAGTTGGCGCCGAATGACGACGTAAACACGATCATCCCGCGCCCGCGCGCCGCCATCATCGGCGCCGCATGCCAGCTGGCGACGTAGCCGGAGCGCAGGCCGACGTCCAGGATCCCGGTCATCTCCAGCGGCTTCTGCCAGAAGGGCCCGGGCATGATGAGCGCATCGTGCAGGAAGGTGGCGTTGTTGACCAGGATATCGATCCGCCCCGACTCCTCGCGCACCTGCGCGAACAGCCGCGCTACCTGCGCATTGTCGCGATGGTCGCACGCGACCGCGATGCCGCGCCCGCCCAGCGCATCGATCTCGCGCGCCGTGGCGTGGATGGTGCCGGGCAGCGGGGCGCTGCCTTCCTGCTCGGTGCGTCCGGTCACGTACACCGTCGCGCCAGCCGCGCCGAGCGCCAGCGCGATGCCCTTGCCGGCGCCGCGGGAGCCGCCCGTAACGACCGCGACGATGGCCTGTTCCGACTGCTTCATGTCTGTCTCCTGTATCAGTGAAATGCGGGCGCCGTCGGGGCCGCCCGCGCTCGTCGAAGCTTGGGGCGGGCGTCGCCCCGGTACATCCTTCGTTCGGACTAAACGGCACCACGGGCGGCTACTCCAGGCGGACGATGGCCCCCGTCGAGGCAGGGCTGACGATGTCTGCCATCCCAACGACCGGCCCGGCGCCGCATTGGCGTTGCCACCGGTCCCAACCAAGGAGTGAGCCTGGCCATGACCGAACTGGAGCCCAAGCAAGCCATCTACGCGCTGACCTGCCGCTATGCGCAGGCGGTGGACCGGCGCGATTTTTCAACCCTCGCGGCGATGTTTACGCCGGATGCGCGGCTGACCGGGCCGGGCTTCCACATGGACGGCCCGCAAGCCATTGCCAAGGGCATGGCGGCGCTCGGCCAGTACCGCGCCACGCAGCACCATGTGCACCAGCAGCTGGTGGAAATCCACGGCGATTCCGCGACCGGCGAAACCTATTGCATGGCCAACCACCTGTACGAGCAGGACGGCGTGCAGCGCAAGCTGGACTGGGGCATCCGCTATCAGGACCGCTTCGAGCGATTGCAGGGCCAGTGGCGCATCGCAGTGCGCGAGCTGGTGGTGGACTGGACGCAGGACCTGCCGCTGCGGGAGGCATGATGACGACCAATCGTGGACTGGAAGGCAGGACCGCACTCGTCACCGGCGGCGCCGGTGGCATCGGCGCGGCCAGCGCGCTGGCGCTGCTGCGTGACGGTGCGGCGGTAGTGCTGATGGGCCGGCGCCGCGAAGCGCTGGAAACGGCACGGCGCGAACTGCTTGCGCAAGTGCCCGGTGGCACGGTTGCCATCAACGTCGGCGACGCTTGCCGCGAGGCTGATGTGCAGGCCGCGCTGCGGCAGGCCTGGGATCTGGAGCGCCGCCTCGATATCGTGGTGGCGACCGTCGGCGGCGGTGGCTTCCGTCCCATGCTGATGCATGACACGGCGTCTCTGATGGCGGAGCTGGAGCTGAATATCGCCAGCGCCTTCCTGGCGATCCGTCACGCCTCGCCGCTGATGGCGCCGCAAGGCGGCGCCATTGTCTGCATTTCTTCGAACGCGGCACGCATGACCTGCCGCTGGCTGTCGGCGTACTGCGCCGCCAAGGCGGGCCTGGAAGCATTCGTGCGCGCGGCCGCCGAGGAACTGGCCGGATGCGGCATCCGCGTCAATGCGGTGCGGCCCGGCCTGACCCGTTCCGGCGCGACCGGGCCGATGTTCGACAACCCGGCCATGCTCGACAAGTTCGTTGCGCAGATGCCGCTGGGCCGCGCCGGCGAGCCGGACGACATTGCCAGCGCGGTGCGCTACCTGGCCGGGCCGGAATCGGGCTGGGTCACCGGGCAGAGCATCGCCGTCGATGGCGGCAGCGAGCTGCGCGGCAATCCCATTCTCGACGAAACCGTGGCGGCGGTGTATGGCGAAGCCGCGCTGCACGCGGTGCTGGCCGGCCGGATTCCCGACGCCGCCTGAAACGGACCATCCAAGGAGAGCAACGATGAATCAGGTCAAGGGCAAGGTGGCGCTGGTTACCGGCGCGGCCAGCGGGGTAGGGCGTGCCGACGCGCTGCTGCTGGCGGCGCAAGGCGCGCGCGTGGTGCTTGGCGACGTCAACGAGGAGGCCGGGCAGGCGCTCGCGCGCGAGATCGGCGATGCGGCATTGTTTGTACGCCACGACATCGCCAGTGAAGAAGACTGGCGCAAGGCCATGGCCGCCACGCAGGACCGCTTCGGGCGGCTCGACGTGCTGGTCAACAACGCGGCCATCTGCCCGGCGGGATCGATCGAGGACACCTCGCTCGACACCTGGCGGCGGGTCATGCGCGTCAATGCGGACGGTTACTTTCTCGGCTGCAAGTTCGGCGTGCAGGCGATGAAGGGCAATCCGGCCGGCGGCTCGATCGTGGTGATGTCGTCGGTGGCGGCGCTGGGCGGACTGCCGATGATGTGCGCGTACAGCGGCGCGAAAGGTGCCGTGACCGCGCTCGCGCGCAGCGTGGCCGTGCACTGCAAGCGCAACGGCTACCGCATCCGCTGCAATTCGATCCATCCCGACGGCATCTGGACGCCGATGACGCAGGCGCTGTTGCCCAACCTTGACCCGGTGGCGCTGGGCATCGGCACGGACCCGATGGCACGCATGTGCCAGCCGGAGGACGTGGCCAACCTGGTACTGTTCCTGGCGTCTGACGCGTCGCGCTTCATCAATGGCGCGGAACTGCGCATCGATAACGCGCAACTGATCTCCGGACTGTAAGACCGGGCGCGGCGGCCTGCTTGCGCGGGCCGCCGCGGGTCCGCCTTGGCGCCTTAGCTGTACTGCGCCACGATCTCGCTCACCGTGCGCAGGATGTCGCGGCGGCGATAGCCGAGCAGGGCGGTCTCGGCCGCGTCCGGCTCGTAGTAGAGCGTGTTGCCCCGGCCGAAGCAGATCGCCGAGTCAGGCAGCAACGGATGCTCCTGGTCGATGACCGGCGGTACCGGGCGGCCGGCATCGCGGAAGAACGCGCCGAAATAGTCCTGGAAGGTCAGGTTCTCGTCGCCCACGAGGTAGGCCTTGCCGTTCTCGCCGCGCAGCAAGGCACCTTCGATCGCTTCCGACAGCGACATGGCCGAGATGAAATTGACGCCGCCCGGCGGCGCGAAGTCCGGCATCGGCGCAAAGCCGCCCCTGGCGTAGTCGGTATAGGCCTTGAACATCGGCACAATCAGGCCCGGCACCGTTCCCACGACAAAGGGGGCGTTGACGCTGCTGACGCGGAAGGCGTCCGTGGCCAGTGCCCGCACACCTTCGTCGGCCAGCTTGCGCGAGCGGATATAGGCGTTGTCCTCGGCCAGCCGTGGTGCCGCCTGCGGATAGAAGCTGCCGACATGCACGGCAACCCGGATGCCGGCATCGCGCGCGGCGCGGAAGAAGCGCGGCACGCCTTCGACGTTGGCGCGCTCCCAGTGCGCCGCTTCGTCGCCGCCAGGCGGGACGTGCCGCACATCGTTGCCGGCGGCGAATACCAGCGCATCGAAGGCGCCCAGCTGTGCCGCGTGCAGGTCGTTGGCGATGTAGTCGCAGCGCAGGAAGTCCAGCCCGCCCAGCGGCGTGCCGGAGGCGGGGCGGTTGCGGCCCGCAATGGTGACCTCGTGTCCGCGGCTGCGCAGGTGCAGGGCCGCGTGGCCGCCGATCATGCCGTTGCCGCCGACGATCAGTATCTTCATGCTTGTCTCCTTGGTTGGGTGGTGTGGCCGCGTGGCGCGTCCATCAGAGGTTCATGCCGTTGCCGACGATGACCGGCATGTTGGTCCACGCGCCCCTGGGGTCGCGGTACCAGCCGGCGGCGGCCAGGGCGCCGCCATTGACATGCAGGGCCGTGCCGGTGATCCAGGCAGCGCGCGGGCTGGCCAGGAACAGGATGCCGTCGGCGATGTCCCGTGGCGTGCCAAAGCGGCCCAGCGGGATCCAGCTCGGGATATGGTGCTGGTGCTCCGCGGCAATCATCTGCGACACGGGGACTTGCGGGGTTTCGGTGGTTTCGGGAGCGATCAGGTTGACGCGGATGCGCGCCGGTGCCAGCTCCAGCGCCAGGCTCTGGGTGAAGCCGGTGATGGCGGCCTTGAAGGCGCCGTAAACGCTGCAGTACGGCATGCCGCGGAAGGCCTCGATCGACGACACGCTGACGATGCTGCCGACCTCGCTGCGCCCTAGCAGTGGCAGCATGGCGCGCGTCACGGTGAAGACGTGGCCGAGGTTGGCGGCGTAGAGGCTGGCGATCTCGTCGTCGGTATAGTGCTCGAACGGCTTGGCGATGCGCAGGAAGTCGCCGACGTTGTTGACCAGCACGTCGAGCCGCCCGAACCGCTGTTCGATCCGCGCGGCCAGTTCGCGTACGGTGCCGGCGTCGGCGGCGTCTCCCTGTACCACCAGCACGTCCGCGCCGGCACTGCCCAGCAGATTGCGGGCATGGTCGGCGCGCTGCGCGTCGATCTCGATGATCGCCACGCGCGCGCCCTGGTCCAGAAAGGCCTGCGCGGTGGCGAGCCCGATGCCGGCGCCGCCGCCGGTGACCAGCACGCTCTTGTCGGTGAAATCCATCTCGGTTGCTCTCCTTCGGTTGCACTGCGGGGATGCGCGCATTGGATCCGCGGCGGGCGGGGCGAACATCGTCCGATTGCAGGTCAGGGAAAACACCGAGGGCCGCGCATTCGCGGGCAACGGGCGGGCAGCGTCCCTATAATCTGCGCTGCCCCCAGGTGCCGCAGAGCGCCGGCAGGCACACACGTGGTGTGGAATCAGGAGACAAAGTATGTTGATGGCGACCGTTGAGGCGCAGGAAATGGCGTCGCCTTTGCTTGCGCAGTCTGGCTTGAGCGTCACGCAATTCAGCGCGCTGCTGGCCGCGGTCTATGAAGGGCCGATGGAGCCCGTGCCCTGGGGCCATGCGCTCGAAATGCTGCGCAAGCAACTCGATGCCAGCTATGTGAGCTTTATCCTGCGCTCGCCCGCCAGCGACCGCAGCGGCCTGGCGGTGCATGCTTCGGCGCACGGCACCTCGCTGGAAGCCGAGGCTTCCTACAACAGCTACTACTACGCGATCGATCCCTTCATCAACCTGCCCACCGACCGGGCGGTCACGGTGGACGAAGCGCTCGGTGCCGGCAACTGGTGCCGCAGCGAGATCTACCGCCAGTTCCTGCAGCCGCTCGGCATTCGCTACCTGTTGGGCGCGGACATCCGTACCGAGGATGGTGTCGAGTGCCGCCTGCGCATCTGCCGCCAGGACGACGCGCAGGATTTCTCCGCCGTGGACAAGGCGACCTGCGGCGCCGTCCTGCCGCACCTGAAGCGCGCGATCCGGCTGCATTCGCGGCTGGATGTGGTCGAATCCGAGCGCTCGCTCTATGCGGGTGCGATCGACCGCATGCTGGTGGGCATGGTGATCCTCGACGCCGCCGGCACGATCCTCAAGAAGAATCCGGAGGCCGACGAGATCCTGGCGGAGAACGATGGCATCCGCCTCAACGGGAACAACTTCGAGATCGCCTACGCCCAGGAAAGCCGCAAGTTCCAGTACCTGCTGCGCCGCGCGCAGCTGGGACACCACGGCAGCGAACCGCCGCTGGCGGAAGCCATGTCGATCACCCGCCCGTCGGGGCGCGGCAAGCTAGGCGTGCTGATCCGCACCATTCCGCTCAGCGAATGGTCGGAAGAGAACCGGCACCGTCCCGCTTGCGCGGTCTTTATCCGCGACCCCGAGCGCAAGTCGCGCGCCTCGCACGAGGTGGTGCGCAAGCTGTTCGACCTCACCCCCGCCGAAACCGCGCTGGCACTGGTGCTTGCCGACGGCATGACGCTCGATGAAGCCGCCGAGGCCCTGGGTACCAGCAAGAACACGGCACGCGCGCACCTGCGCTCGATCTTTTCCAAGACCGGGGTCACGCGGCAGGCCACGCTGGTGCGCATGCTGCTGAGCAGTGTCGTGACGCTCGGCTGAGCGCCATCGCGCAGTCGCTCACCGTTCACGCTCCTAGTCCGCCTGGGGGATGAGCGTTCCCATCCACGCGCCTAGCATGCACAGGACCAGCGGGCGCGGCAGCCGGATGGCGGATCCGCGCACGCATCAACCTGTCCGGCTACGGCCGGCACCTGTACCAGGGAGCGTGGAGCATGGAGAAAGTCATCTATATCGTCTGGCGCGATTCGCGTACCGAGCCGGCAGAGTTCGCGCGCCGGTTGCGCACGACGCTTGCGGACAAGCTGCTGGCGCTGGGCGCGCGCGGATTGCAGGTCAACGTGGCGGACGACGCCGTACTGCCTGCCGCGGGCCTGAGCCAGGTGAACACGCGGCCGCAAATGGAAGGGCTGGTGTCGGTCTGGATGGACAGCGCCGTCGACCGCCTGCGCCAGCCTTTCGACCAGGCGGTCGAGGCAGCGGTCGGCCGCATGGCCGGCTACCTCGTCACGGAGTCCCAGCCGATCCGCAATACGCGTTTTCCGGCCGCGCCGGGCGAGCGCACCCCCGGCTTCGCGCAACTGGCCTTCCTGACGCGGCCGCCCCGGCTTACGCCGCAGACGTGGCTGGACACCTGGCACAACCACCACACGCAGGTGGCGGTCGAGACCCAGGACAACTTCCTCTACGTGCAGAACGTGGTGGTGCGGCCGCTCACCTACGCCGCGCCACCTTATGACGCCATCGTCGAGGAATGCTTCCCCGACGCCGCAATGACCGACCCGCAGGCGTTCTTCGACGCCGTCGGCGATGAAGAGAAGTTCCAGCGCAACCTGCAGGCCATGATGGCAAGCTGCCAGCGCTTCATCGACTTCGACAGGATCGACGTGGTGCCCACCAGCCAGTACATCGTCAGTCCCGCCACCGCCTGAAACCGGCCCCGGATCGGCTAGTCCCACTGGACGATGTGCCGGGTGGCAGCGCACGGAAGAATAGGTCTCATCAGCCAGCAGTGGCAACGAACAGAGGAGACCGGCATGTTGGATATCCGTGCGCTTGGCTACATCGTGGTCGAGTCCACCGACCTGGAGCAATGGCGGCACTATGCCGGGCAGGTGCTGGGCATGGCCTGTTCCGGTGCCCCGGGCGGCGCGCTCTACGTGAAGATGGACGAGCGCGACTACCGCTACCTGGTGGTGCCGGGCGCGCGCGACCGCTACCTCGCATCGGGATGGGAACTGGCCGACGAGCTGGCCTATCGTCACGCGCTCGACACGCTGCGGCAGGCCAATGTCGAAGTCGCGCACGCCAGCGCCGCGGAGCTGGCGCAACGCCGCGTGCAGGCCATGGCGTGGTTCACCGATCCGTCGGGCAACCGCCACGAGATTTCATGGGGCATGCGCTCGGACTTCCTGCGCTTTGTCTCGCCGGTCGGCGTGCCGCGCTTCATCACCGACCCGATGGGCGCCGGCCATACCGTGCTGCCCGCACCGGCCTTCGACCAGACCTACGCCTTCCTTCGCGACGTGATGGGCTTCGGCCTGTCCGACATCTTCCGCGTGCGCTTCACCAGCGATCCCGCCGAGCCGGAGAAGCGCATCCACTTCTTGCACTGCGCCAACGGTCGCCACCACAGCCTGGCGATCTTCGAGATGCCGTCCGAAGCCGGCTGCATCCACGTGATGGCCGAAGTGCCAGACATGGCCGAGGTGGGGCGCGCGCTCGACCGCGTGCAGCAGCACGGCGTGAAGCTGTCGGCCACGCTGGGCCAGCACTGCAACGACCGCATGACTTCCTTCTACATGAAGACTCCCGGCGGCTTCGACCTTGAGTACGGACACGGCGGCCTGGTGGTGGACTGGGGCCACCACGCCGCTTACGAAGCCACGCGCGTCAGCCTGTGGGGACACGACTTCAGCATCGGATACCGCTAAACACCATGACCAAGACAATCGACAAGACCATGAGCGCGGCCGACGTGGTCGGCCGGCTCGCCGATGGCATGACCATCGGCATCGGCGGCTGGGGCCCGCGCCGCAAACCGATGGCGCTGGTGCGCGAGATCCTGCGCTCGCCGCTGAAGGACCTGACCGTGGTCGCCTATGGCGGCCCCGAGGTCGGCATGCTGTGCGCGGCCGGCAAGGTGCGCCGGCTGGTGTTTGGTTTCGTCTCGCTCGACGTGATCCCGCTCGAGCCCTATTTCCGCCAGGCGCGCGAGCGTGGCGCGCTGGAAGTGACCGAACTCGACGAAGGCATGCTGCAGCTCGGCCTGCGCGCGGCGGCGGCGCGGCTGCCGTTCCTGCCGACGCGCGCAGCGCTGGGCACCGACGTCCTGGCGAAGAACCCGCAGCTGAAGACCGTGCGCTCGCCCTATGCGGATGGCGAAGTGCTGGTGGCGATGCCGGCGATCGAGCTCGACGCGGCGCTGCTGCATGTGAACGAGAGCGATGTGCTCGGCAACACCCGCATCGACGGCCCCGATCCGTTCTTCGATGAATGGTTCGCCCGCGCCGCGCGGCACTGCTACGTGAGTTGCGAAACGCTGCACCCCCGCATCGAGGATGAAGACCTGGCGCGCGCGCGCAACAACGCCTTCGAGCGTTCGCTGGTGACGGGCGTGGTGCACGCGCCCGCCGGTGCCCATCCCACTTCCTGCGCCCCCGCGTATGGTTGGGACCTGCCCGCGCTGAAGGCGTACTGCGCCAGCGCCGACGCGGATGACGGCTTCCGCGCGTATCGCGATGAGGTGGTCGGCGCCAGCGAGGCGGCTTATCTCGAGCGCATCGGCGGCCTCGGCCACGTGCATGACCTGCCGCTGCCGGTACTTTGAATCCGCCAACCCAAGGAGCGACCGTGAGCGCCACTTATGAATTCACCCGCGCCGAGCTGATGATCGCCGCCGCCGCCCGCGCCTGGCGCGACGACGGCGAAGTGCTGGCAACCGGCATCGGCACCGGACCGCGCATCGCCGCCGGCCTGGCGCGGCTTGCGCACAACCCCGGGCTGCTGATGACCGACGGCGAGGCCTACCTGGTGGAAACGCCGGTGCCGCTGGGTCCGCGCGAGGCCGGCTACAAGGTTCGCGCCAGCGGCTGGATGGGTTATTCGCGCGTGTTCGACTGCCTGTGGGGCGGGCGCCGCCACGCACTGGTGATGCCGACCCAGATCGACCGCTTCGGCCAGGCCAATATCTCCTGCCTGGGCGGCACGCATGCGCAGCCCAGGACGCAGCTGCTCGGCGCGCGCGGTTTCCCGGGAAACAGCATCCACCATGCCAATTCCTTCTTCGTGCCGGGGCACAGCACGCGCGCGTTTGTCGGCGGCGAAGTCGACATGGTCTGCAGCGCCGGCTACAACCCGGCGCGCCAGATCGAAGGCATGCGCAGTTTCGTCGACCTGCGCGTGATCGTCACGGACCTGTGCGTGATGGATTTCGGCGGACCCGACCACGCCATCCGCGTGCGCTCGCTGCACCCGGGGGTGAGCTTCAGGCAAGTGCAGGCGGCGACCGGCTTTGCGCTCGCGAACGCCGCGGGCGAAGCCTTGCCGGAAACGGCGGCACCCACGCCGGAAGAGCTGCGGCTGATTGCCCGGCTCGATCCGCACAACCTGCGCGCCACGATTGTGCGCGGCAACCCTTCCGGACGCGCGTGAGACTGACATGACATCGCCTGCCATCGAACCCATCAGCCTGGGCCCGAACGCCGAAGTGCTATACCAGGTCACGGACGGCGTCGCCACCGTGACCATGAACCGGCCGCAGTTCCACAACGCGCAGAACTCCAAGATGACGTATGCGCTGGACGAAGCTTACCGGCGCGCCGCCGCCGACGACGCGGTCAAGGTCATCGTGCTGCGCGGCGCCGGCAAGCATTTCTCCGCCGGGCACGACATCGGCACGCCGGGCCGCGATATCAACGAGTCGTTCGAACGCGCCTCGCTCTGGTACGACCACGTCAACAAGCCCGGCGGCGAGTTCCTTTATGCGCGCGAGCAGGAGGTCTACCTGGGCATGTGCCGGCGCTGGCGCGAGCTGCCCAAGCCGACCATCGCCATGGTGCATGGCGCCTGCATTGCCGGCGGGCTGATGCTGGCCTGGGTGTGCGACCTGATCGTGGCGTCGGACGATGCCTTCTTTGCCGATCCGGTGGTGCGCATGGGCATCCCGGGGGTGGAGTACTTCGCGCATGCCTACGAGCTGCACCCGCGCATCGCCAAGGAATTCCTGTTCCTGGGCGAGCGCATGGGCGCCGAGCGTGCCGAGCGCATGGGCATGGTCAACCGCGTGGTGCCGCGCGATGCGCTGGAGGACACCGTCTACGGCATGGCCGCCAGGGTTGCGCAGATGCCGCGGCTGGGCCTGACGCTGACCAAGCAGGCGGTCAACCATGTGGAGGACCTGCAGGGCAAGCGCACGGCGATGGATGCGGTCTTTGCCTGGCACCACTTCGCGCATGCGCACAACGAACTGGTCAGCGGCGACAAGCTCGGCGGCTATGACGCCCGCGCGATGGCGGCGTCGCAACGCACCGGAAGCGAGGACAAGGCATGAGCAACGCGAGCCTGCACACCGTGTTGTGCGACCTGCTGGGCTGCCGCTACCCGATCGTCCAGACGGCGATGGGCTGGGTCGCTGACGCGAAGCTGGTCGCGGCCAGCGGCAATGCCGGGGCGTTCGGCTTCCTGGCCGGTGCAACGATCCCGCCCGGCGAGGTCGAGCAGGAGATCCTGCGCGTCAAGGCGCTCAGCGACCGGCCCTTCGGCATCAACTTCCACATGTTCCAGCCCAACGCGGACGAAGTGATCGAGATGGCGATCCGCCATCGCCTGCGCGCCGTCAGCTACGGGCGCGGCCCGGACGCCAGGATGGTTAGCCGGCTCAAGGCGGCTGGCATCGTCTGCATGCCGACGGTGGGCGCCGCCAAGCACGCGGCCAAGGCCGTGGAGATGGGTGCGGACCTAGTCACCGTGCAGGGCGGCGAGGGCGGCGGCCATACCGGCGGCACGCCGACGACGCTGCTGCTGCCGCAGGTGCTGGACAGCGTCAGCGTGCCGGTGGTGGCCGCGGGCGGCTTCTTCGACGGCCGCGGGCTGGCCGCGGCCCTGGCCTACGGCGCGGCCGGCATAGCGATGGGCACGCGCTTCCTGATGTCGGCCGAATCGCCGGTGCCGCCGCCGACGCTGGAGCGCTACGTCAAGGTACGCGACCCGGCCCACATCCGGGTGTCGCTGGCGATCGACGGGCTGCCGCAGCGGATGATCGACAACACGCTGCTGCTGGAACTGGAGAAGGCCGGCCCGTGGCGGCGCACCTGGCTGGCGCTGTCGGCCGCGCGCAAATGGCAGGCACGTACCGGCATGCGCGGCACGCAGATGCTGGCGGCCGCCTGGCGCGCGATGCGCGAGCAGGACTACAGCGCCGCGCAGACGCTGATGGCCGCCAACGCGCCGGTGCTGATCCAGCGCGCCATGGTGGAGGGGTGTCCCGATGAAGGCGTGCTGCCCAGCGGGCAGGCTGCCGCGGCGATCGGGGCCATTGAATCCTGCGAGCAGATCGTGGCCAGCATTGCGGCGCAGGCGCAGGCACGGTTTGCGGCGCTGGCGGGCACCGGACTGGCTGCAGTGGCCTGACCCACAGACAGAGGAATCCATGCAAACGAATGACAAGACCGGGTCGTTCCGCATCGACACCGCCGACGGCATTGCCGAGCTGGTGATCGACCATCCGCCCGTCAACGCGCTCGACAACGCCGGCTGGCAGGCGCTGGCCGCCGCCATCGACCGCCTCGGCACCGATCCCGCCGTGCGCGTGATTGTGTTGCGCGGCGAAGGCCGCGGCTTCTGCGCGGGCGTCGATATCAAGGAGCTGTCCGCGCACCCGGAGCGCATCGTCGGCGTCAATGCCGGCAACTACGCCACCTTCCGCGCCGTGCACCGCAACCCCAGGCCGGTCATCGTGGCCGTGCACGGTTTCGTGCTGGGCGGTGGCATCGGCATCTGCGGCGCCGCCGACATCATCGTCGCCTCCGAGTGCGCGCGCTTTGGCGTGCCGGAGATCGATCGCGGCGCCATGGGCGGCGGTGCGCACCTGCAGCGCATGTTCGGCGTGCAGAAAGTCAGGGCGATGTACTTCACCGGCGACATGATCGATGCCGCCGAGGCGTACCGGCTCGGCGCGGTCGAGCGCGTGGTGCCGCACGCTGAACTGCGCCATGCCGCCATGACGCTGGCGCGCCAGATCGCCGCCAAGAGCCCGGCCATGCTGCAGCTCGCCAAGGAAGCGCTCAACGGCGTGGAAGACGGCAACCTGGAGGACAAGTACCGCTGGGAACAGGGCTTCACGCTGCAGGCCTATATGAGCGCCGATTCCGGCGAGGCGCGCGCGGCCTTTGTCGAAGGGCGCGAAGCCAGCTTCGCCGGTTCCGGCACAGGGAACGCGGGGGCGCGCGATGCAGCTTGAATACACCGACGCCCAGCGCGACTTCCGCGCCGAGGTGCGCGACTGGATGGCCGCGCACGTGCCGCGCACGCCGCTGGCGAGCTTCGACACCGAGGCAGGCTTCGCCCAGCACCGCGCCTGGGAAGCCACGCTCAACCAGGGCCGCTGGAGCATGGTCACGTGGCCGGCCGAACTGGGCGGGCGCGGCTGCGACCTGATCGAGTGGCTGATCTTCGAGGAAGAGTACTGGCGCGCCGGCGCGCCGATGCGCGTCAACCAGAACGGCATCTTCCTGCTCGGGCCTACCTTGATGGAGTTCGGCACCGCGGCGCAGAAGGCGCGCTTCCTGCCGCGCATGGCCTCGGGCGAGCATATCTGGGCGCAGGGCTGGTCCGAGCCGAACGCCGGCTCCGACATGGCCGCGATCCGCTGCAGCGCGATCCGCGACGGCGATGACTATGTGATCAACGGCCAGAAGATCTGGTCCACGCGCGCGGTATGGGCGGACTGGCTGTTCGGGCTGTTCCGCACCGACCCCGCCTCGACGCGCCACCACGGGCTGACTTTCGTGCTGGTGCCGCTCGATACGCCGGGCATCACCGTGCGCCCGATCCGGCAGCTCAACGGCCAGACCGGATTTGCCGAGATCTTCTTCGACGACGTGCGCGTGCCGGTGGAAAACCGCCTGGCCGCTGAAGGCGCCGGCTGGCAGGTGGCCATGGCCACCGCTGGCTTCGAGCGCGGCCTGATGCTGCGTTCGCCGGCCCGCTTCCAGGAAACCGCCCGCGCGCTGGTGAGGCTGTACCAGGCCAACCGCGAGGCGGCTGACCGTGATCCCTCGCTGCGCGATGCGGTGCTGCGCGCGTGGATGGACGCGGAGGCTTACACGCTGTCCACCTACGCCACCGCAAGCCGGCTGGTGCGGGGCGGGCATATCGGCGCGGAATCGAGCACGAACAAGGTGTTCTGGTCCGAGCTGGACATCCATATGCACGATACCGCGCTGGCCATCCTGGGGCAGGGCGCAGAAGTCGCGCCCGCGGGCCAGCCGCCGGGTTCGCTTGGCCACTGGCTGGATGGCTTCCTGTTCTCGCAGGCCGGGCCGATCTATGCCGGCACCAACGAGATCCAGCGCAACATCGTCGCCGAGCGCCTGCTCGGCATGCCGCGCGCATGACGGCACCCGGGGGAAACACGATGGATTTCGCATTGACCGAAGAGCAGGAACTATTTGCCGAGGCGATCCGGCGCTTCCTGATGACCGAGATGACGCCCGAGCTGACGCGCGAGCTGTGGAGCACCGAGACCGGCCGCTCCGACGCGCTGTGGCGCCAGCTTGCCGGCCAGGGGCTGACGGCACTGCTGGTGCCGCAGGAACAGGGCGGGCTGGGGCTGGGCGAGGTGGAATGGGCACCGCTGGCGCAGGCGTGCGGCTATTTCGCGCTGCCGGAGCCGCTGCTCGACACCGCGCTGGTGGCGGCCGGCCTGCTGCGCGATGCGCTTGCGGCGGCGCCGGATGCCGCGGCGCGCGAGCGCTGCGCCACGCTGCTGGAGCGCATCGCCGCCGGCGATGCCCGCGTGGCGGTGGCGCATCCGCAGGAGCGGCTGGTGGCCGACGCCCATGTCGCCGACGCCATCCTGTGCGCGCATGAAGGCGCAGTCCACCTGCTGTGCCGCGACCAGGCCGCGCTGACGGCGCGCACCGGCCTCGATCCTTCGCGCCGGCTGTTCGAGCTGGCGTGGGCGCCGCAAGCGGATAGCGAACTGATCCCCGCCGGCACTGGCCTGTGGGACATGGCGCTGAACCGCGGCGCGCTCGGCGTGGCCGCGCAGCAGCTGGGCCTGACGCAGCGCATGCTCGACCTGGCGATCGACTACAGCGCGCAGCGCAAGCAGTTCGGCAAGGCCATCGGCGCCTACCAGGCGGTCAAGCACCTGCTGGCCGACGTGGCAATCCAGCTTGAATTCGCCAAGCCGGTGCTGCTGCGCGCCGCCGCAGCGCTGGCTCATGGCCTGCCGCATGCAGGGCTGCACGTCTCGCACGCCCGCGTCGCGGCCGCGCGCTGCGCGTGGACCGCGGCGCGGCAGGCGATCCAGGTGCATGGCGCGATGGGCTACACCTGGGAGCTTGACCTGCAGATCTTTACCAAGCGGGCCTGGGCCCTGGCGGGAAGCTGGGGCGACCGGGCCTTCCACAAGGCGCGCCTGGGCGCGCACATCCTGGACGGCGAGCATGACCTCGGCGCTGGCGCCACCTTTGCCTGAATTGTCCGATCCCAAGGAGAACCAAGACCATGAAAGACGCCTATATCGTTGATGCCCTGCGCACGCCCACCGGGCGCCGCAAGGGCGGACTGTCGCACATGCACGGCGCCGACCTGGGCGGCTTCGTGCTGGCCGAGCTGGTGCGCCGCAACGGCATTCCCGCAGAAGACTATGACGACGTGGTGTTCGGCTGCGTCGACACCATCGGCCCGCTGGCCGGCAATATCGCGCGCAGCGCGTGGCTGGCCGCGGGCCTGTCGCTGACGGTGCCGGGCGTGACCGTGGACCGCCAGTGCGGCTCGTCGCAGCAGGCCGTGCATTTTGCCGCGCAGGCGGTGATGAGCGGCACGCAGGACGTGGTCATCGCCGGCGGCGTGCAGACCATGACGCAGATCCCGATCTCGTCGGCCATGCTCGCCGGGCAGGCGCTGGGCTTTGCCGATCCGTTCTCGGGCAGCAAGGGCTGGCAGGCGCGCTTCGGCGACGCGCCGGTGTCGCAGTTTGACGCGGCGCAGCGCATTGCCGGGCACTGGAAGCTGTCGCGTGAGGCCATGGAAGCTTATGCGCTGCAAAGCCACCAGCGCGCGGCGGCGGCGATCGAAGGTGGCCGCTTCGCCCGCGAGATCGTGCCGTGCGAAGGCGTGACGCAGGACGAAACGCCGCGCCCCGATACCACGCTGGCGAAAATGGCCGCGCTGGAACCGCTGATCCCGGGCAGCTCGCTGACCGCGGCGGTGTCCAGCCAGACCGCCGATGCCGCAGCCGCGCTGCTGATCGTTTCCGAAGAGGCGCTCAAGCGCTACCAGCTCAAGCCGCGCGCGCGCATCGCGCATATGAGCGTGCTGGGCGACGACCCGCTGTGGATGCTGACCGCGCCGATCCCGGCAACGAAGCGCGCGCTGGAACGCAGCGGCCTGCGCCTGGCCGATATCGACGTGGTCGAGATCAACGAGGCGTTCGCCTCGGTGGCAATGGCGTGGCTGGCCGAGACCGGCTACGCACCCGAGCGCACCAATCCCAACGGCGGCGCCATCGCACTGGGCCACCCGCTCGGGGCCACTGGCGCGCGCCTGATGACCACGCTGCTGCACGAACTCGAACGCACCGGCGGCCGCTATGGCCTGCAAACCATGTGCGAAGGCGGCGGGCTGGCCAACGTCACCATCATCGAACGGCTAGGGTCTATTCGCACGTGAAACGTACGCGCGCAAGGGGGAGTCGCGGCGCAGTGCTAGGCGCTGGCCGCGCCGCTTGGTGATTCCAAGCAAGCGGCCAGCGCCTA
>NZ_JAGIQB010000277.1:0-361 GCF_017815025.1 Cupriavidus phytohabitans
CCAATCCACCCAAGATAAGCACCAACAGATAGGCATCAAAAAGCCTTGTAAGTAGCATGTCGATGAGGTTTGTGACGAGGCGGACGTGGCTTAGCGCGATCCGGTCGCACGCGATGGGTACGTGTTGCGATCAAGGCCAAGGTTTCATTCAGAGCAGCCTTGGCCCAGCGCAAGCCGAGCAGCGCCGCTGACAGGACAGGTTTGAGAGCCGTGATGGCGAAGGTTCGGTTGATGCGACGGTTCAAGTCGATTTCATGCTCCTGCGCGGCGCTGAGGCAGCATAGGGCGTGCAGGTTGTCGCTGAGGATTTTGGCGCCGAAGTCCTGCCTAGCGGCCAACTGTGAGAGGCCGGACAGATGTT
>NZ_JAGIQB010000278.1:0-355 GCF_017815025.1 Cupriavidus phytohabitans
GTCCGCAAAGAGTTTGCGGACGCAAGCCTGCCAAGACTCACCCTATAAGACTAGGACGCCGTTTCTCGGTCGCTTACTATACGTTGCCATCCTGCCCCCTAATTGCAGTGATGGTTGATGAATGACGGATGGGGGTGTACGCCGTCTGATCGAGCAGAGACTGGGCCTGCCGCCATTTCATTAAATCCAATTACATCTCGTGTACCAAATTCTTTCGCCTGAAAACAAAAATCGGGGACACCAGCCACTGGTTGCGCCCGTCTTCTCCGCAGGTTGAAGCCTTAACAGGCTGCTGAAATACCGGCAGTGGACGTCAGCGCGACGACTTGCTGAATCGTTAATCTGAGGACTCCTT
>NZ_JAGIQB010000279.1:0-354 GCF_017815025.1 Cupriavidus phytohabitans
GCCCAGCGCTGCTGGTTCCACAAGATGGGCAATGTCCTGAACGCCTTGCCAAAATCCCAGCACGGCCGCGCCAAGGCGGATCTGCAGGCGATCTGGATGGCGGCCACCCGGGCGGATGCCAATGCTGCCTTCGATCGCTTTGTGACGATCTACGGCGCCAAGTACCCCAAGGCCACCGGCGTGCTCACCAAAGATCGAGGCAGCCTGTTGACGTTCTACGACTTCCCGGCCGAGCACTGGCAGCACATCCGCACCACGGATGAAGTTGACAAGCGCCCGGTGTGCTTTCGGTCGTTTATGGTGTCCGTATCGGTGGCCACGGAGCGCGTACCGCACTTGCCTGCGGTCGCGCTT
>NZ_JAGIQB010000280.1:0-350 GCF_017815025.1 Cupriavidus phytohabitans
TACCCGGTCGTGTTCTTCGACGCCTTGCGGGTCAAGATCCGCGATGGCGGTATCGTCAGCAACAAGGCCGTGTACCTGGCCATGGGGATCCAGGCGAACGGCCAGCGCGATGTGCTGGGCCTGTGGGTCGAGCAGACCGAAGGCGCCAAGTTCTGGCTCAAGGTCTTCAATGAACTCAAGAACCGCGGCTGTCAGGACATTCTGATCGCGGTCGTCGATGGCCTCAAGGGATTGGCGGAGGCAGTTGCCACGGCCTATCCCCGCACCACGGTGCAGACCTGCATTGTGCATTTGATCCGCAACAGCCTGGACTACGCCAACTACAAGGAGCGCAAGGTGCTGGCACAGGC
>NZ_JAGIQB010000033.1:0-87415 GCF_017815025.1 Cupriavidus phytohabitans
GAAAAATAGCGAGCCCTTCAGCCTTGTAGAGGCAAGCTTCGCTTTTTGCGCGGCTAGTACTTCAGCAGCCTGCTAAGAGGCGATATTTTTACTGCTCCTTTTTATCGGTTTTGGAGGTCCGTAGTGATGGGACGGCGCGCAAAGAAGCTTCGTCGGCTCAGCCGTTGCGGGTTCGGCGGCCACTAGCCTGGCACCGGCCCTCGAAAGTAGCGCTGTGCGCTCGCTGTTTCCAGGTTGGCGGAAGACCACCAAATGCATTCGTGTCATCCATCTTCACGCCCTGCCGGAATTGTCTGGCAGGGTGGTAAATGGGGACTGGCAGCGAGCCGCTCGGCACGACGGGCGCTGCACCGAGATGGTGGCCGACCTTGAGCTGCGCCGAACACGACGATAGAACTCCTGTGATTCGACACCGGTGTGCAATTCCAGGACAGCCCGTTTCCGACTTGCCGGCGGCTTGCGCAGCTGCGAGCATCGGCGTCAACTGTCGCTGCAGAGAGCTGAGGGGTCTCTCTCCAACCTGAGGCCCAGAGCTTTGACGTGTAGCTGCGCTCGCAGTGCTTACTCAGACGGGTAGGGATGCGAGCTTAGTTTCTGCGTTACTCGTGCGACACGCTGGATAATGAAATCAATCTCATTCTCAGTGAAGTCCCCATACTCGTACGCATCTCGCGCCTCGTTCAAGTAGGCCTCCCGTACGTATTCAGGTAGGCCCAAAGGCCAGGACAGAAGTGATTGTGCATGCCACTTCAGCCAGCGTTGTCTCCATGAGTTGCAAGCTTCGTTCACGGCTTTCCCCTACCCGCTCTGCTCTTGTCAGCACCGCTCACACCCGTAAGAGCGGTGCGTTTGAGCTTGAAAAAGCATCATACCGTGATTAAATTTGCCGCAGGCATGCGAGCCTTGCCCCCTTGGGGGGATGGCATGAACCCAACTCCATGCCAAAGAATCGCTGGCGGGGTGTTCCCTCGTAGAGTCCCGCGGGATTGCCCACAAGCCAGTTGATGAACTGGTATGTCGCATTGCAACATTCGTTCTCTAGACTGCTTGCTCTTGGGACAGTTGAGGTACCTGAAGAAAGATGCAAAAAGACTTGCGAATCCGAGCTGCAAACTTTGCCGACAAGCAGGCCGTCTCCGACGTGTTCCAGAATTGTGGTTTGCCGAGCAGCGATGTAGACCACTCGACTCGGCTTTACCATCTCGCGGTACATGGTGACGTAGTAATTGGCTGTGCCTGTGGTGAGCAATATGGCCGGACTATTGTGGTCCAGTCCGTTGCTGTGCTCCCTGAGTACAGGGAACAGCAGGTTGCCATGAATCTCGTTGGGGCTCTTCTGATTCGTGCCAGTTCCAACGGATGCACGAAGGCGGTATTGCTCACTGCTGATAATCCTACATTCTTCACTCGCTATGGATTCATACCCCCATCCCCGGATGACATGCCGCAGGAGGTGTCGATGTCGAAGGAATTTCTGCGACGCTTTGCGGCCAGGACTCATAGCCTGTGTAGTCGCTTAGAGTGACAGGCAACGATTGCGGAAAGGCGCCGTGGAGACCGCGCGTTCGCTGGCAGCGTCGGCGATTTTCGCTAACCCCTGTCTGGGTTCCTCAATTGCCGCATCTGGGACAGCTAACCGTCTGCTTGAGTCCGGCGAGCGCCGGTCAGGTTTCGCGCACCAGGTCCCTCTAAGGTGGGGTGTGAACACGAGGTGGTGCGAGCCACCCTCCGGTTAATATTCTCCCGCTGCTGGCACGGTACGTCGCCTGCGCAGATATAACATATAGGGAGAGAGTATGGAGCTGTTCGTCGTATTGTTGCTAGGTGCCGTCATGTTTCTGGCTTGGCAAGCCAAGAAGCTCGAGGCCTCTGTCAAGCAGTCAAAGACAGCACATGACGACGTGAGTCGCCGTTTTGAGGAGTTGCGTCTTGCAAAGGAGCAACTCGATTTGCAGAACGCAGAGGTCATCAACCGGCTCACCGAACGAGCCGAGGCGGCTGAACGCGAACGAGACTCCCTAGCGGCATTCTCCCACGTTCGTGATACGGCAGCGGAAGCCGAGCGACTCATCGCTGACGCGGCAGCCAAGGTCTCAGTGGCGAATCAGCAAGCTGCTGATGCCATAGAGAAAGCGAGACTCGAGGCATCAAGTCTTCTGTCGGATGCGGCCACCGACGCGAAGTCCAAACGTACTCAGTCCGAGCAGATGTTAGCCAGAGCGAGCGCGCAAGCCGCCAAAGTCATTGAGGACGCTCAAAGGCGCGCGCAAGAGGTGGCGGGCGACGCGATGCGGGCAGTCCAGGAGGCAGACAAGCTGGAAGCCATCAGCGTTGCCATGCGCAACGTTATCGAGGGCTACGGCGACCAGTACATGATTCCAAGTCATAGCCTTCTCGACGAGCTGGCGGAAGAATACTCCTTCACAGAGGCAGGAAAGCGACTGAAGGTTGTACGCGAGTATTCGAAGGTTATGGTATCGCAAGGGCGCGCTGCAGCTTGCGACTATGTCGAGAATAATCGGCGAGTTACGGCTATCCGGTTTGTGGTGGATGCGTTCAACGGCAAAGTCGATTCCATTCTTTCCCGCGTGAAGGTCGACAACTTTGGCATCTTGCAACAGGAAATCAAGGATGCAGCTGCACTCGTGGACCACAATGGCACGGCGTTTCGCAATGCGCGAATTCTGAAGGAGTATATCGATGCGCGCATTGACGAGCTCGTTTGGGCGGTGCGAGCGATAGAGCTTCGAGAGAAGGAGAGGGAAGAGCAGCGCCGGATTCGCGAGCAGATGCGTGAAGAGGAGCGCGCTCGCCGCGAATACGAGCGAGCCATCCGAGACGCGGAGAAGGAGGAGGCTCTCCTTCGCAAGGCGATGGAGAAGGCGCAGCAACAGGTGGCACGCGCTTCAGACGAGCAACGTGCCCAATTCGAGCAGCAACTGGCGGAGCTTGCCCAGAAGCTCCAAGATGCCGAAGACAAGAATCAGCGTGCTCTTTCTATGGCACAGCAGACCAAGGCCGGCCATGTGTACGTCATTTCGAACGTCGGGTCATTTGGTGAGCACGTCTACAAGGTTGGCATGACGCGCCGTCTCGACCCGCACGACCGTGTGCGGGAACTTGGAGACGCCAGCGTGCCATTCGCTTTCGATGTGCACGCGATGATTTGGTCCGATAACGCTCCAGCACTAGAGACCCTGCTGCACCGCAAGTTTGTGGAGGCACAGGTGAATAAGATTAACCCCCGCAAAGAATTCTTTCGTGTTGGAATCGCCGACCTGAGACAGACGGTTGAGGAGTTGGGCTTGCAGGTCGCCTGGACCATGTCAGCTGCGGCTGCAGAATACCGTGAGACACAGGCTATTGAACGGCAGCTCCAGGCTGACCCGGTCATGCGCGACAAGTGGTTCCGTCAGCAACTGGCGTACGAGGCGGGCTTGGCATCGGAGAGCGAAGCTGGTGTTGAAGAGGTCGCCAACATGGACGTGGCGAGAAATGCCAGCGCGGTGGCGGACGAGGCGGAAGCGTCCGCGGTCTAGAAGGATGCGGCGGAGCCCTCTCCTTGCACATCAGGCGGCTCCGTCGAGGATGCCAGCTGTCTATGCCAACTTGTACGTCCCTGGAAAGACGACAGGGGAGGACGTGATGGTCTACCTCATCGATGTTCAGGTGACCTACATCGAGGACGATATCGGAGTTGATTTCCATTAGCAGGCTGGAGGATTCGACCGAGCGTTTGTCGTTAGCCAGGAGGCCTTGGTGGACCACTTTGGTCTGACGTTGAGAGGTCTCAAATGCGGCGCTCCTACAGGCATTTGCCAGCGGGTGGGAGCTATCCGGAGCGCTGCCGCGAGAAATTGCCATGTTCCGACCGGCTCGCGCATCGTCCTAGAGAGCCAGGAATTTTAACGCCCCGCCGCGGCTCGAATATTCGGTGCCAGCCGGCCCACCCACGATTTCTGTGCCGTGTTCGTCGGCCGGCGCGTTTGGCTCTTATTCAGCTTGGCGAGGCCCTCCGTCCTCCGGCAAAGCAGGTCTCTCGCATCTGTATGCCTACAGATGACGGCACATGTAGTGAGAGCGTGCGCCGAATCGACGGAGAAAATCTATTGACAACTGCATCTCTCGAATGACGTCATCGGTCGGAGTCAATGAGAAGCCGTATCGAGCGAAGAAGGTTGGGTTTACGTCAGTCAGAACGGTGGCCTTCGTACAGCCATTGGCACGCGCTCTTGTCAAAAGCACACTCACGAGATGAGTGGCAAGTCGGTGCCCGCGATAGTCGGGCAAGACAGCAACCGTGTGGACTACAAAGGTGCGAGACCGTTGTTCGCCACAAGCGCAACCAACAATACTGTTCTCGACAAATGCTACGTGAATGAACGGTGGAGCCTCGGCGGACTCAGGAAGCGACAGTCCGCACCGCGTCAAGAGCTGGCTCACTGCCTCCAAGTCCTCCGCATTCGCAGCTCGGAGTCTGGCATTTCTTATCATTCTGCTTCTCACGTCATGGCACCTCGCCACAACTATCGTCGCCCCTCTGCGACACTCCGTGAGCAAGTACACCGAAAAAACAAAACTATGCACGGAAGAAATCCCTGGCGCTATCACCCAAGCGAGCTATGCCCCCGAAGCGCGCCTGCCATAACGTGCAGCGTCATTCACATAGAAGCGATTTGATACAAAAGGATGCTGCGTCAAGTCGGGCGGTATCACCAACGAGGTCCCAAAGGGGGCCGGAGGCCAGTCTGATTGAGTGCTCTATTATCCTCTTGAAATTGGGCCGGCTGCTTACTATTTTATTTCTGCTCAAAGCAGTCGCGACATCGCGCTGCGTGTTTCTGTTTGTTTGCGGCCAGCATGGCAGGCGAATGGGAGCGCGTAAGCCCCTTCGCCTCCTTGCAGTTTGAAGGAGGATACGACCATGAGTGACGCAGTTTTTGGAGCCGACCTCTTCAGCGAACTGGACAGCCTGCAAAGGCAGATGGCGGGCCTATTCGGCGGCTTCCCTTCCAGCATTCGTTCCGGGCGCTTTGGTGCGTTTCCACCGGTCAACATAGGCTCGACGGATGACTCCATCGAAATCGTTGCATTCGCGCCAGGCCTGAAGCCAGAAGACCTGGAGGTCTCTATAGATAAGGGGCTGTTGACTATCGGTGGGGAACGCGGCGCTACATTCGGGGACGACTCTCCTGATAGTAGGCGGTATGCCCGCGAACGGTTCGTTGGAGCGTTCAGGCGTGTCATTGAGCTGCCACAAAGCTGCGACCCTGACAAAGTTCAGGCACGCTATGCGAATGGCTGCCTTTCGATTAGCGTCGGTAAACGCGAAGCCTCGAAGCCTCGCGCGATTGCAGTCGAGTAAACCCAAGGAGACTGCCATGTCCGAGATGACTCAAGTCGTTGAGCACCCTCAAAGCGCTGTGGCATCACCTCAGGAAGATAAGGCGGCGCGGAACCTCATGGTGCTCCCGCCAGTAGACATTGTTGAGGACGCCAATGGAGTCACCCTGTGGGCAGACCTGCCAGGTGTGCCTCGCGACAAGTTAGACGTCAGCGTCCATGACGGCAATCTGCGCATTGAAGCGGAAGCAGTGGTGCCAATGCCTGCTGGCCTTCGCGTGCAACACGCGGAAATCCGGCAGCCCCATTTCGCTCGCGCCTTCTCGCTGAGCCCGGACCTCGATGCGACCAAGATTGAGGCGAATCTGCAGGATGGCGTACTGAGGCTGACGATTCCGCGCCGCGAGGAAGCGCGTCCGCGACGCATCGCCATCAACGTCGGCTGAGCTCAGCTGTTATTTGCCAAGGCGGAACGTGTCATGCCGCTTAGCCTCCGGCGTCGGCACTGGCGCGTTCTCCGTTGACCTGTTTCCTCGTCTGTTGGGAGAGCGACATGAAAACGGAACTCGGTAAGTGGAATCCTTTCAAGTTCTTGAGGAAGACGACGGAGGATAAGTCGCCCGCGGACAATCCCTCGAGCGGCGTTTCAACGAGACATAGGGGGCCGGAGTGGCATGACGTCTCGCGATTCTTCGGCGGCGACCCGTGGCGTGCGATGGGCGACTTCCTGCACGAACCGTTTGCCAACTTCGGTGGTCTGGATAGATGGTTTGGCGACTTCAGCTCATCACGTTTCCAACCCCGGATTGATGTTGTTGATGATGGTGCTGCATTGCGTGTTACCGTTGAATTGCCAGGTCTTGACCGAGAGGATGTGCAGACCACCATCGAGGATGGTGCACTGGTGCTAAGAGGCGAGAAGCGACAGGACGTTCAATCCGAGGAGAATGGTTGTTATCGGCTCGAGCGTTCATATGGCGCCTTCATGCGTAGTGTTCCTTTGCCGGACGGACTTGACCTGGACCGTGTCGATGCCAAGTTTGAACGGGGTGTCTTGAGCCTACGCTTTCCAAAGACCGGCTCGCCGACGCCTGCAGCTCAGAAAATTGAAATCAAATGATGCTCCGCGAAAATGGTGTGTTTGCTAGAGGAGATGGCTGATGGAGTTCGATTCCGACTGGGTAACTCTCGGCATGCACCGCGTGCGACTCAGGTGCGTTCGCGGCTTCCCGACAGATAAAACACGAAGTGTCGCCGAGCTGGCCAAGATTGCCATAGAAAACAATCTCAGTGCCGCAGCGCGCTTAGTAGAGGTGCTGGCTGAGCGTGAAAAGACTTACACGATTAGCGTTGGCACAACCTTTGCGAAGGATAAGGATGCTGCTCCTCAACTTGAGGTCGCGTTGGCCACCATGTTTGGGCTCAAATCGGACCAGCTCAACGTCGAGGTTGTGGTCGTCAGTCAAGCAGAGGTCGACCTGCACTTCGGCGTCTATGAGCGAATGCTGGCCGAAAAGCTCGGAATAGTGCCGCCTATTCAGTGAGCGCCACATCCGGAGCAGACATGCCAAGGCATGGCATGTCTGTGCTCCGGCTATCGAACCCTTGATGGTGCTCCAGAAGTTCGGCTTCGGGCGAGTTGGTTCATTTGCACCGTGAGGTTGCAAACCAGTTCGTCGCCTTATGGGGGCTTCTTCGATTGTGCCGGGAGACAATCGGGATACGGTTTCACATGTTCATCCAGCAGTGCCACGCGCTACGAGGCTCCAAGCACTATCTTCCCGAGGAACGAGCCTCGATTTGCGGCGTACCCGTTTCTGCGGGCTTTGGCGCAAGCAACATTCCCGCCCATCGAGTTCCCCGCACATGTCTTAGGAAAGACCTGAGCGAACTGTAGGGGCGCCGCAGTTAGCGCCGCAGGCTTTGATGTTGCGGGCGGCAGCTTGGGGGGGCGGCCAGCTCGGCAGTGCTTACTGTGATGTGTGGCGGCAGTCTCGCAGCGGGCGGCGCAGGTATGACGCCACCTTCCCGGTCCGTCAACAAGATGACGCCAATCCGGTCACGGAATGCGCAACGGCCCTGGAACAGCAGCAGGAGGGTCCACGAGCCCGTCACTGCCGTAGGAGTTGGGCTGTTGGGCCGAAGCGGTTCTGCGACTTGCGATTGCGGGTTAGAACCTGACCTGCGCGCCATCGCACTCCAGTTCGACAATCGGCACTACACAGAAAGCAGGATGCTCGTTCTGTATGCCTTGTAGAAGGCCGCGACGTAGTTTGCCGGGAGCCCCCTGCTGATAGGACGAACGACCAGGCTCCATCGTGGCTCGCATCGTGAGGCGACAGCATATGACCGGGCAAACCAGATATAAAGAACCAGCCGGGATGTGAGGCTCTAGGCGGGCCATGACTTCGTGCCGTCTGATGCTGTCAGCGACTCGAGCTAAGACCAGCACCCGCCTGAGCGATGCTTCCTTGGCTGCCTCCCTGCCGTGCGGGCTCGGCACTAGTCCTGACGAACATCCATATGGCGCCGGCGGAGTGCGAACTCGCATGCGGCTCACCATGACCTCCACCCACGCCTTGTTTGACCCCCACCCACGTTTTACTTGACCTGCACCCACAATTTGCTTGACCCATACCCACGGTTATTGGGTATCCACGTCGAAAACTGACGGTGCTCAAGGCCGTTTTTGCTAGCGGGCGCGCTTGTAATCTAGTAATCCGTAATCTACGTAATCACAACCCGCAGCACTGAGTCTTCCCGTCGCTACGTCAGCCCGCCATCCAAAGCGCGACTTTGGAATATGCGATACCGTCTGGACGTAAGCCCCAGGTTTCCGTGGAAAACAGCAATAGGGCTATGACAGCAGCTTACACCCACACGAGACCAGACGAGATGCGCGCCGCCATATCGCCGGCCCTGGCTGCCCACGTCGTCTTTGCTGAATCGTCTCCTACCAGCTGTAGTGACTATCCGTGAGCACGCTCTCCGGAACATGTTCGGGCTAAGTTCCCACGACTGAGAGCCAAGCTTGTGTTCTGGCAGCCAGGGTCTAGTGTCAAAGCGGCTGCGATGCTCATGGCTGTGGACCAAGCATTCGTGATTATTTTCCCAGAGCTAAAGCCGGCGCGGTAGCTCATCGGGAGTTGTCGACCAGCGGCTGGAAAATGATTGTTCGCGTATCCCTCAAGACGCTTAGTAGCTGCGCCTGGTCGTCGCTATACTGAATCAGCCATTTTCTGTCGACACGCATTTTCACCCCGTTGGGACCCTGCTGTGGTTCCAATGGTTGGACGGTACGTCGTTGTCGTCGCTGCAGCAACCAAGTTTCGACAGATGCTGCCAGTAGTTCGTATCCGAGTCTATCGAGAATGAAGGACAGACGCTGCGCAGCGGAACTTTGTCCAAGCGCTCGCAAGGCATCTCTGAGTCCTGTTGACGTCATTTCCGCAGCTAGGTCACAGACGACGCGCGCCACTACTTCTAAGCCACCATAGGTGGTTTGGTGGCGAATTAGGTCAAGGACCGTGGCTTCCCGCGTGCTCACCCGAAACGGAGCGGCAGAGCTACGTTCAAGTACGACCGGTGTGTTGCCAATGGTCTTTTTTACGATAAAGTCGACATGAAACTTGCCGATACTCAGCGTCCTGCGCGGCCTACTTACGATGACCTGCGCGTGGTGGCCTTCGTAATGGTATGAGCCCCAGAAGCGAGCGGCGGAAAGTAGCGCTAAGTAGTAGCTTGGCTCTTGCTCCCCCATCAGGTCGTTGAGCCACCAATCCACCGGCGGAGCGCCATAGCTGCCATGCTCCGGTGGAATGATTAGCCACATCGACGGCCGTCTTTGCGCTATCACGATTTCGCCGCTCCTTGCCAAACGAAGCAGGGCCACTCGGGACGCGGCACTTCCTGGCTCACGACCAGTGCGTAAGGCGAACTCCCGCTCCTTGAACACGTACCGCGAACCACCTCTAACTGAGCTGAGCATCTCTCTGGTCCGCTTCGCAGTGGCGGGTGGGTGAGACTTGGCGGCGTTACCCACGGGACTGGCAGCCGTGTAAGCAGTGGTCCATGTGTCGGCTCTCGTCTAGTTTTTCAAATGACTCTGCACCGGAATCACGTTCAAAGATGCCCGCTGCAAGCCAAATCGGTGGGGCTCGAATAAAAGCGCCCGCCAATTGGCGGGCACGATTCAATCCGGAGAAGCCTGATTGCAAGGGTATCGGACCGCCAGCGGGCGGTTCGCTGTCCTAACATCCGAGCTTGTCAGCGAGCTCTTCAAGGCTGTTGGCGCAGACGTCCCAATCGGCTTCCGGTTCCAGGTCAATCTTCTGCCCAGGACCGTGCTCGGTGGGGCGCGTGACGAACATGGTTCGCAGACCGCAGTCCCGTGCTGCGAGCAAGTCGTCATTGTGGGCTGCGACGAGTGCGACTTCCTGAGGCTCCAGTGCGAGGACCTTAGCCGTCTCGATGTAGGATGCAGGCTCCGGCTTATAGGCGCGCGATACATCTGCCCCCAGAATCGCATCCCATGGGAGTCCGCCCCACTTTGCGAGCCCCACCATCAGTGCGATGTTGCCGTTAGACAGGGTTCCAATAATGAACTTGCTCTTCAGTCGGTGCAGGCCTGGAACCGAATCAGGCCAGGGTTGCAGGCGACGCCACGCGTGATTCAGGTGCTGCCGCTTTTCCTCGGATACGTTTTGGATGTCCCAAGCCTTCAGCACTTTGTCGAGATTCTCACGGTGGAGGTCGTCGAGTCGCGTGTACGGCCGCTCTCCGCTGCGGCAAGCCTGCATGGCCGGCTGGTAGAGATTGCGCCAGTCGTCCGCGAACTTGTAGCCATCACCAGAGATGCCGTGTTGCCCAAAGAACGCTTCGGCTTCCTTCGCGATGCTGGTTCTCCAATCGACCACCGTGCCGAAGACATCGAACACCAGGGCTTTGATTTCTTGCATCTCCTTACTCCGTTGGTTTATTGCTCGTGGTCAGGTTCGCAGGAACTTTGTAGATGAGTACCGCTGCGATAACCCAAAGCGTTGACAAGATATACAGTGCAGTATTCGGACTCTTGGTCAGGTCGCGGAGATATCCCACCATATAGGGCGCGACGAAGCCGGCAGTCACCCCAAGGGAGTTGATGAGGGCGATTCCAGCCGCGGCTGCCGCACCTTTGAACATGGCGGTCGGCAACGTCCAGAAGAGAGGAAGAATCGCCATGACTGCGGCCGTCGCGAGGGTGAGAGCGAAGAGAAGCCTGGCGGTATCGTTTTGCCACGTTACACAGAGCAGGAAGCCTGCAGCGCCCATCATGCAAAGACAAATCATATGCATCCGCCGCTCACCATGCTTGTCCGAGTGCCGGCCCATGAGCATCATCGTAGGAATAGCAGCAGCGTAGGGAATTGCAGACAGCAGGCCCACGAGCAACGGGCTCTTGATACCCGATTCGTTCACCAGCGTGGGCATCCAGAAAAACACGCCGTACATTGCCATCACGATGAGGAAGAGAATCGAACTCAGATGCCAGGTGCGCAGGTTCTTGAAGGCGCTTCCTGCGGACGTCGGCGCTGCGTGGTACTGCTCCATTTCAAGCGCTTGATGCAATGCAGCCTTTTCATCAGCGGTAAGCCATTTTGCGTTATCGATTCGGTCATCGAGATACATGAAAACGACTGCACCGAGCAGAACTGCAGGTAGGCCCTCCAAGAGAAACATCCACTGCCAACCGGTAAGGGGGGGCGTGTCGGCCATTGCGGTCATGATGTAGCCAGAAACCGGACCACCAAAGACACCGGACAGCGGAGCTGCAAGGTAAAAGATGGCCAGAATGGCACCACGCCGGGACGACGGATACCAGTGCATCAGGTAATAGATGATGCCGGGGAAGAAGCCAGCCTCAGCGACGCCAAGCAAGAAGCGCAGAACGTAGAAGGTGGTCGGAGAGTTCACGAACAGCATTGCCGCCGAAAGCAAGCCCCAAGTGACGAGGATTCGGGCAATCCATTTCCGCGCGCCAAGCCGGTGAAGTATGAGGTTGCTCGGTACTTCGGCCAGCACGTAGCCGAGGAAAAAAATTCCGGCACCCAGACCATAGACGGTATCGCTGAATTTCAAGTCCGCAGCCATTTGCAACTTGGCGAAGCCGACGTTCACTCGGTCCAGATAAGCAAACGCGTAGCAGAGGACCAACAAGGGCAGAAGCCGCCAAGTCACCTTCTTGTAGACGCTTGCGAGCTCCGAATGCGATGCAAGGGCAGTATCGCGCCCTGCGGCGGTAACCGCCTGGACTGTCTGGGACATAGTCTCCATCCTTTGCCTCTGAGGGCAGATTGGTGTAATGGTATAATCAGTACATCATTAGCAAAGGCTAACGCAACGGGGTTGATTAGCCTGCTAGGGAATCCCCTAGTTCGAGCTCGGCCACAGAGGACTTTCAGAGAACCTGTGGACCTTCAGTTAAGGGGATAGCGAACGGGGACGGCGGTTAGGCCTGTCCCGCCCGGCGCGCCGCAGCCCGTGATAGGGCCGCCCAGTCCATGTCTCCCTCCCCATGCGCAAGGCTGTCGATATGGGCGTCTCGCAGAACGCTTGCCATGAGCAGCGGGACGTTGACCTCTTCGGCGGCGCTCATGGCGAGCTTCACGTCCTTGAGACCGAGCGCAAGCTTGAAGCCAGGTGGCTCAAAGCTTTCTCGCGCGATTGCATGACCATAGTTGCGATAGGCTGGCGCATCGAACACGGTGCTTGTTATGAGCTCCATGAAGTCAATTTTCGACACACCATAGCCAGCCGCGAGTGTGACTGCCTCGCCCATTGTCGCGATGGCGCTTCCAATCATGAAATTAGCAGCCAGCTTTGCCACGTTTGCCTGTTCGGGCCTCTCGCCGAAGTGCCAAATGCGCTGGCCCATCACTTCGAACAGTGGCTTGATAGTTAGCAACACATCAGCAGCGCCGGCGGCTAGGATGTTCAACTGACCCGCTTCGGCAGCATTGACCCTGCCGAGCACCGGCGCCGCAACGTAGTGCCCGTAGTGCTCCCGATGCAGCTGGGTTAGCTCGCGAGCAAGCGCGACCGACACCGTCCCCATGTTGATATGAATTGCCCCCTGGACCAATTCCGCGATGGCGCCTGAGTCGACGATAGCCGACCTAGTCGTCGCATCGTCCGGGAGCATCGTAATCACGACGTCTGCGCCGCGGACTGCAACGGAAGGAGTGGTCGCGGGCAGGCCTCCGACAGCTACGAGGCGATTGAGTTGCTCGATGGACCTATCAAAGCCTGTCACTTGGTAGCCGGCTTTGACCAGGTTGATTGCCATAGGAAGGCCCATCGTACCAAGGCCAAAGAATGCGATTTTCATTAGTGTCTCCGTTGCCCCCACTGCGTCGCCGATGTCGACGGCGTGGCCAGGGCCCTTTGGTGGAAAGTCAGCGCTCTTCGTTCATGCTGTTGGTCTGAGCCAACTCAGGAACCCGCGAGGACGCTTCCGAAAAACTGCTCGTTACCCATCTGACCGCCCTTCAGCACAATCTCCAGGCCATCACGCTGCGGTGATTCGGACCAGGCTTGGCATAACGGGGCGCCAGGTGTGAGTGGCGCTTTAACCGTTAGCGCTGTGATGTCCAGAGCGCTGGCGACGTCGCCGGAGCTATCACCGCCGGCAACTGCCACGCGGCGCAGCTTGGTGCGGTTGGTCGCATCCAGAACACGACGCATGCTTTGAGCAAGCGCATCGCTGACGCGATTGGCCGCTTCCAGACGAGCGAGTCCTGCTTGACTGGCCATCTCGCTGAACTGCAGTACTGCCGGGTCGTCTGGCCCCCTGGCGCTATAGATGATGGGGCTGACATTGATGGACAAGGCATGAATTGCAGCCGCCGACACACGCTCTATCTCTTGCTTCGCGCGGGTTTTATCCAACACCTTCTGCACTTCAAGTCTGATTGTGGCGAAGCCGTTCTTCTCCGCCCATTCCAGTTGCTTTGCGGTGACGGGGGAGCAACTCCCACTGACGCCAGCAATAACAGGCACCGGCCGGGCCTTCTCCAACTTGTGTTCGCTTGGAATCCAACCTCGGCTACGCCAATACGCAGTCAGCGCGTACTGCAGTCCGGATGACGACGCTGTGAAGATGCCTTTGCCTCGACCTTCCCAAACCAATTCACCGGCCGCCCGCGAAGTAGATTCGTCCACTACGTCGATGAAGACGGCGGGCGCGGTCTGACCATCGCGAGATGTACGGGGCACTGCCTTGCCCGATGTCAGTTGGACCAGGTCAACCAAATCAATCGGACGCTGCGTCTGCTGGGCGAGGTGCACTCTAAGGTCTGACTCTGCCATCGGGGTGACGGGATGCCGCGACATGGTCGGATGTCGGTCCAAGCGATGGCATTGCCCATCCACGGCAGCGAACAGATTCCCAAACGCCTGGTAACGCTTCAGTTGCGGAACTCCGACGACGATGGGTATCCATGCTCCGTCCACTGTCGCTGCACCCAAATCGATTGCCTTCCCTATTGAACCGACAGCGGGGGAGGAGTCGAACGTCGAACAAACTTTGTATTGCAGAATAGGCGCACCGAGCTTTTGCAAGCTATCGAAGGCCTGAGTAAGCTCTGCCTCCATCCATGCAGGCTCTTTGCCACGAGACGCCCCGGCAAGCCCAACACACCGAACGCTGGGGAACCGCGCGAGCATTTCAGGAGTCGGGCTCTGGAAGAACAGCATGGTTGGAATACCGGCGACAGTCATGGCCTCCATGGCATCTGTCGAGCCCGTAAAGTCGTCGCCGTAGTAGGCGAGCAGCAGCCCCGGTGGAAGCTGGGAAGACGCCGCGGATGTCATTTCCAGAACTCCAGAGCCTGGCGCAAGACAGCGGAACCTCGAGCTTGCTGAGCCAAGGGCGTACCGTTCATGGCCGCTGACCAAGCTTCGCGCAGAGCTTGCACGCCAGGTGCGACACCGCCTGGATGCCCAAAAATGCCTCCGCCAACTGTGTGAATCAGGTCAGCGCAGCCCAGCGCGGCGAACGTGTCGGCGGCCTGCAGGCCTGTCTGACCTGAACTGAACACAGGCATTGCAGGCATCGGTGCTTCAGGCATGACAGGCGCCAAGACAGATTTGGCAGCAGCGATTACGCTTTCATCGGGCTCGCTGAATTTATTCCGCAACCCATTGACATGAAGATGGTCTGCTCCAGCGAGGCGCCAGATTTTTTGCCACGGCGCGTACTCCCAACCCAAAACTGGGCTGCGCGTCAGATAGCCCCAGCCTGCACGGTGAGCATGAATGGGTAGTTGCGAATGCTTGCGCAGTTCGTGTAGCCCAATGATGCCCACAGAGTTTAAGCACACCATGACGCACGTTCCGCCTTGCGCGAGGACATGGTCGTGTCTCCGCTTCATCTGGTCGAGGTCGCCAGTGAGATTGAACGCAACCATGGCTTTTCGGCCGGTTCGGTCGGCAGCTTTGTTAATGACGCGCATGACGGCTGACACGCGCTCGTCAAAGGGGCAATAGCTGCCATCGCCCTGCAATTCATCATCCTTGATGAAATCGATGCCGCCGTCGACGAGCAGTTCCACCTGCTGAGCGGTTTCCTTAACCGACAAGCCAACGCTGGGCTTGATGATGGTGCCAATAAGGGGGCCGTCAGAGACACTAGCCAGCTCGCGCGTGCCTTTGATACCGAAGGCCGGGCCCGGATAGGCTTGTGCGAATTCAGGCGGCAGCTGCAAGTCGAGAATTCGAAGGCCCGAAACCTGCTTAAGCTCAAACAGGTTGCCTGCGATGGTCGACATGAGATTGGGCAAAGAAGCACCCAGGTTTTCGAGTGGCCATGAGATTGTTAGCCGGCAACGTCGGTATTGGTCGCCCTTCATGCCGCCCGGTAGGCTCGGCGAAGACACGCTCTCCAGTACCTCGATACTTTCGACTCGTGCTCCCGAGCGTTCTTTTAGTTCAGCAGTTTCCGTGGGCAATGCCACAAAGGTTCCACTGGACTGCTCTCCAGCAATGGCTTCGGCCGCCCGCTTTGGGTCGTCTGCGGTTTCCAGCCAATAGGTGGCGTAGATGCGATTGCCCACGTTGACTCCTATAAATTTGGGGGGCTGTCAGGGGACTGACAGCGCTCGGAAATTGCGAGTCGCGCCTCAGGTGATACGGCGGATACTGTCGGCGATTTCGTGACGGTCAAAGACCTTCAGCCAGTCGTCGCGCATCAGGCGGGGCTTTCCGAATTCAATGGCCTTGTTGCAAGCATCCGAGAAAGCGCCGGGAATTTCGTTGAAGATGACCGCGCCCAGGATGTTCATGTGACCGAGCAGGAAATCGCGAGCAGCTTCGTGGGGTACGCCGCGGCGAACCGTCTCATCCATCGCTTCGCGCATGACTTGGAGCAGCGTCGCGCAGATGGTTTCGGAAAGACCAGGCTCCAGGATTGCCATCTGTTCGACGGTCAGGCGGTAGGAGCGCAGGATAGGTGCGTAGATGACCTTTGCCACTGCCTCGCCAAGGTCGAAAGCCTCTTCCGGTCCTTGCATCAGTGCGCTCGTAATCGACTGCTTCGCAGCGCCCCCTCCGAAGTAGTCCCGGCGTGCTTCAGGTTCCGTTTCATCGTTGTAGATGGGCGGATGGCAGGGGTGAGCTACGAAGTAGGTGAGGTCCGGGCGGTTGGGCAGATGCCCTGCAAAGGGAGCTGCGGCATCCAGCGTCATGACCATGGTGCCGGGCTTCAGCTGCGGAGCGATTTGAGCGGCGACCTTTCCGATGATGGTGTCGGGAATCGCCAGGATTACGACATCGACGCCGTCGAGTGCCTCGTCCGCGCTTACGCAGTTGATGCCCAACTCGTCGCGCAGGCGCTTCTGGCCCGCCTCGCCCAGCTCGACGTGGCTGACGCGGTAGTCGGATTTAAGAAGGTTCTTCGCCAGGCGCACGCCCATCTTGCCGCCGGCGCCAAACAACGCAATTTTCTCTTTCATTTCAAATCTCCAATGAGGTCCACCGTGTCAATCAATGCTCGTAGCTCCACACGGCTTCGTAGCGGAATCACATGTTCAAGTGGCGTGATGGCATAATGGTATGATGAGTAGGCCAGTAGGACAAGTGGCAATCGTTCGGCGTTAACCCGTAGAGGTGGGAAGCACACTAGGGAAAAGCGCGGCTAAGAAGGGCGTGGCCGCCGCTTTGAGCGGAGCCCCGAGACCAACTTCATCCCTCTTTGACGGCGGCTGAATCGTATGCTCATCAAAGGGAAGCCTTCGCAACCAAGCCGACAGGTCGGCGATACCCCTCATAAAGAAGGGTTCCAACCTAGCGAAAGCAGCCGATAAGACTTTTTGTGGCGGTGAAGGCAATTGCTTACTTGCCCTGCCAAAATTGGGGCACCGCGTGATTTTCATGAGCCCAACGGCTTATGAACTTGGGACACTCAGGTTGTCTTCCACCCGCCACATCAAGGAGCACTCCATGGCGAAGAAACAACCGATTGACTGCGGATTCTTCACTGCAGGCAACGACCAGTATCACGGTGTTCAGTCCATCAAAGAAAACGGTGCACTGGAGCATGCCAACCGACTTGCGCGCATCCTGCTGCGCGAGAAGAAGGTCGCCACGGAAGAGGAAGCGCTCTCCTTGGCGAGCCGCGAAGTCCAGCGTTTGCGCTGGAATATTGACGGGTTCCAAGCGAACCGAATGGCGCGCGAAGAGCTGCGACGAGAGCTGGGGTCACAGCGGTCGCAATCCCCGCGTGGTCGCTTTGCAGTCTCTTGAGTAGCCACCCTTCATGTTTGGCGTGCCGGGCACCCAATGTGCCCGACCGCTGCTTCATTTATCAGGAAGAAATCCAATGGCACAGTACAGTACTGACGAGCTCGAATACCTCAAACGCCATCTTCCCGACATTCTGAGTGTTGAGAAGGATGTTGTAGTAGACCTTCTGCGCCGGCATCCTGGCGAGGTTCGAGCGGCCTACGATGCGTTCACATCCGTTGCAGAGAACTTATCGAACCGCAAGTGGCAAGATGCGGTGCTGGCAAAGGTGCCCATGGCATCATGGGCACTTGGGCCAGGAAGTGAACCGCGCATCGAAGCGAGTCGCACTTCGTCTATGCGCTATCTCGCGCGAGAGGCACAGCCCGACGAGGTCTCCATCAATTTGGTAAAGGCACGTAAGCTTCTTCTTGAGGGCTTGTTGAATCGAATGAATCCAGCAAGCAGTTCGGCCTATCGGTCAATGCTAAGCTGGGTGGACGCGGCTGCTTTCGGCTCCGCTGAGGTTGCAAGGCATCCGCTGAGCTCCGATACCGTCTTCGGTTACAACCTACTGTTTCTTGAAGACTTATTGGCAGAGCAAATTTTCACCTATGACCGAGGCTGGCGTAACGAGGAAAGGTTGCCTGTCGACGAAACTACGCCCTTCGTGGTCACGCATGCATCTTCCTCAATGGCCTTGGAGCATCTCGTCCCGATAGTCGACAGATGGCTGTCCGAGGCGGACACCTTGCCGAGCACGGTGCCCGAGAGCCTCCTTGCGCGTATCAGCGGCAATCTTTCGGTGAATCGTTCACTGTTAGAGCTTGCCGCGAGTGAAGCGCTTGGTATGAAGGCGGCCGAGATGAACTTGCCGTTCCTGACTAACCTGAATTGTTGTGGGGTAACGTCAGTTCCATCCGCGATTCTCGACTGCACGGCCGACGACATCGAGTACCGCTTACGCGACCTCCTCACCACTTGGTTCGCGTACGGTGGCTCTATGGTCGGCTCTAGTGACTTCTTCAAGCGACACATGACTGCCTCGGACGTCGAGGTGGTTGTGCGTTGGAGTAAAGAGCTACAGCAGCAGTATGTGTCCTCGCGTGGCGCCCAGGGAGGGGCCGGGTGCGGACAAGTAGCTCATGGCAATCCAAGCAATCGTTTCATTTTTGCGATGGCTATAGTTGCCGCATTTTACCGCAACGAAACTCGGGTGAAACATGAGGTAACGGGCAATAGCAACGCCACGTACGCAGTGTTTCCGGCGCGGGTAACCACGGCCAAAGACAAAGAACATCAGCCACCAACGCATGCTGCGCATCTTCTTATGCAATCCTATGGTCAGATGTTTTTTTCCAATTCCGACTGGGGCCTTCGTGCTGAGCGAGTGCGAGAATACGCAAAAACCATGAGCATTAAGCGCTCCCATGTTCAGCAGTTTCTGACCTTTGCCGTAAAGAATCGGACATCGAGGCAGCTTTACGCACTGCAAGCAAATTTACAACGCGCCAAAGAGTCAGCTTCGACCGCAAAGTGACATTTGACTCCGAGCTACAGGAGAGAGAGGTAATTAATTCTCCTATAGCGCAGCTTTGATATTCTGCGAGCAATATATATGTGTATTACTGATACAGAGATTCGCTGCTCTCTGGAGAGCCTCATCGCCTCACATGCGTCTCTTCGCACCAACAGAGTCCATGAGTCAGATTTCTACAACCGTACATATCCGTTGCAAATAGCTGAGTTCGCCAAGCTCCGGAAGAGAGGAGCATGGACAGTCGACGATGTACTTATGCGATTCTGTAGCGTCTACGGCTGGATGCCCCGTGGCATTCAGCGATGGAATGTAGCGGCTCTCCCCCAATTGGTTTCACTGCTCAACGAAGACGAACCAGACGGTGATAAGCTCATAAAAACCGCTAGCCGGTGCATCAACAATTCGATGGTCGGCGCCTCGAAGTTTCTGCATTTCTTCGACCCGGATTGCTTCCCAATCTTCGACTCAGTTGTCGCATCATTATGGTGGAAGTGGGATGCTACAAAGGCAGTCTCCCGCTATGAGCTCTATTGGGCAGGCGTCATAATGGTCAGCGACGAAGCTGCGAAAGATGCTCGGGAGTGGGCAAAGCACTGGATGGGATACGAGGTCTCCAGCATTAGAGCCATCGAAGCATTGGCCTTTTATACCCAGCGCGTGGGAAGGAAGGGGCAGGCTCCCGCAACGGTGACACAGTCCGACGACGACGAATAGCTTGCTTGGTTAGATGCCAATGTCATCGTCGTTTGTTGCGCCCCGGGGGAGGCCATGTCCGCCAGTCCCTCAAGCGTGGACGTCGTTGCTGGGCCGGTCTGCAACAACGACGTTCACGGTGACGGTGGGTATGACCCCGTAAGCTTGCATCGGCAGCGATTGGAGTGATTCCTGTCGCGGCGTTGTCAACTGACGTCTACAGAGGTGCCTGTCATCGATTTGTACAGTGCATTAGCCCGGGTCAGGTGGTCTTGCATTGCTTGGGCAGCAGCGTCCCCGTCATGCTTTGCAATGGCGTCGACAACCCTCTGATGCTCCTCCAGGGTGAGGTTTTCAACACCTGGCGCGCGAACAATTCCCCGGTAGTACTCGCGGGCCCATTCAAAGAGTGCCTGCACGATGGCGGGAAAAATCGGATTCCCGCTTATCCGTGCCACCTCACGGTGGAATGCCATGTCGCGCGTGAGGAACTCTTCCGGATTGCTTCTTGCCGCGCGCTGGTCTTCGATGCGAGTTTGGAGAATCTCGATGTCGCGCTCGGTCGCATTTGCTGCGGCAAGGCGAGCCAGTCCACATTCGAGGAATAAGCGCGCATCCTTGAGATGCGAGAGGGAATTTGGACTCGACCTAAGCAGGTGTTGAGCACCGGCTCCAACTTGCCGTATTAGGTGGTCGGCGGTGGGAATTACGACACGCGCGCGCTCGCCGTGCGCAATCTCAATAATGCCTGCTCGTTCGAGAGACTGAAGAGCCTCGCGAATGGCGGGCCGACCGACGCCGTAGTACTCCATGAGGTCGCGTTCAGCTGGCAATTGTTCACCGGGAGGAATTTCCCCACTTCGAATCCTCTCCGTCAGTCGCTCGAGTACATCCTCAAACAGCCGCCTACGTTGGATGGGTTCAGCATTGGCCATAGGGACGCTCACCTTTCATGTCATCATGCCAGAAGATGAGATGATAACAGTTCGACGATTCCTTTCTGAAGGGCAGAGAGCGACACACGATGTGCGCTTTGGTACTCTCCATGTTGTCTGACTTTGCGGCTGGCAGGCGACAGCCCGCCGGCCGGGCCTATTACAGGACGTTGTAAAGGGAGCTCTTACCGGGATAGCTCCCCACTTCGCCCAAGTCTTCCTCAATCCGCAACAACTGGTTGTACTTGGCGATTCGGTCCGAACGCGACAGCGAGCCGGTCTTAATCTGGCCGGCATTGGTGCCCACTGCGATGTCAGCAATGGTGCTGTCCTCCGTCTCCCCCGACCGATGCGAAATCACGGCAGTGTAGCCGGCGCGCTTGGCCATCTCGATGGCAGCAAACGTTTCGGTAAGAGTGCCAATCTGGTTGATTTTGATGAGGATTGAGTTGCCGATGCCCTTCTCAATGCCTTCCTTCAGGATTTTGGTGTTGGTGACGAACAGGTCGTCGCCCACCAGTTGCACACGGTTGCCCAGCTTCTCGGTCAGCGTCTTCCACCCGTCCCAATCCCCCTCGGCCATGCCGTCCTCGATTGAGACGATGGGGAACTTGTCGCACAAGTTCGCAAGGTAGTCGGCAAACTGCGTCGACGTCAGCTTCAGGCCTTCGCCTTCCAAGTGGTAGACGCCTTCGCCTTCGTGGTAGAACTCGCTGGCGGCGCAGTCCATGGCCAGCAGGACGTCTTCACCCATGCGGTAGCCCGCTTTCTCGACAGCTTGGACGATGGTGTTGAGGCACTCCTCGTTGGACGAGAAGTTGGGTGCAAAGCCGCCCTCGTCGCCCACGGCGGTTGACATGCCATGGTCGGCGAGAATCTTCTTCAGTGCGTGGAAGACTTCGGCGCCGCAACGTAGGGCTTCACGGAAGCTCTTCGCAGACACCGGCATTATCATGAATTCCTGGACATCCAGGCTATTGTTCGCGTGCGCACCGCCGTTGACGATGTTCATCATCGGCACCGGCAAGTGCATTGCGCCCGAGCCGCCAAAGTAACGGTATAGCGGCAAGCCGGTTTCTTCGGCCGCGGCTTTGGCCACGGCCATCGAGACCGCCAGCATGGCGTTGGCTCCCAGGCGGCTCTTGTTTTCTGTACCGTCCAGGTCAATCAGCGTGCGGTCCACGAACGCCTGCTCCGAGGCCTCCAAGCCCATGATGGCTTCGGCGATTTCGGTGTTGATGTGCTCAACGGCCTTCAGCACCCCTTTACCTAGGTAACGGCTTTTGTCGCCGTCACGTAGCTCGATAGCCTCTCGCGAGCCAGTGGAGGCGCCCGACGGAACGGCGGCACGGCCCATGACGCCCGATTCCAGCAGCACGTCACACTCGACTGTGGGGTTGCCGCGCGAGTCCAGAACTTCGCGACCAACGATATCTACGATTGCACTCATTGTTTAGCGAGAAAAATGCGTTAGAGGGCGCCGCGTAGGTGCAGATGTCTACGCAAGCGCTATGTCCATAATTTGCATCCTGCAGCCGACGCTTTGGTGGGCCAAGACCCTGAACCTAAGCCTCGCGCTGGCAGTAAGCTTTACTTCGGCTGCGTCGGCAACACAAATCGAAGAAAGTTCGTGGAACCTGGCGTTCCAAACGGCATTCCGGCCACAATCGCGAACGGGCGAGATTCCGGTTCGAATCCTTCCGCACGAACAACATCGGTGGCGTGCACAACCATGTCTTCAACGCTCTTGGCATCATCGCCATGGACGGCATGGACGCCCCAAACAACGGCCAACCGGCGCGCGGTCTCGATTTTGGGAGTCATGCCGACGATGGGCACGTTGGGGCGTTCATGGGCAACACGCAGCGCACTGGAGCCAGACAGCGTGTACGTTACGCACGCCGACAGTGGCAGGATGTCGGCTGCTGTGCGAATCGCAGCGCCAATCGCATCCGGTGCGTCAGCGCGACGAGTAGCAGCGATGGCACCCATTGTGTCTCGCTGCAGCCTGTCCCGTTCGGTGTTTCGGATGATTCGCGACATCATCTGCACTGCCTCAACGGGATAGTCACCGCTGGCAGACTCTGCAGACAGCATCACGGCATCGACACCGTCATACACAGCAGTCGCGACGTCCGAGGCTTCAGCACGGGTGGGCGCGGGCGAACTCACCATCGAATCAAGCATCTGCGTCGCTACCACGATGGGCTTGCCGGCCTCGCGACAGAGTCGGGTCAAACGCTTCTGAATTGCGGGTACTTCTTCCGGAGGCATTTCGACCCCCAAGTCGCCGCGCGCAACCATAATCGCGTCGGTCGCAGCAACAATCGCCTCGATATCGGCAATGGCGGCAGGCTTTTCAATCTTCGCCATAATCCCGACGCTTGAGCCGACAATTTCCCGAAGTTCTTCGATGTCCTGAGCCGTCTGTACAAATGACAACGCCACCCAGTCGACGCCGAGTTGGAGCCCAAACTTCAGGTCTCGATGGTCTTTCTCCGTCAACGCGGACAGTTGGAGGGCGCAGTCAGGGACATTCACGCCCTTTCTATCGGAAACCTTTCCTCCCGTTTCAACCACCGTCTCGGCGAAATCCGGCCCGCACGAAGTCACCCGAAGGCGGACGCGGCCGTCATCAATGAGAAGCGCGTTGCCTGGCGACAGTGCCTCGAAGATTTCGGGATGCGGTAGCTGTGCGACTTGCCAGTTTCCGGCCACAGGAGCCAGTTGAAGACGAAAGTCTTGTCCGGCATTGAGCTTTACCGGGCCGTCTGCAAACGTGCCAAGGCGCAGTTTCGGTCCCTGCAAATCCAGCAGCACGCCGATAGGCCTGCCCACGACGGACTCCACCTGCCGAATCACGCGAAGGCGTGCCGCATGGTCTTCATGCGTGCCATGACTGAAGTTCAGGCGAAAGGTATCGGCGCCCGCTTGGACAAGTTGCAGAATCTTTTCTGCATCCGACGAAGCAGGACCCAAAGTTGCCACAATCTTTGTATGGCGCTCGCGGCGCAGGCTCATGAAAATCTCCGATGCTGATAACTGCAACGCCCGGGTGGGAGGGCGAAAAAACATCGACTTACATTGCGGTCCTCTGAACGCGTCTGGTTGAGAGGCGACGACGTCTGTGTCGACACGATGAGGACGGCGAAGATTGCCCTCGCACGCCCGACCAATAGAAAAGGGGACGCGGCCGGGTTGGCGGCGCGCATCCAAAACCACCGAGCAAGAGGAACCTAAGGAGATGTGTACCCTGGCTTGGCGGGGAATCGTGAGTTACGTCTTTCAGTGGTCTAATGGTATGATGAGTAGACCTTGACGGCAAGACACCATTGATGGGGGTTAACCCGTGATGTGAGGGCGGGAGGCTGGCCCAATGGGCCAGCAGAGTTCGCACGTCAGCTTTAACCTACGACGTGCGTACGGATGCGTGGGATGTTCAGCCGACTTGATTGACGGGCTTACCGGCAACAAAGGCTTCGATGTTGTCGACGAGCTGGTCCGCCAGGCCTTGGGTCGCTTCTTCGCTTGCCCAGGCCACGTGTGGGGTAAGGATGAAGTCCGGACGCTCCAGCAACGCGCTGAACGGGTGGTTCGGCGGGGGCGGTTCCACACTAACCACGTCGAATGCCGCTCCGGAAATCTGGCCAGCATCAAGTGCCGGCCCGACAGCTGACTCATCAACGAGACCGCCACGAGCCGTATTAATCAGGAGCGGCTTGCGCGACATCAGGGCAAACTCGTTGGCGCCAATCAGGTTGCGAGTCGACGGCATCAGGGGACAGTGGAGCGAGACAATGTCCGACTTAGCCAGAAGTTCCTCGAAAGGCGTGTACAACGGCCCCATGTCGCTCCGACCTTTGTACGTTGAATACAGAATCTTCATGCCCAAGGCTCGGCCCATTGCGGCCACCGACTGCCCGAGCACGCCATCGCCGATGATGCCAAGAGTCGAGCCGGCGAGGTCGCGAATGGGGTAGTCGAAGAAACAGAACTGGCCAGACTCCTGCCACCGGCCCTTGCGCACTGCATCCTGATACGCGCAGATGCTTCGACGCAACGCGAAGATGAGCGCGAAGGTGTGCTCTGGAACGGTGTGAATCGCGTAGTTGCGAATATTGCTGACGACAATGCCACGCGCGGTACAGGCCCGCACGTCTACGTTGTCGAAGCCGGTCGCAGCTACCGCGACGAGTTTGAGTTTCGGGGCGTCAGCAATCGCCCCTTCCGTCAGCTTCGACTTATTTAGGATGACGATGTCGGCGTCGGCGATGCGAGACGATACGTCCCCAGTAGCCGTCCTCTCATACACCTCTAAAGTATGCGGGAAGCTCGGTGTCCGCAGAGTAGTCTTCGGCGGAAGGGTAGCGCTGTCGAGAAAGACGATTTTCATGATTACTGGACTCCAGCAGTTTCGAGAAGACGCTGTGCTTCGAGAACTACGGCGTCAGGCGTGATGTTGAAAAGGCGGTAGAGAGCGTCCGCGGGTCCTGGGGCGCCAAAGCCTTTCATGCCGACAAATCCGCCATCAATCCCGAGATATTGGTCCCATCCAAATCGGACCGCGGCTTCCACGCCAATTCGGACTCCATCCCTGCCAAGTACCGATGCCTTGTACTGTTTATCCTGAAGCTCGAAGAGTTCCCAGCAAGGCAGAGAGACAACTGCTGTGCCAATGCCGAGCGCTTCAAGGCGTTTCTGCGCCTCGACGGCAATCGACACCTCAGAGCCCGTTGCGATAAGCGTGACTTTCCGCTCGCCGCTTTTGGCCTCCGAAAGCACGTAACCACCTTTCTGACTGAGATTCTCATCAGAGTGAGCTCGCCGGACACGGGGCAACGCTTGGCGCGCAAACACCAAGCTCACCGGTCCCTCGCGATGAGCCATCGCCACCTCCCAGCACTCCGCGGCTTCGGTTGCGTCTGCGGGGCGCATAACCAGCATGTTAGGCATGGCGCGAAGCGAGGCAAGAATCTCCACCGGCTGATGAGTGGGCCCGTTCTTGCCGATGCCGATGGAATCGTGGCTGAACACGAACTTCACCGGGAGGCCCATTAGCGCGGCCATCCGCATTGCAGGACGCTCATAGTCAGAGAAAGCGAGATACGTAACGCTCAGCGGGATAATGCCGCCATGTGCGGCCATACCATTCGCCATGGCGCCCATCAGGTGCTCGCGAACACCGCAATGGACATACGAGCCGCTGCGATTGTTCACAGTGAACGCCTCAAGCGGGCCCTTATGGCCGGTCGGGCCTTCCAGGTCGGCACATCCGACCATGCGTTCTGGCACAATCTCAGCAAGCGCTTGGTTGATGGCTGCCGAAATCTGGATGCCGCCGGGGAAGTCATCAGAGTCGATGCACTTGCGCTTGAAGTCGTGGAGGACCTTTTCCCATCCCTGAGGCAGCTCGCCGCGCATAATGCGCTCGAATTCAGCCCGCTTCTCCGCTGGAAGGGCCGCCACTCCGGCCTTCCAGCTCTCATAGGCGTTCTGGTTGCGCGCTCCGAATCCGCGCCAGCCCGAGAGGACATGGTCAGGAATCTCGAAGTTGCCATACGGCCAGTCGAGCAACTCCCGCGCGGCTTTAGCGTCCTCGTCGTACAGACGCGCACTATGGCCGCCTCGCTGACCTTGCAGTCGCGGGATGCCTTTGCCAATCACAGTGCGGGCGGCAATTATAGAGGGGCGTGGGTCGGCCTGGGCCAGCTCCAGCGCCTCCGATACCTCCGCAATGCTATGACCGTCGACTTCAATGACTTGCCACCCTGCCACGCGGAACCGTTCTGCAACGTTCTCGCTAATGGACAGCTCAGTCTTGCCGTCGTCAGTGATTTGATTGTCGTCCCACAACAGAGTCAGCTTTGACAACTTCAAGTGACCGGCCAAGGAAATCATCTCCTGGCCGATACCCTCTTGCAGGCAACCATCGCCTACAAAGGCGTAAGTTCGGTGGTTGACCAGTTCGTCGCCAAATCGCGCGTTGAGGAATGCCTCGGCCACGGCCATGCCGAATGCATTCGCGATTCCTTGACCGAGAGGGCCAGTCGTCACCTCGATACCAAGCTCGGGGTCAAACTCCGGATGGCCGGCGCAGTGAGAGCCAAGTTCGCGGAAACTCTTAACCTGGTCCAGGCTGATGTGATGGTAGCCAGTCAGATACAGGAGGGAGTACAACAGCATCGAGCCATGGCCGTTCGAAAGAACGACACGGTCGCGGTCCCACCAGGTGGGGTCTTGGGGATTGAATTTGAGCTGCTTGGCGTAGAGAGCGGTGGCAATCTCTGCCATGCCTAGAGGCACGCCTTGATGCCCCTCTGTTGCGCGGACAATCGCGTCGATGGACAGAAATCGAATGGCATGCGCCAGTGGCTGAAGTTCATGTGCGGTCATAGCTTGAGGCACGCCGAGCGGACTTACTCGGCCGCTTTGTCTCCGTTGTCGTTTGCGGAAGAGGACTTCATTCTTCGCGACAGACTCAACGTGAGGCAAGCGATGAAAATTCAGGGATTAATGAATGTGTGTCATGTAAGGCGTCCGCGATGAAAAGATGTCATGGCGCCACCGTCAGACGGCTCTCCTCCCGCAGCCAGTCGAGAAAGCTCACCACCTCGGGTCGTGACGCGTGGCGAGCGGGATAGACGACATAGTGCTGCACGATATCGAGTCCAAGCTCATCGTCAAACACGCGGCAAAGGCGCCCGGCTTTAAGATGTTCGGCAGCCAGCTTTGTGCTCTCAAGCGCAATTCCCAACCCCTGGACCGCCGCGTCAATGCTCATCATTGAGCGGTCGAATCGAAGCGGAATTCTTTCGGCGTGCAGGTCAGGAGCGTAATCCGCAAACCACTCCGGCCACTGTACGAGACTAATACGAGACTGAATAAGGGGAACCTGGACTAGGTCTTCTGGAGCCTGGACCGGATGTCGGCTGAGGAAATCGGGGCTGGCAAGCGGAACCACCCGCTCGGAGAAGACTGGCTCGACCTCCAAATCCGGCCAGTTAGGCAAACCATAGCGGATGTCGATGTCGACCTGTCCGATTTCGAAGTCCGAATGTTCCGGAGAAGCCGAAAGACCGAGCGAGATTTCGGGATGCCGGCCCGCAAATTTGGCGATTCTGGGCATCAGCCAGAGGCTCGCGAAGCTGGGACTAGAGTGAATGTAGAGGGAGTCCTCAACGCCGTGGCGCAAGTCTTCGGTGGCGGAGTTGATGGCTCCAAGCGCCCCAGCCACACGTGAAAGATAGGTTTGCCCTGCAGGCGTAAGCACTACCCCTCGCGTGGAGCGCTCAAAGAGCCTTAGACCAATCAGCTTTTCTAATCGAGCGACCTGATGGCTGACTGCCGATGGCGTTAGGTGCAACTCCGTTGCGGCAAGAGAAAAGCTCTTCCGGCGTGCGATGACCTCGAAGGCGAGCAGAGATGTCAGCGGAGGAATCATGGCAGCCGGGCTGGTAAAGGTGTGTTGCGACGCAACATGCAGGGGCTTAAAGAACGCGTGACATTTTATCGTTTGCTCCGCAGATTGCAGTAACTCAGAATCGTTGCCTCACAGCGCATGTGCACCCAAGTGCTTGGTGTTGGCACTGCCGTTTCACCGCCAGGTTGACTGGCGATACCTTCTTTCTGACGCTCTGTGTGCCTCAAGCTATGATTGACCCGCGAGATTTCCTTCAACAACTGTTCGATAGCGCGGTTCGCAGCGCCCAGCCAGCAGGTGTCCTAGGCAAGTATCTACCGCAGCCTCCACGTGGCCGCACCATTGTGGTCGGGGCAGGCAAGGCCAGCGGTGCGATGGCACAGGTTTTCGATTCCCTGTGGCCGGCCGACGCCGCGCTTGACGGATTGGTCGTGACCCGCTATGGCCATACGCCGCCTCGCGTGACTACCGCCCCACAGCGAATCGAGATTGTCGAGGCCTCGCATCCGGTGCCGGATGAAGCCGGTCGGGTCGCAGCCGGACGGATGGTGGAGCTGGTAAAGGGTCTGACAAAAGACGACCTCGTCGTTTGCCTCATCTCGGGAGGTGGGTCGTCGCTACTGACGCTTCCCGCTGATGGCCTCGACTTCGCGGAAAAGCAGCGCATCAACCAGGAGTTGCTACTGTCCGGCGCCAATATCTCCGAGATGAACTGCGTCCGAAAGCACATCTCTTCAATCAAAGGGGGGCGTCTTGCCGCTGCTTGCAGTCCGGCAAAGGTTGTCACCTTGGCAATCAGCGATGTCCCCGGAGACGATGTATCGACCATCGCGAGCGGCCCAACGGTCCCGGACGAGAGCACGTGTGAGCAGGCGCTCGAAATACTACGGCGCTACGGCATCGCTGTGCCGCCGGCCATCGAATCGGCACTCAAGGCACGCTCCTTAGAGACGCCGAAGCAGGGAGACCCTTGCTTCAGCAGTAATGAGACCTATCTGATTGCGACGCCACTACGTTCCTTGGAAGCGGCCGCGAACGCGGCGCGGGCCGCCGGCGTCGAGGCCCATATTCTTTCTGATGAGATTGAAGGGGAGTCGCGGGACGTGGGGATGGTGCACGCCGCACTTGCCCGGTCGGTGGCCAAGCAAGGTAAGCCATTCTCTCGGCCTTGCGTCATTCTGTCCGGTGGCGAAACCACCGTGACTGTCAGGCCGTCGGAGTCTGGACAGATTAGGGGGCGAGGAGGTCGAGCCGGTGAATTCTGTATGGGTCTCGCGCAAGCACTACAGGGGTGTCCCGGCGTCTGGGCGCTAGCAGCCGACACCGATGGCATTGACGGTGTCGAGGACAACGCCGGTGCGTTCGTGACCCCTGACACCTTGGTCCGAGGCCAGGCAGCAGGGCGAAAGCTTGCGGACCATCTGAACCGCAATGACGCTTATGGGTACTTCAGCGCCATTAGCGATTTGCTCATTACTGGGCCGACCTACACCAACGTGAATGATTTCCGCGCAATCTTGATAGTGTGACCGAAGCAAGGAGGTCCTTGAGCAACGGCTTGCGCTGGGGCGTCAGCCGCTATTCAGACTTGGACTTTCCGCCAATGATTGCATGAGCCACTCGCGGAACAGACGCATTTTTGGGAGATGGCCACGGCTGGAAAGGTAATTAAGGCTGTGGCATTCGATTCGAGGCCCTTCTTTTCCAAAGGGGAGTACCAGGCTGCCTGACGCGAGCTGCCGCTCCACGAGCAGCATGCTCTCCAGGCACACGCCGACACTATCGATTGCTGCAAAAATCGACATAAACGAGCGGTCGAACCGCGGGCCACGTTCTAAGTTCAACTGTACACCCGGGTGGTCTGCTTCCCAATCGCGCCACGTGTAGAGGTTGACCTCCGAATGGATAAGCATCTGATTTGCAAGGTCCCTTGGGCTGTGAAGGCCCGGATTCCCCTCGACGAGATTCGGTGAACAAAGTGCCACGATGGGTTCCGGCGGGAACATTTCCGTCTCTATCCCTGCTCGCGCAAGCCCCGCCCCGTAGCGAATATCAAAGTCCACCATGCCGTCATCAAGGTCGACCTTATCGCCCGAGGCCGTAATACGCACGTCTACGTCTGGGTACAGCGTCGTGAAGCGCGCAATGCGTGGCATCAACCACTGGGCACCCAAGCTTGGTACAACGTGCACATTAATGAGGTCGCTCTTTCCAGCTCGCGAAATCTCTTGAACGCCTGATTCAATCAGACCGAACGCATCACCGACATTTTTTGCAAGTTTCCGCCCGGCATCTGTAAGGATGACAGAGCGTTGAATGCGGTGGAAAAGCTGAATGCCGAGAAAGCGCTCCAGTTCTCGAATTCGGTGGCTTACAGCTGAAGGCGTTAGATGCAGTTCTTCGGCGGCTCGGATGAACGAGCCTAACCGAGACGCTGCTTCAAAGGCTTGAAGGGTGGCGAGGGGTGGAATTTTGCGCACAAACAAGAATGAATACACATCACCGATAAGGCGTTTTAATTCTCTTCGGCGCATGGGTCAAGCAAAATTGCGGCACACTCGGCACTCTAGGGTAAACGCTTACGCTGCCGAAGTAAGGCATCAGGCTCGCGCACGACCGCTTTAGGCGCAGGGTGGTCAGCTCGCAAAGTTCACACTTTTAGCAAGATGCGGCGACTGCGCATCGTGGCGAGAGCATCGGCACTTGCTGAAGCAAAGGAAACAATACTTTGGCCTTGGGTTTACCTCAATGCCTCCAATCTGAGTTCTACAAGCGACGTCCGGAAAGGTGAGGACATTTCATCTATTCCATGATTTTATTCGCTTGACCGCATCATTCCCGTGAACCAACATACCGTCACCGGGCAACAACAACGCCCTATAAATAGAAGCACGTCCACTGCTGCGTGCTCTGGAGACAGGCATGAAAACGTCAAAACGCCTTTTTCAATTTTTCAGCGCGAGATTGAGCTTTATTTAAAGCGAGATATCAGGCGCGAATGTCTCCTCCTTTGATTCTTATTGAGTCGCCACACGGTTTTGAAAGAGGTGCGCAATGAGGATTCGCCGTACCGCTTTCGCAGTAGTTGCGTCTTCCTTGCTGGCAGTGGCCCAGGGCAAGGGACGATGGGGGTGACTCTGCTGTTCTGTGCCACTTCGCGGCTGGCCACTCGCCAATGCCAGCCTGCTGCCTTCTAAGGAAATGAAATGACCCAAGTTTCAAGTCACTATGCCGACCTGGATGACGTCACCCTGCACTACCTCAAGGCCGGCGAGGGGTTTCCGGTTGTGCTGCTGCACGGGATTCCGCAGACCTCTTACGAATGGCGCTTCATTATTCCCGAGCTCACCAAGAAGTACTCGGTGATTGCTCCGGACCTGCGTGGTCTTGGTGATTCCTCCCGTCCCGGCTCCGGTTACGACAAGAAAACGGTCTCCAACGATGTCTGGCAATTGCTGCAAAAGCTGAATATCAAGGAATTCTTTCTGGTTGGCCATGACTGGGGCGGTCCGACGGCGTTCTCGCTGGCCGCACAGCATCCTGAGGCGGTGCGGAAGCTGGCGATTCTCGATGTCGCAATTCCGGGCGACGGTCATGACTTCTCCCAGAATGGCCGCCGTTGGCACCACGCGCTTTTCCGCACACCGGACTTCCCTGAGGTGCTGTTCCAGGACCGCGAGCACCTGATTCTCAATTGGCTGTTCGAGAACTATGGGTATCGCCCGACTTGCATTTCCGAGGAAGACAAGAAGGAATACCTGCGCACCTACACCAAGCCGGGTGCCATGCGCGCGATGTACTCGTTCTATCGCGCTTTGCCTCGGGATGCCGAAGACAACAAGTCAATGCTGGAAGCCAACGGCAAGCTCAAGATGCCGGTTCTCGCCTTGGGCGGAAGCAAGAGCTTCGGTCGCGGCATGGACACGATTGAGTCCGTGAAGCGCGTGGCAGAGGATGTTCGCGGCGGCCTGATTCCAGATTGCGGACACTGGGTCACCGAGGAGCAGCCGGAGTTCATTTCGCAGGAACTGATGAAGTTCTTCGGCGAATAAGCGCATCGTCGCGTAACAGATTCAGAACAGACTAAGGAGACAACATGGTCAACTCTACCCGTCGCAGGCTCGTGCTCAGCGGAGCAGCGGCCGCCGGTGCCTCAATGGCGTTCCCGGGTCTCGTCTTCGGCCAGGCAAAGTACAAGCTGAAGTGCGCGAATATTATGCCGGTCGACCATCCTCTGAACGTTCGCTTGCGTGAAGCAAGCACGAAAATCAAGGAGCAGACCAACGGCGCGGTCGACATCCAAATTTTCCCGGCAAGCCAGCTTGGCACTGACGCGGATATGCTAGCTCAAGTGCGCGCGGGTGGTATTGACCTGTTTGTCCAAACCGGGCTTGTCCTGGCGACGCTCGTCCCTGTTGCGTCCATCAATGGAATCGGATTCGCCTTCTCCGACTACAGCAAGGTGTGGGCCGCAATGGACGGGGCGCTGGGCAAGCATGTCATCAATGCTTTTTCTAAAGCAAACCTTATCGCCTTCGACAAGATGTGGGATAACGGATTCCGCCAGACGCTGTCTTCGAACAAGCCTATTCGCACTCCGGATGACATCAAGGCATTCAAAATTCGCGTTCCCCCAAGCCCCCTGTGGACGTCCATGTTCAAGGCGATTGGCGCTTCGCCGGTCTCCATCCCTTGGGGCGAGACATATTCGGCGCTGCAAACGAAGGTCGCTGACGGCCTAGAGAACCCGCTGGCTGGCATCTACTTTGCCAAGATGTATGAGGTGGGCAAATACATCTCGAATACCAACCACATGTGGGATGGCTTCTGGATGGTCGCCAATCGGCGCTCGTTCGAGGGCATGCCGGCGTCGACACGGGACATCATCACTAAGGTGATGAACGAAAGTGCACTGAAGCAGCGCGCCGATGTCGAGAAGCTGAACAAGGAGCTCAAGGCAGATTTGACTGCAAAGGGCATTCAGTTCTCTGATGTTGACACCAATGCTTTCCGCGCAAAGCTCCAGCAATCCGGCTTCTACGCGGAATGGCGCAAGAGGATGGGCGACGAAGCCTGGGGACTACTTGAAGCGACAGCAGGCAAGCTAGCGTAATCGGCCAATTGTGAGGTTTGTGATGGACACTTTATCATCGACTATTCCTATGGGGCGTCGAACATTTGCCGATTCATGTGAAGCAGTCCTGGTCCGTTGCGTAGAAATCGTTGCGTCGATTATTCTCGTTGCGGAAATCGGGATTCTCTTCACAGGTGTGGTTGCACGCTATGTTCTCAACACACCGATTACTTGGTCCGACGAGTTAGCCTCGATACTGTTCATTTGGCTGTCGATGCTTGGGGCGTCCATTGCATTCCAGCGAGGGCAGCACATGCGGATGACTGCGCTTGTGGGTAAGGCAAACACGACCAATCGGAGGATTTTAGAAGTAGCTGCCGTGGCCGTGCCACTAGCGTTCATGGTTGCCATCTTGCATCCGGCGATTGACTACGCCCTGGAAGAAAGCATCGTGACGACGCCGGCGCTGGAGATATCTAACCTGTGGCGCGCCGCAGCACTCCCGACGGGCGTGGCCCTTATGATTGTCTTTGCCGCCTTCCGCATTATCAAGGAAGGGATGTTCCGCAGCATCATCGTCGCGGCAGTCATTGCGGTAGCAGTCTACGGGCTGCTGACGGTGGCAAAGCCAGTCTTTACTGACTTGGGAAATTGGAATCTGCTGATTTTCTTCGTCGGGATGATTGGACTGGGCGTGGCCTTGGGTGTACCCATCGCGTTCGTTTTCGCGCTCTCGGCATTGACCTACATGTTCACCTCGACGACGACGCCGGCCATTGTGCTTGCCGGCCGAATCGACGAGGGGATGAGCCACCTTATCCTGCTGGCGGTCCCGCTCTTCGTCTTCCTTGGGCTGCAGATTGAGTCGAACGGGATGGCGCGAGCGATGGTGGGGTTCCTCGCAACATTGCTAGGTCACGTTCGGGGCGGGCTCTCCTATGTGCTGGTTGGAGCCATGTACCTGGTCTCCGGCATCTCTGGCTCAAAGACCGCGGACATGGCAGCTGTGGCACCTGCACTTTTCCCAGAGATGCAAAAGCGTGGTGCGAAGCCTGGCGACCTTGTGGCGCTTTTGGCTGCAACAGGCGCCCAGACCGAAACGATTCCTCCCAGCATCGTACTGATTACGATTGGCTCCGTGACGGGAGTTTCGATTGCAGCCTTGTTCACGGGCGGTCTGTTGCCTGGCGTGGTGCTTGGCATCACGCTGTGCATCGTGGTGTGGTGGCGCTACCGGCATGAGGACCTCTCCTCAGTTAAGAAGACGTCCAAGGGTGAGATTGCAAAGGCATTCCTCGTAGCCCTGCCGGCGCTTGCCCTACCATTCGTGATTCGCTCGGCAGTGGTAGAAGGAATGGCCACTGCAACGGAAGTTTCTACGATTGGCATCATCTATTCCTTGGTAGTTGGGTTGCTGGTGTATCGCCATTTCGACATCAAGCGTATGGGTCAGATGCTTGTGGAGACGGCTTCCCTGTCAGGCGCAATTCTCTTCATCATTGGAGCTGCAACGGCAGTTGCTTGGGCGCTGACCCAGTCCGGCTTCTCCCGCGACCTGGCAGCAATTATGAATAGCCTGCCGGGTGGGGCGCCGATGTTCATCGCGGTCTCCATCATCGCCTTCGTGATTCTGGGTAGCGTTCTGGAAGGCATTCCGGCAATTGTTCTCTTTGCACCGCTCGTCTTCCCCATCGCAAAAAGCCTGGGCGTAAATGAAGTGCACTACGCCATGATTGTTGTACTGGCCATGGGCATGGGTCTCTTCATGCCGCCGGTGGGTGTTGGTTACTACGCGGCGTGTGCTGTCGGACGAGTAGAGCCGAGTGCCGGGCTACGACCCATCTGGGGCTACATGATTGCCCTCTTAGTGGGCCTTGTGCTGGTCGCAATGATTCCTTGGTTGTCTATCGGCTTCCTGTAAGCAGCATGCTTGTCTCTTCCCGGCCTCTATCTTCGTGATAGAGGCTTTTTTTCTATTGGGGCTTCACGAAGAGGCTCACCTATCCTCGCAGCGGTGTGGGGGCGAAAGATTCGCTGAGACTCCTTTACTGCCGGCGCGAAGTACAATGGGAATACGTTAACGTATTCATTGCCATAAAGTGTGCTATAAGCCACTATTCGGCAGTTCCCGGCGGCGCCGGTTGAGAGGCAAGTATGAGTTCTTTGCGCAAGGAGCGCGTTCTCCACGACGAGGCTGAATCTCTGACATTGCCGGAGTCTGCGTACCGAATGGTCCGGGGCAACATACTGGATAATCGGTGGCCGCCAGGTTTCCAGGCCACCGAGCAGGAGGTGGCGAGTCAGCTCAACATGAGTCGAACGCCCGTGCGGGAGGCGTTGCTGAGACTGCAGCAGGAAGGGCTGGTCGAGGTCGTGCCTCGCCATGGCATGCACGTCCTTCCCGTATCCCCGGCAGACATGAAGGAAATCTACGAGGTATTGACCTCGCTCGAGTCGACGGCGGCAGAACTTGCTGCCGCTAGGCGCCTGAGCTCGGAGGAACTGCGACCTTTGGAGGAGGCTTCCGATGCAATGGACGCGGCGCTGAAGCGAGACGACCTGGATGGGTGGGCGCGCGCAGATGAAGCCTTCCACGCTCAATTGCTCAGCCTCAGCGGCAATCGGATGCTCAAGCAGATGGTGCTCAATACTTGGGACAGAGCACACCGGGCACGGATGGTGACGCTGCGCCTGCGGGCCAAGCCGGTTCACTCGACACGCGAACACCGGGACCTTCTGAAAGCAATTCGCAATGGAGACCCCGCGGCAGCTCGGGAGGTGCAACGAGCGCATCGAGAGCGAGCGGGAAAGGAGTTGCTCGAACTGCTGCAAAGGCTCGGTCTTCAGCACTTGTAGCGGGAGCAGCGGCGTTGTTATCGTTTGAGGATGCCTTGCCGAGAAACGTAGGAGCCTCGTTCGGTGTAACGGCGACCGACATTCCAGTCGGCGCCGGCATCCATCATGGCAGATTCCAAGTATAGAAGTATGAGAGCTGTGCCGCCCGTACTACCTATACATTGCTCAAGCACTTCATAGTTACCGGCATCATCGTTCTCGAACCAGGCATCTGCCGGCTGTTTCCTCAGCCCGTTGCACTCCTTTCCACTATGGAGAAGGTCATAGGTGAAAGTGTCCTCATCAAGCTTGTTTTTAAGAAACCAGCGCTTAGGGATATGGGCCGCTGGCAAACTCCAACGTTTTCTGTCCCTACTATAGCTGGCAATGACGACCGGCAGAGTGTCGATGTTCGCCAAACGCAGCGCTGTAGCCATAAGGCTCGTCTCAAATTCGGCAGCAATCTTTGTGAGCTGCTGAAAGCTAGGCTGCTTAAGCTGTGCAATCAGTGGCTTGAAGAGCGGGCCGGGCAACAAGAGGTGAGATGCGAATCTGTCTGCTTCTTTTTCCAGTGCCCGGTCGGAAGACAAGTTGGCACTCGGGTCATCGACGCGGCACTGAAAAGACCGCCCTCTATGAAGATGCCAGTGTCCTAACTCGTGGGCGACGGAAAACCGCTCGCGCCCACGTGTTGCCGATGGATTTATCGTCGCGATTGCGCGGTCACGATAGCCGACCAGCGACGCCTCGCAACCCGTCATTGCTTCGTAGACCACTTCGACTCCGGAGTCAAAGGCAACTGCTTCGATATCCAAATCCTGAGGACTTGTGATACCAAGCTCCGCAATCAATGACTCGGCGCGTTCTCCTTCAGAAGTCATTTAGCCTCTCCATGAGGGCCTGCCTGGAGAGACCTGATTCTGCTGTACAGCTTAAGCACTTCTTCGTCCGACAGCTCGCCAAGACTTCGAGCTGCTAAGGTATATCTGCCATCGTTTGCGGCTTGGGCTATGAACCGCCGGGCTTCCGCGGCGGATACCTCTGCGGGCGCCGCGACAGGGCGCTTTTGTAGGGACGCATAGCCGGCCTTTGCGGCAGCAAGTCGAGAACGCCCAGCTCTGGCTTTTGCGGATTGGAGCGAGCGCAGAGCATCCGCCTGCACGGCGGTTGGGTCAAGGCCCTCGAGCACTTGGTCGTCGGGCATCGCAATCAGCTCATCCACCAAGCTGTCGATGAAGTTATCGAATTCGTTTGTTGGCTTGGTCGTCATTTCGGTCTCCGGTCGGGGTCCACCGCCGCAAGTTTGCGCAGTAGCCGTTTTCGAGCCGCGTCATACGTTTTCTCGTCCCAACCTAGCTCATCGCGGGCCTCCGCCCCCCGAATACCATCTGCCCACGCCATTGCCAGCAGCTCCAGGTCGGCATCGCCGTCGAGCGCCTCATATAGGGCGACCATCTGCTGTTTGCCCGAGGCTTCGTCTTCCGGCGTTACCGCTACTCTGCCGTGCGCCTGCGGTGTGTGGTCATCGTCTTCGGCTTCGAACGCGTCAAGGACCACGTTTTCGTCGATGGGGCTAGCATCGTTGTGCTTGCGCTCATTGCTGGCGATGCTATGCAAGACGTTCTTCAGAACAACCAAGGGATGAACGTCTCGCGGCCATACACGCGTGCCATCAAGCAGCTTGACCATAGCTTCCTGCAACAAATCATCGGGCTTCCAGCCGGTCAGGCCCCCGCAGAAGGCAGCGGCAAGGTACCGGGCACGCTGCCACTCGGCTGCTTGGAAAGCTTCGAGGGCGGCCTCCACTTCAGCCTTGGTCAGGCGCTCTTCGGATTCTGGGACAGCCGACATAAGCGGTGTCTCCCTCCCTTAGACTCCCCGGCAGGTCACCGTGGACGCGCCTGCCGAGAAAAAATTTTGTTCGACTGGCGTCCACGGCGCCGTCTTGGGGAGTCTTTATAGGTAAGGGGCCGAGCAGTTTCGCCCGTCCCTCAACTCTATAAGGATTCATAACCATGCAGATTAACCGAAAAACCCGCAATATCACCAAGTACCTCAAACACCTGCAGCCGTCCGAACTGTATATGCTCGGCTTGCCCGTCGACGATGAAATCGCGAAGCGGCTTGCAGAAATGGGCTTCGATATCCCTCTTGTCCCCGGCCAGCGCTTGCTGCCCGCCGCACGCAAAGGTCCGGCTTGCCGCCGAAATGCTGAGGGCTACCACATCGTTCATCGCGACCAGCCTAAAGAGACGGCGTACCGTCAGGTGGAGTGGACTTGGACCCAATTCGTCGGACGCTACGACACCGAGGAGAAGTCGAGGATTGTGGACGTGCCTTACCAGCGTTATCCCCGGACTCACGTCGCACCGTACAGCATCGAGTTGGAAATCAAGGTTCGCGCCGACAACCAAGTCTTTGTCGTGGCCGGCCCTTTTTCCAATGAGGAGCCGCAAGCTGTTGTCGCCACGAACACCGCAAATATGCTCCGTGAGACACTTGGAGGATTTGAAGTGCTCGATAAGGACCTCGCCAGCTGGGTGAGTGCGCCGGTGCGTCGCCTGAACTGGAAACTGCTTCCCCCCGGCAAGAATCCTTGGGAGTCGGCCTTACCTGTACTGGAAGAAATGGTCGAACGTGCCCCAAGGGGGAACCAGTGCGTACTCCGTGCCCGTCTCGCGGCCGTGGGGGGGAAGAACCCAGACTTTGTCGCCATCGGCATGGGCGGCTTCGACGGCTATACCGTGTTTGGCTTTGTGAAACAGAAGGTGTGCGTGCTGGAGAGCCCGCAGGTGAACAACGCAACCTACGTGTTGCCGATGGACTCCTGGGAAGCCGTGTCTCAGATGACCAAAGCGCAAATCTTGGATGCCAAGGCTCATAAGGCCCGTATCGTGCATACCCGCTCTTGGTTTGACTCCTTGGAAAAAGCCCTGGGTTCTGACCGTAAGGCAGCATGATATGGATGGGGCGGGTTGGCGCGACCTGCGCGCTTTGCCGCGCTGACCCGACCCGTTACCACTCCGCGGAGTCGGTCCAGTAGACGGCTCGCCCTGCAAAGAACCCTTCGGGAAGGGGCGAACCCATAGAAGTCCGGCGAGCCGTACCCCATTGTTGCAACCGTCCAGCGTCCTCGCCGCGGACGAAGTGCACTCCCCGTGCGGTGCCTACTCAGCTTCCGTCGCTCTCCGGAAAGCTCCCTGGCAGCAATCACCCTAGCGATTACACAAAGAACCATTTGACACCGCGCTGGCGCGTGCTATAACGTATCCATTAACGTATGCATTAACGCATCCACTGATGGAGACGAGGATGAGCAAAGGAACGACGCAGACACTAGAAATTGCCGTGCTGCCGGGGGATGGGATTGGTCGGGAAGTCATGAGCGCCTGCCTGCAGGTACTCGAAGCGGCACAAGCACTGTGTCGGGGACCAGCGCTGCGGTGTACCACCTACAACGCAGGCGCCCAGTACTACGCCGAATCCGGCGTCGCGCTGCCGGACGAGACGCTCAAGGCGTGCAAAGAATCCAGTGCGATTCTGTTTGGTGCAATGGGATGGCCGGACATCCGCCACGCAGACGGAACCGAAATCATCCCGCAGCTTGACCTCCGGATGGAACTGGGACTCTATGCAGGTGTCCGACCGATTCGCTGGTTCCCAGGCCTTCCGCAAGTTCTCACCGACGAGCGCGCCAAGCAGATTGATTTCGTACTGGTGCGGGAGCAAACCGAAGGCCTCTTCTATGCGCGTGGGCGTGGGCGAGTCGAGAACGACGAAGAGGCCTACGACACCATGCAGATTACCCGCACGGGAAGTACGCGGGTCAGCGAGTTCGCCTTCCGACTTGCTGAGCAGCGCAAGGCCAGAGGGAAGTCCTCGCGGGTGACCTGCGTTGACAAGGCGAACGTGTTCGCTTCCATGGCCTTCTTCCGCAAGGTCTTTGACGAGGTCGCATCCACGCATCCGAACATCGAAAAAGACCACGCCTATGTCGACGCGATGGCCCTGACCATGGTCAAGAAGCCTTGGACCCTCGATGTGATGGTCACCGAGAACATGTTCGGCGACATCCTGTCCGACCTTGCCGCGGGCCTAATTGGCGGAATGGGCATGGCATCCTCCGCCGATATTGGTGACAAGCACGGCCTGTTTCAGCCCGCCCACGGTACTGCCCCTGACATCGCCGGCCAGGGAAAAGCGAATCCGTGCGCCATGCTGTTGTCAGCGGCGATGATGTTGGAGTGGCTAGCCTTCCGGTACGACGAACCGCAACTGGCAATTCGCGGCGCTCTCATCGAAAAGGCGGTGGAGGAAGCCTTGGCGACCGGGGACGTTGTTCCCATGGAATACGGCGGCTCTGCTGGTACAGCAGAAATGACCAAGGCTGTCATCGACGCGCTTCCCATCGCGCAGCGCGCGTTGCCGCAATGAGCGCCGTACAAGCATCACGGATGAAAGACGGCCATGTCGTGACCGTCTGCTTCAAAGTCCGGCCGGAGCATGTGGACGACTTCCGGCATGCCATTGTGGAGAACGCTCACGCGTCCCTTTGCCTGGAGTTCGGCTGCCTTGTGTTCGACGTCTGCGAGGATGTGACGCGACAGGAGTTCTATCTTTACGAGGTATACGCGAGTCCCGATGCGTTCGCTGAGCACCTTGCCAGCGGTCATTTCAAATCGTTCGATGCAGCGAGTTCGCAATGGATTACCGACAAGAAGGTCGCACAGTACACGCGGCTGACCGTCGGGGTCCCGGAGAGAAACCATCTCGAGGTCTGACATGGCGACAAATACGGCAACAGTAAAGGCGATTGTCTTCGATACTTTCGGAACCGTCGTCGATTGGCGCGGAAGCATAATTGCGGACCTCAGCCAGTGGGGCGATGCCAACGGAGTTCATGCCGATTGGGCGAGTTTGGTCGATGCATGGCGCGGGAGGTACGAGCCCCAGAAGGACCGAGTACGTCGCGGCGAGATTGCCTGGACCAATATTGACGACTTGCACTTCGAGGCGCTTTGCAGCCTGCTTCCCGAGTTCGGTTTGTCAAATCTCGGCGAGGCCCAACGCATGCACGTGAACCGCGTGTGGCACCGGCTCAATGCATGGCCGGATGCCGTGGCTGGCCTGAATCGCCTAAAAAAGCGATACGTCATTGGGCCGCTCTCAAACGGAAATATCGCCCTCCTGGTCAACATGGCCAAACATGCTGAGCTTCCCTGGGACTCCATCTTCTCCTGCGAACATTTCCAGCGCTACAAGCCCCATCCGGATACGTACCTGGGCGTCTGCAGGCAAATGTACCTGGAGCCAAATGAGGTAATGATGTGCGCCGCGCACAACTATGACCTAGCTGCTGCAAGGGCGGTGGGATTGCGCACTGCGTTCATACCCCGGCCGACCGAATACGGGCCGGGGCAAACAACCGACCTGGTTCCCAAGGAAGACTGGGACGTGGTGGCGAGTGACCTGCAGGATTTTGCTACCAGGATGGGCGCTTAAGTAGCGTACCGCTGGAGGAGACATAGAAATGAAAAGCTTAGTAAAGAAAGTGGTAGTCGTCGGTGTGGCCGCTCTGGCAAATGTTGCTTACGCACAAGGCAACTGGCCTAGCAAACCAATTACGTTCGTGGTGCCGAGCGCGCCCGGTGGCTCGACCGATTTCATCGCACGACAGATTTCGGACCCCCTTTCTAAGGCACTTGGACAGGCTGTCATCATCGAGAACCGGCCCGGTGGTGCAGGCAACATCGGTGCGGAGGTCGCCCTCCGAAACGGCGGCGATGGTTATACGTTCCTGGTTCAGTACTCTGGATACCATGTCGGCAATCCTGCGCTGTTCCCCGGCAAGATGCGATGGAACCCCGAACGGGACTATAAGGGCGTTGCGATGCTGATGCGTGCCCCGCATGTCATCGTAGTCGGAAAAGGCATTCCTGTAAGCAACCTCAAGGAACTGATTGACTACGGTAAGAAAAAGCCTCAAGGGCTATCTTACGCGTCCTCCGGACCTGGTTCGATTCAGCATATTGCCGGGGAAGTGTTCCATGAGAAGACCAAGCTGCCGATGACGCATGTAGCATACAAAGGCTCCGCACCTGCAATGACAGACGTTATCAGCGGCCAAGTGGATGTGTTCATCACCACTCCCCCTACGGTGATGGGGCACCTCCAATCGGGAAACGTCAAGGTTCTCGCCTATACCGCCCCTAAGCGGCATCCGGCGCTGCCTAACATCCCGACTTCCGCGGAGGCCGGGCTTCCCGGCTACGAGGTCGAGTCCTGGTTCGCGCTGTACGCGCCTGCCGCAACGCCGAAGCCCGTTATTGACAAGCTGTCTGAAGCGGTCAAAAAGGTGCTCGAGAGTGACCCGGTCCGCTCGACAGTCAATGCACAAGGCGCATATGCGGAATACATGAATCCAGCGCAACTTGATGCATTCACCAAGAAGGAACTGGCCGTATGGGCAGAGGTGATTCAAACCGCAAAGATTAAGCCCGAATAGCCTCACACACTCCGATGCTCCCATACGTTAAGGAGCAGGCCATGCCGGCGACTGTGCGACGCCAGTCGCCCGGCTGAATCTAAACATCTCTCGGCCTCGCGCTTCTCGGTCAATCGACGTTCGAAGCGCAAGGTCCTCTGACTAGTCCATTGCGTCATTGAAACGGCATCCTCGTTCGACTGTGCCTCGACATCTTCCTGGCGCGATTCTTCTGATGCAGTGGTCTAGTGATTTCCCTGATTGGTGCATTCGCACCACGGGTTCCCTACGCACTAATGGAGCCGGAAAATTGAGCTCACACAGCAAGAAGCCGCTACTTGGGTGCATCGCGGACGATTTCACCGGTGCAACCGACCTTGCGAATAACCTGGTCCGCGCAGGTATGCGCGTGGTTCAAACAATCGGGGTTCCGACTCAAGCGGACGGCACGAAAACCGCGTCAACCCTGCCAGATGCGGACGCCATCGTTGTCGCGCTGAAGTCGCGCACAGCGCCCGTAGTCGAGGCCGTTGAGCAGTCGCTTGGCGCAGCAAGGTGGCTGCAGCAACTAGGTGTAGAGCAACTCTACTTCAAGGTGTGTTCGACCTTCGATTCCACTGACCGCGGAAACATTGGTCCGGTGGCCGAAGCATTGGCCGACACCTTGCAAGCCGGCATCGTTCCGGTCTGCCCCGCGTTCCCAGAGACCAATCGTACTGTCTACAATGGTCATCTATACGTAGGAGACGTACTGCTAAGCGACAGCAGCATGCGTCATCATCCGCTCACACCGATGACGAACTCGAACCTGACCCAAGTACTCAGACGACAGAGCAAGAGCGAGGTTGGACTTGTCGACCACGCCTATGTACGCCGAGGCCCCGGAGCAATCCGCGACCGACTGGAGCATCTCCGCTCTGATGGGAAGCGTTTTGTGGTGGTTGACGCCATCGCAAATGAGGACCTCATGACGATGGGAAAGGCCTTCAAGGGACTCCCATTGGTTGTGGCCGGCTCTGGTGTGGCGATTGGCCTACCACAGAACTTCGGTATTACCCCCAGCGCGGGTTCAGCTCAGCTTCCGGTTGTGCGTGGACCGCGCGCTATTGTTTCGGGGAGCTGCTCAGCTGCGTCAAACGCTCAGGTGGTCGACTTCATCAAGCGCGGCGGTGAAGCATTTTCGGTGGACCCCCTACGCCTCGCGGCGGGAAATGATATCGTTGCCGAGGCATTGCATTGGGCAGCCGCCCGACTCACCGAAGCTCCGGTTCTTTTCTATGCCACGGCTCAACCTGACGCGGTGAAGTCCATTCAAGCTCAACTTGGTGTCGAGCAAGCCGGCGAGCTCGTAGAGCGGGCGCTGTCTGAAATAGCCATCGGCTTGGTCGAACGGGGCGTTCGCCAACTCATTGTCGCCGGTGGTGAAACGTCTGGGGCTTGTGTACAAGGCCTACAAGTGCAGCAGATGCGCATCGGTCCTCAAATCGACCCTGGTGTGCCATGGTGCTACGCGCCATCCCCTGCCGCCGGAAGCGACGGGGTGATGCTCGCGCTGAAGTCAGGCAACTTCGGCACGGTGGACTTCTTCACCAAAGCCTTTGGGATGCTGATGTGACCGAGCAGGAACTTCGACTTGAGATTTGCCGGGTTGGCCGCAGTCTCTTCGAGCGCGGTTACGTGCATGCAAGTGCGGGAAACATCAGCGTTCGAATCGAGGACGGATACCTCATCACGCCTACGGATGCCTGCTTGGGCTTCCTCGAGCCGGGCCGACTTGCCAAGGTAGACAGCCACGGTGAACAGGTTGCGGGCGACCGCGCGAGCAAGACTTTAGCGCTGCACCGGCGAATCTACGAATCGGACCCGGACGCGCGTTGTGTTATTCACACCCATTCCACCCACTTGGTAGCTTTGACATTGTCCGGTGCATGGTCAACCGAGGACATTCTGCCGCCCATCACGCCATACTTCGTCATGAAGGTCGGGCATGTCCCCCTCATTGAGTATCACCGACCTGGTGACCCGCGTGCTGCTGAGCTAGTTGCCAAAGCCATTGCGGTCCAGCGGGCTCGGGGCGGGCGGCTTCGCGCCGTGATGCTGGACCGCCTGGGGCCGAATGTATGGGGCACGACGCCGGCCGTGGTCATGGCCACCTTGGAGGAGCTGGAAGAGACAGCGCGTCTCTGGCTGATGTCTCATCCGAAACCCTGTCCCTTGGATGACGACGCGCTTAATGAACTTCGTCAGAGCTTTGGTGCTATTTGGTAAGCCCCCGTCTTCATCGATTCCCTGAGCGCAGTTGCATGGCACTTTATGGGTACCATGCAACTGCTAGCGTTGGCTAGCGGAGGCCGCGTTATTGATGGCCCGCGACCTCGTGAGGCACGTATTCCGCTTCGATGCTTTGCTTTTCTTCATTTGTGAGTTCGAGAGATAGCGCGCTGATAGAATCAGTCAACTGTGACGCCTTCGAGACGCCGATAATTGGGGCAGAAACACCTCGTTTGGCCAATACCCAGGCAAGCGCAACCTGTGCCATGGGGACCTCACGGGCATCCGCGACCCGCTGCACTGCTTCGATTACCGTCCCATCAGCCGCCTGAGTTCTATCGTACAGCGCGGTCCCAACGCTGTCCTTCTCGATTCGGCTTGTTTGAGCCCCAAATGGTCTGCTCAGTCGACCACGGGCAAGCGGACTCCAAGGCATCAGACCGACACCTTGGTCGAGGCACAACGGAATCATCTCTCGCTCCTCCTCGCGATACAGAAGATTGACGTGATTCTGCATCGAGACGAATTTCGTCCAGCCGTTCCGAGCGGCGACTTCTTGTGCCTTGGCGAACTGCCATGCGAACATCGAGGAGGCACCAATGTAGCGCGCCTTACCAGCCTTTACGACGTCGTGCAGCGCCTCCATTGTCTCTGCGATGGGAGTGTTGTAGTCCCACCGGTGGATTTGATAGAGGTCGACGTAATCCGTACCCAGTCTGGAGAGGCTTGCATCGATAGCACTCATTATGGCTTTCCGCGACAGGCCGCGGTCATTGGGCTTTGCTTCCGAAGGAGACGAACCATTGGGGGGGAAGTACACCTTGGTCGCAAGAACGACGTCCTCCCGTTTCGCGAATTCACGTATCAACTTTCCGACGATGACTTCGGACGTGCCCGCAGAATAGCTGTTAGCGGTATCGAAGAAGTTGATTCCCTGTTCAATCGCGCTCCGGAAAATGGGACGTGAATCGGCTTCACCGAGCGTCCAGGGATGAGCGCCTGCGTCTGGGTCACCAAACGTCATGCAACCCAAGCACAGGCGGGAGATATCCAGGCCGGTCGAGCCAAGTTTTGTGTAGTCCATGTCGATGTCTTCGTTGTCAGTGTTCAGTTTGAAAGTCAAATGCTTTCTCGAATCTAACCACCTCGAAGTGAGCCATCCCCGCGACGCATCCTCCGTGCAAGCACTCTCGTCTTGGAATTGGTTTCCGAATGGGGCATCGGATATTGGTAAGCCCTTCTCAGCCACACATCGGAATCTCTCACTTTACCGCGTCGTCATTTCGAGTCAACGAGCCTTGGCTTCCGGATATGGCCTTGCCGCGACTCGTACAAAAGAGCCCGTCGTGATTGCACGACGGGCTCTGCTGCTTCCAGGGAGTGTATTAATGCAACGCAGGCTGCCGTGTTTGGTGCGGAGCTGGTTCGAGGCCTACCACTGCGGGTGCGGTCTCACGCATCGAGAGCGCGCACAGTGTCGAGATGACACCCAGCAGCGAGAACAGGATTGCCGGTCCAATCCAGCCCACGATGCCGTAGAGACCCGTGGCGACGAAGGGAACCAACCCAGCCACCAGCGAAGCACCGTTGTAGCCCAGCGAGATGCCCGACGAGCGAACATTTGCCGGGAACTGTTCCGAAAACCAAGACGGCTCGACTGCAAAGATGGGGTCGTGGCTCAGCAGCAGCGACAGGGAGATGGCAGTCACGACCATGACGCCGGCCCCGGTGTTGATAAGCATGAACATCGGGATGCCGAAAAGGATGGTGAAGACGGCACCCAACATATACACGGGACGGCGGCCGATGCGGTCGCTCCAAGCGCCGTAGATAAGATGGCTGACAAGGCCAATGGCCGAGCCAATCATGGTGCCCCACAGCACATTTTCCTTGGTCGTGATGTTCGCCAGCACTACGTATGACAGCATGAAGCTGGTCGTGACGTAGTAGCCGCCAGTTTCCGCCAGGCGCAGTCCGATGATGCGCAGCACCTTGCGCCAGTCGTTCCGCAGCACGTCCAGTGCAGGCTGCTTGACGATAGTGTTTTTCTCCTTCATGGCCTCGAAATCAGGCGATTCCTTGACGCTCAGACGGATGAATAGCCCGATGCCAACCATGACGATGGAAACGAGGAACGGCATGCGCCATACCCAATCACCTTCAAAGAGGACGGCCGACAGCAGAAAGGCGCCATTCGCCATCAGCAGTCCTAGCGGGATGCCCACCTGCGGCACTGCGCCGAAGAAGCCACGCCGTTTCGGTGGCGAGTGTTCGCACGCCATTAGCACCGCGCCGCCCCATTCCGCACCGAAGCCCACCCCTTGAATCATGCGTAGCAGAATCAGGAGAATTGGAGCGATTACGCCGGCTTGTTCGTAGGTTGGTAGCGCGCCAATCAGCACGGTAGCGCCGCCCATGGCAAGCAAGGACCAGAACAGCACGGACTTGCGGCCAATGCGGTCACCGTAATGACCGGCTAGATAGCCGCCCAGCGGCCGCATCAGGAAGCCCACGGCCAGTGTCGCGAAGGAGGCAAGAATGCCAACAATAGGTTCGGTTGTGTGAAAGAAGATTTTCCCGAACCAGCCTGCGGCAGCCGTACCGTAAATGAAGAAATCGTAGCTCTCAACCGCCGAGCCAATCATCGATGCGACGGATACCTTGACCGCGCCGTCCTTTTGCGGCGCGTGAGCCGTGGTAGTTGTCATATTGTCTTTGTCTCCAGACGTTTATCGTCGTGATTTTTGCCGGACATGCGCTTGTGACGTCAGGTCCGGCACAAATAGGCCTTCTTAGGGCATTGCTGCTTACTTACTTCTGCCAGGTCTCGATGACTCGGCTATCGTCACGCTGGCCAAGACCGGCCTGGGCGGCCTGGCAGTAACGAGCATGGGCGAGGTCAAGCAACGGTACGTCGGCACCACAGCCTTGGGCGGCATCCACCACCAGGCCGCTGTCCTTCACGAAGATGTTGATGGAACTGGTGACTTCAACATCGGTACCCTTGAGCATGCGGGGGCCACGGTCCGACAGCATCCACGAACCGGCAGCGCCTTTCTCAATCAGTCCGAGAACCTGTGCGGGGTCCAGGCCAAGCGAGCGTGCCAGGTTCAGCGCCTCGGCAGCGGCCACAATGTGAACTGAGCACAAGTGCTGGTTGACCACTTTGATGGCTTGACCATCGCCAAGCTTTTCGCCGGTGACGCGCACTTCGCCCATGGTCTGCAGGACCGGGCGCACCGCCTCGATGTCGGTGGCATTACCGGCGGCGAAGATGACCAGTTGACCGGTACGGGCTCGGGCCACACCGCCGGTGACCGGAGCATCCACCACGCGCACGCCGGCGGCACGCAGGCGCTCGCCTTGTTCGCGCACGCTGGCCGGGCCGACTGTAGACATGATGACCCAGGTCGTAGCGATGGGCTTGTCGATGGCGTCGTCGACAAGTTTTGCGAGCTGGTCCGGCGTGGCGACCATCACCACGGCCACGTCCGCTGTCGGCAGGTCCGACACGCGGTTGACGGCCTCAATGTTCTGAGCTTGCGCGTTGGCACAAGCGGCGGGTACCACATCGAGGCCCCCGACGGTGTGCCCCGCATTGCGAATCTGGAGGGCCATCGGCAGTCCAATGGCGCCCAGGCCGATGAAATTGACCTTCATGCTTTTCTCCCTCCTTACTTCAGCCATTTTTTGATGCGTTCGACGATGACTTCCGTCGAGATACCGTAGCGGTCATGCAGCGTCGGCAGCGCCCCAGCGTCGAGGAACTGGTCGGGCAGGGCCACCACTTCGAGCGCGGGGTAGACGCGTGCCTGCATCAGCGTCATGGCGACGGCTTCGCTCAGCCCGCCCACGGTGCTGTGGTTCTCCGCCACCACGACCAAACGTCCGCTGCGGCGGCACTGTTCAACGATGGTCTCTACGTCCAGCGGCTTGATGGTTGGCACATGTAGCACGCCTACGTCGGCAGTACCGCCGGCCATGGCCTGCGCTACTTCCAGGGCACGCATCGTCATCAGGCCTGACGAGATAATCAGGACGTCACGGCCGTCGCGCAGCAGCTTGGCCTTGCCCAGTTCGAACTTGTAGTCGTACTCGTCCAGCACCAGTGGCACCTTGCCGCGCAGCAGGCGCATGTAGACGGGGCCCTTGTATTCCGCGATGGCGGCAACGGCCTGCTCGGTGTCGAGCGCATCGCACGGGTCGACCACGGTCATGCCGGGCACAGCGCGCATCAGCGCCAGGTCCTCGGCGGCTTGGTGGCTCGGGCCGTAGCCGGTGGTCAGGCCAGGCAGGGCCGCACAAATCTTGACGTTGAGGTTTTCCTCTGCGATGACCTGGTGGATGAAGTCATACGCGCGACGGGTGGCAAACACGGCGTACGTGGTCGCGAACGGCGTGAAGCCTTCCTTGGCCATACCGCCGGCAGCGGCCATCAGCAACTGCTCGGCCATGCCCATCTGGATGTGGCGCTCGGGGAACGCCTGGCCAAAGATATGGAGGTCGGTGTACTTACCCAGGTCGGCTGTCATGCCGACGATTTCCGGCCGCTTTTCGGCCTCGGCGACCAGAGCATGGCCGAACGGGGCGCTGCGGGTACGCTGGCCCTCAGAGGCAATGGACGCAATCATCGCCGAGGTGGTCAGACGGGGCTTAGCCGTGGCTTGGGGCTGGGTCTGAGTCTGGTTTTGAACAGCGTTGCTCATTGCTCGGCTCCGTTGGCTTGGGTGGCGGCGTAGTTGGCATCCAGGACAGAAATGGCGTGCTGCCATTCGTCAGCTTCCACCCGGATGAAGTGGTTCTTCTCGCGGGTTTCGAGGAAGGGCACGCCCTTGCCCATCAGCGTGTCAAACAGAATCACGCGGGGGACCGGCTCCTTCAGTGCGCGAGCGCGGTCGAAGGCCTCAATCACGGCAGGCAGGTCATTGCCGTTCACGCGCTGCACGTACCAGCCAAAGCTCTGCCATTTTTCGGGCAGCGGCTCGAAGCCCAGCACTTCGTGCGACACGCCGTCGGCCTGCTGGCGGTTGATGTCGACCAGGCAAATCAGGTTGCCCAGCTTGTGGTGCGCGGCGGACAGCGCGGCTTCCCACGTGGACCCCTCGTCCAGCTCGCCGTCAGACATCGAGTTGTAGACGAAGGCCGAACTGCCCTTCATCTTGAGGCCCAGTGCCATGCCCACGCCGATGGGGAGGCCTTGTCCAAGCGAGCCGCCCGAAATTTCCATGCCTGGGGTGTAAGTGGCCATACCGGACATCGGCAGGCGGCTGTCGTCCGAGCCGTAGGTTTCCAACTCGGCCTCATCGATGAGGCCGGCTTCAATCAGCGCGGCGTACAGGGCAATGGCATAGTGGCCATGAGACAGCAGGAAGCGGTCGCGGCCCTCCCACTCCGGTTCACCCGGACGAAAGCTCATCGCATGACAATATGCCGTGGCGAGCACGTCCGCATAGCCAAGTGCTTGGCCGATATAGCCCTGGCCCTGGACTTCGCCCATCCGAAGTGCGAACCGGCGGATGCGCCACGCGTGGTGGGCCACCGCGGCCTGCGGCGAAATGTTGCTCGCCTCTTGTGCCGTATTTGCAGTCATCGTCTCCATTCCTATTTGGTAGAACACGTTCATTGCCCTTCTGGCTTGGTGACGCGAAATCCTTCACGTGACCGGATACAGCAGGGGATGGCGGAAAGGCTATCATCGGGTTTTGACGACGACAAACGAAACATTCTGGCGAATAGGTGAGCTGGTGTCATCTATCCTTTAGTCCTGGCCTTCGGTCGGACTGAGGCGTATTGGCGAGCCGGGCCACCCATCTTCAACCTCAGGGGCGAGTTCGATGTTGGACGTGGGTGCTGACTACCGTGGCAAGCCGATGGCGTTTCCTCGGGTCCTTCCCCGGTGTGCATCGATTGCTCCGTTGGCGCGTCTCAATTAGCGCGGCAGCCACCAAGCCGAGGGTTGTTAGGCTAGCCGTTCCAAAGATGAATTGGATTCAATGGACCATGTTGGCTTGCTCAGTCAACAAGCGGCGGCCAACGTGTAGCATTCGTCGGCGTGGACAAGAGTCCAAGTCATGAGGCCCTCAGACGAATAGGCTTTCCCCTTTCCTTCCCGAATGAAATTCCCATGAGCTGGTCGGTTATGAGAACGGCCGTTCATTTCTTCACTCCGGTCGCTACAGGCATATCCTCGCGCACAGTCTCCTCTGCCGCGTTGGCCTGCGCTGTGCAATGCCGGACGATATTCAAGCCTCTATGCAAGCAACAGAAACTCCACGAGGCACGGCCGGCCAGCCATTGCTGCCCCTTGACATCAAGCGCGCCAGAATCGCTGCTATGTCCGTTCTCTTTTGCAACGGGTTGCTCTACTCGACTTGGGGCGTCTCTGTACCGCTAATCAAACAAAAGTTTGGCCTCTCAGATGGCATGCTCTCGCTCGCCATGGCGGCGGTTGCGCTCGGAGGAATCGCCACAATAGCTCACGCCGGGCGGTGGATTGCTCGCAGAGGAAGCGGGCGGGCGAGTGTCGAGTCTGGGTTATTGATGGCCCTCGCTGCCGCTCCGATTTTGGCAACGTTGGAATACTCCCTGCTACTACTGCTCCTTTTTGCGTACGGCGTTGGCAAACCTCGTCGGTCTGCGATGGTCGCTGTTCTGTTTGGCACTTGCTATCGGTGCGACATGCCTTGGGTGGCTTTATCTCAGTTGGTCGACTGGCGGTACACCGTGGGCGATTGGAGCAGAGGGAACTCTGCATCGCGCGAAGCCTTCGCCTGAACCGTGCAACGCTGAAACCATGGCCTAACCGTAATGCTAAGAAATACTGAAAGACTTCATTCATCTACTGAGGTAAGTTGTCCTCCGCCGTATGGACTCTTTGCGGCAATCCTGAGTCTGGCGTTGGGTGGGTTATTCATCGGAACCGGAGAGTTCGTCTCCATGAGCCTGCTACCAGGAATGGCCCAGAGCACTCAAGTCACGATTCCGGCTGCTGGGAGCTACATCAGCGCTTATGCGCTAGGCGTTGTGGTAGGCGCGCCCCTCATCGCCATCCTGGCAGCGAGGTGGAGCCGAAAGGCTCTCTTGTTAGCCTTGCTGGGTCTGGTCATTGCAGGATATGCTGCCAGCGCTCTTGCTTGGAATCACACCAGCTTGCTCGCTGGCCGCTTTTTCTCGGGACTTCCTCACGGGGCATATTACGGAGTAGCTTCGCTGGTCGCCGCTGCAATGAGCCGCCCTGGCCGTCGTGTGCAAGCCGTCGGCTATGTCATGCTTGGCCTCGCCGCAGCCAACGTGGTTGGCGTGCCTGTGGCTACCTGGATAGGACAGGTGTTCGGATGGCGCGCGGCATTCGCGGCGGTCGCATTGGGAGGAACCCTTGCCGCGGCAATGCTCCGCCTTTTCGTCCCCGCCATTCCCAACCAGGCGGGCGCCAGTCCAGCATCCGAGCTTGATGGCCTTCGACAGCCTACGGTGTGGCTCACGCTGGCCGTTGCCTCCATTGGATTCGGAGGAATGTTTGCAGTCTACAGCTTCATCACGCCGACGTTGACCATGGTTACCGGGTTGTCGGCTGAGCAGGTACCGTTTGCCTTGGCCGTCTGGGGTGTCGGTATGGTTGTCGGCAATCTTGCTGGCGGATGGCTCGCGGACCGAGCGTTGGTGCCCTCCATTTTTGGCATGCTTGCCTGGAACGCTGCATTCCTGTCTGCGTTCTCTATGGTCGCCGACTCTCCGTTATTAACCTTGCTCGTGCTCTTTCTTATTGGTAATGGATTTGCCTTGGTGCCAGCCCTTCAAGCCCGTCTGATGAGCATCGCTGGCAAAGCCCAAACACTTGCGGCGGCGCTCAACCACAGCGCTTTCAACGTTGCCAACGCCATTGGTGCGACGCTCGGCGGTGTTGCGATTGCGAACAATCTTGGATGGGTATCGACCGGGTGGGTGGGCGCGCTGCTCGCCGTTGCTGGTGTAGGGCTTATGGCTATCTCAACCCATCAGGCAACGCAGAGCGCGAGCCTCTTTTCAGAAGAGCACTAGGAACCAATCCGAATGCGACGTCGGCCCACTAGCCGCTCAAGCTGCGTGTGCTCGGAAATGGTCTATCAGCTCACGCAGCCCTGGAGGCATTTGCCGCCGGCTGGGGTAGTAGAGATGAAATGCCGGTTCCATTGGCGCCCAGTCGCCCAAGACAACTTGCAGTTCGCCTCGTTCCAGATGCTCCGCTATTCGAGCCTGTAGACAATATGTGATGCCGACCCCCGCCAAGGCCATCTCTACCCCAAGGGTCGTCTCGTTGACGCAAAGTTGCCCCGGAACGTCAATGGTCCTTCGGTCGCCACCCTTCTGAAAGTCCCAGCGATAGATAACACCCTGTCCCGTTCGAATCTGGATGCAGGTGTGCGTTCTCAAATCCTCCGGAACCCTAGGTGGCTTGTGCCGCTTCAAGTAGCGGGGCGAAGCCGCAGCGACCCATTTGAGATTCTCTCCAAGAGGGACGGCGACAAAGTCTTCAGGGATGGTCCCGCCAAAGCGAATGCCAGCATCGAATCCTGCCGCAAGTATTTCTACAACCTTGTCCTCGACGGCGACCTCGACCTCCACATCTGGGTAATCGTGCAGGAAGGAAGGCAGAAGCTTGGCAAGGACGAGTCGGGCACCATCGCTTAACACATTCAACCGAAGCCTTCCGACAGGTCGGTCGCGATGCTTGTTCACTTCCTCAAGCGCATCCCCAATCTCTTGAAAGCCCAGTTCGAGCCTGTTGGCTAGATTCGCACCTGCTTCAGTAAGGGCAACAGCGCGCGTCGTGCGGTTCAGTAATCGAACGCCAAGTCGCGCTTCCAGATTACGAATGGCGTGGCTCAGGGCAGAAGACGAAACTCCAAGCTCCACAGCAGCTTGCTTAAAGCTGAGCAGCCTTGCCACGATGCGGAAGGAATTCAAATCGGCAAGTTCTGCGCGGGAGACTTTCGCTATTGGTCGTACTGGCATTACTGAAATGAAGAGCTTCTGAAGGGCCGTGGTCTCTGCAGAGACATCTAAGCTGGATATGATAGGCCGGATTGGTACTGGAAAAGTATCCCACCTTTGTTGGCGTTAGTGCTCTGCACGGGCCACGAACGACAAGCCTGATGCGGTGGGTGTCGCCTCACGCGGTCAAGGGGGTCCATGTGCCGGCCAGCCACTATTCGCATTCATCGATGGAGCAAGGACAAAGCAAAACGGTAGAGTTCTTTATTTGGGGAACATGGTTTAATATTGAACCGCCTCACGAAAAAAGCTTTCCGCCGGTGTATAGCGCAACGGCGGTTGTCGAAGTCCACCCCGCGAGCTTCCAAAGTCGCTCGGACTCATTGGATGCAAAGCGAATATCGCGTAGACGCAGACTTAACCTGAATAGGTATGAAGAAGCGTCAAAGTTTCCATGAACGCTTGTTGTTGCACAATATCGAAAAAATTTCGCAAAATAATTCTTCACCTGTCTCTCGGAAATGTCGGTAGCCCATCTATGCCTTCCTAAGATAAAGTTTCTCTCGCTCATCTTCATTACTTCAGATTTGTAAGGTGCAACAAAAATCGTCACTGCTCCTGTAGCGTCCTGGTTGAACCAAAGGGACGCGCCCACTTCCTCGACAACCTTTGAAATAGGCGCCGCTTCGCCTTGGCTTTGAGATGGTCTGCTAACGCCCATAAACCTAAATCCCGTCGAGATTTGCAGCTGGTTGGTGATGTTCGTCACGTCGAAGGTAGATTTGTCGAAGGGCGGATAGTCCCGATTAGTGGTCAGATACAGCATCCCGAGTTCCTGCGTGGCCGCTTCATTTACCTGTACTTCGCCAAAGGCCTTGCGGACCATCAGTTCAAGGTCTAGCCATGCGACTCGACTTACGTAAGCTCGCTGTCGATTGCGCGCCAAGACGGTGGCGGCCCGTTCAAGCTGCTTCTTCAATTCGCATCCCTCGACAAGTCCTCGAGCAACCGTCTGGTCTGGTCGTATCCCTGGATGTCCGTGCGAAGTGTTCCTGCTAGTGCATCCGTGACAAGCCCGGCGGAACCGCCGGCGGCCGGCAGCGCTTCTGATGGCTTGTAGACGACGACTTTCCCGTTTTTCGAATACTTTCCTTTCTTGCTCACTTATAACCCCTCGGCGTGCCAATGCTTTTTCCGTATTCTATCGCCCGCCGGCGCCGAGCCCTCCTTGCAGGTCGAAGAATTCCTCGTGGCCGCCGCTTTCCCTGTCGCGCGACCGATTGCGGAGGGCTTCTGCGAGACATACGTTTGCCTTGAAACCCCGTCTGAAGCGGCTAGACTGAAGTTGAGCGACCGTAAGATTGCTCCTTGGTGGCCCATCAGAAACAGAATTAGACGTCTAGGGCTACTTTCCTCCTACCTACCGCGTTTCGCCAACGTCCAGAACCAGGGCGGATTCTTCGTTCCGAACGTTCCAACGCCTTGCCTACAGCTCCTTGAGGACTGGGCAGCATCGGCGCGTCACAGGAACGAGTGCTTGGTCTCCCAGGCGGGTGAGATGGAGAGGAGTCGGAAATGCCAATTTGGAAAGTGCCATCCGTAGAAGCAGACCCGGAGATAGTTCTTCGGAAGTGGCGCGTCTTTGCGACCGAGCGCGGCGAACACCATTTCGTCGGCCAGAACGTGGAGAGTTCGAACGGAAGAGTCAGCTCAGCAATTATCAAGTTCGACAGAGAGACGAGAATCGGCACCACGCGAAGTGGTCGGAGATACGTTCTGCAGGGGCCCTCAGGCCGCGATGAGGATGCGATGCATACGTGGACAGTTTGGAAGATGCTCAATGATGTGAAGTCCGCGAAAAACATCAGCTCAGAATACGAAGACGGACACGACGAGCCGGTATCGGAAGCCAAGCAGCCAGGGCGTCCGGCGCTGTAGACGCCGCAACCTGGTTCCCCACCAGGAGCCGTCTTGCTGCCTCACAAATTGAACGATATTCCGCAGCTGACCCCATCACTGCAAGACGCCCACCGAGTCGGGCAACCCTCTTGCAGAGCAAGTCAAAGGAGATGGTCATGGACAGCCATGTACCACGTCAATGCCGGCACACGTTGAGCGCGCACAGGCCAAGACACCTCACGCTCGTCGGCAAAGAAAGAGCAAACTCGTTTAGAGAGCAGTACACAACTATCCGAGATTGGCGTCTACTCCGTACCTACCGCGGGAAACTTCACTTGGTAGGCCTCATAGGCCCGCGTAGGGAGGTTTGGGCAACTCCGCCACTCATTCGAATCGACCCAACCTTGCAGGTCGCCGTCGCCAGCAACGGCTCTCGCTACCTGATGCAAGGCGAGCCAGGAGAACCGTCTGCCGCGGCGCATCTAGTCGTTCTCTCAGCAGTGTTTGATGAGAGGCTTCTGGCGACAGAGGATGTCACCCATGCGCTTACCAATCGGCTCCATACAGCAGCACTCTACCTCGATTCACTGGCCGCTCTGCGAGCTCGAATATCGCCTAAGTCACAGAAGAATCCGCTTGATTTTTCGTCGTGACGACCTACAGTGATGGTACGTAATGTAACGTACCCAGCAAGGTTACCAAGCAGAACTCCTTCCGACCTTGCATTCCCTTCGGCGGCATTTTGTCTCGCTGACCTCAGCAACCAGTCGTTGTCGCAGACAAACGCCTTATCTTGCCATCACAACGTTGACCAATTCTGGAGCCGCTGACTATCGGCCGCTCTTCTTTGAGGTCATTGTGCTGAATTTGTCAGCTGCCTCAGCAAGGTCGTTTTGGTCTACAAACCGGATGAGTTCCGGGATTGGTGCGACCGAGGCTGTTTGCAATAACAGCGTGAAAGGGAATCCACCACCTTCAATATGAGCAGTGAGCTTCTCTGGGCGAGTATGGACGGCGATTGTCTCGAGTCTTTGGCACAGCTCTTCGATGCTAAGTGCTTGGCGCTTTAGCTCATAGAGGAAAACATGACTAGCAGCGGATTCCCATGACTCATCCGAGTCAATAAATTTCGCCCACTCCCTTGGGTACTCTGAGTTTGCTGCGTGTAGTAGCAAGAGGAAGTAAGCGAGGCTATAGGTCCCGCGCTGAAACTTGCTCTCCGCACCTCGGAAAGTCTCGGGCACGCCCATAGCGGAAATTCTGTTGGCGAATTCATCGACTGACACGTCTTTGCGCGTAAGAATTGCGCGCGCAGTCCGTGCCGCCAATCGAGACCATGGCGTGCTCGTGTGGCCCAATTTTTAACTTCCCTCTGTATGCAGCCGAGGAGACGATGCGATGAAATCAAGACGGTGCGGAATTCAATTTCATCGCGCGCCGGCTTCCGGATTTGATGAATCGTCTAGGCAATTCCATTGTAGTCGCTCTGCGTTGTCCTTGATGCTTCGAGCGGCTACGTGTGGGTCTGGGAAAGAGGAGTCGCCATGAGCAACAGCGCAACTCTCTATCTAGGCTTCGAAGGCGTTTTGCATCCGAACCTGGTGTCGTTCTATGGACAACGATTGCCGCGTTTGCGCGCTGCCGGCCACGCGCTTTTTGAAAATAACAGCATTTTGAAGTCAGTCATGGACGCACATCCCGACACATCAATCGTTCTTCACAACTGGTGGGTACCGCTGGTGGGGTATCGCGCTGCCATAGAGATGCTTCCGGCGTCGGTACGCCCCAAAATCATTGGGGCTACTTGGAGAAGCATCAAAGGTCCGCGTTCCCGCTTGAGGATGGCAAGAACGCGGAGGGCTTGGCTTGAAGAGGACCTCTGGCGACGATGCCCAGACCATCCAGTCTTGCTCGACTGTGACTTCGGTCAGGCAGTGGCAGCGTTAGCAGATTGTTCGTGCATCGTGGACGAACTGCATGGCTTGGCTGCGGTTGGCGCCAGCGATAGGTTAGCGAGGCTGTTGAAAGTGAGTGTAGCGGAAGGCGAGGTTCTCGCTATAGCGAGCGCGTCTTGAGGCGGCACCGCGTGCCGAATTGTGCCGGCGATTTGCATAGCACGAATCCACGACCTAGACTAGTAGCATAGGATAACCGTTTAGTATAGCGTGTAATAAGGAAAATTCAACCTCCCGCTTACGAGAGCCGATTTCGGTACTTTTTGCAAGGTCGTAAAGTGTGCTGCGAGTTGGAGGTACGAAACTAATGAATCGGACACATTTAAGGTTCACCGTTCGGTGATGTCGTGCAGCCGAAAGCTGCAGGGGGACGGGCAGCATAGAGTCGGCACTCTATGCCGCCCCGGAGCGTGCGCATACCAACATCGGAAGCACACCGCAACCGCTTCCAGTTTCTGTGCTCACCCCCCCGTTGTCAACCCAATCCCGACAGGGCGGGATGCGTTCGTCCTGTCGGGTGGCAAGGGGCACAAAATGTCTCATTCTCGCTTCTCCAAACGTCGCGCGCTGCGTGACCAACTTGCGACATTAGTCGTGCAGGTCGACAGATTGCCACTCTCGACATGCTTTGGGACGATTTCGGCAAATGATGTCTCATACGCTGCCAAGAAACCCCCTAATACCAGACCAGTCCTTGCGTGGCTTGCCCGTAAACGATTTGGACCACCGCGCCCATTCGTTGGGTACATAAAGCGGCACCCCACAGTAAAGCTTGCCCGTTTCCATTCACACGTGCGGTTACGCGGATACCAGCGCTAACGCATCGCACTCGACTGGCGCGGCGGAACTCCGAATAGTGACTCGACCTGCTCTTCGAGGTTGGGGGATAGCCGTGCCTGTCTGAACTCGGCTGCTCGCTAAGAGCCGTCGTGGAACGGAGTCGCACATCATGGCTAAGTCCAACAATGCCAACCTCGGGAAAACGCCCGCCTCTCTGACAGTGGTAAGCGGTGAGAACCCGTTCCTGAAGGGCCTTCCGAAAATTCCGACAGTGGACGAGGCAAGAAGCATTCTGCTGTCATATGGCAAGCCGGTACCGTCATCCGATGGCCAACTGCCGGCGAAGAACAGTGAACTAGCCGCTCGGCTGCTGATACCTACCGACACGCACGCAAGAATTCTGGTCGACATCATGGAGTCAGTCTGGGCGTCATATGAGGCAAGGAATCCACTAAACCCCGAGTATCGAGCGCGCGCGATTAATGCGAACGCTTTCGTGAGAGAGCGCCCGCGAAACCCGGCCGACCCGGAGAGCAGGCCGAAGCAAATTCTCTCGGTTCCAAAAAAAAGTCAGAAGTCGGAGCATGACCTGCCTAGGGGCTACATAGTTTGCGCTCCCGCACAATGCGGCCGAATGAAGCTCGCCGATGCCATCCAGGCTTACGTCGACAAGGGTGCAAAAAAGGAGTCCGGAGCGACCTTCGAGCAGTTCCTTATCAAGGATGGTGAATACCGCTCACAGTACATTCGAATTCGGACCTTACGCGTCGCGTGGCCATTGGACGGGCGTCTCAAATCGCTTCTTTACAACATGTTCTGTGCCATCAACGCAGCCCTCGGACCCTACGCAAAGCTGGAATGGAACACACGGTATTGCGCAAGCGAGCTTCATATCGAGGCGGCGCTGTGCGCGCACGGGGTCGTCATCAACCTGGGCTTGCTTATCGTGGAAAAGATTGACACCCACGAAGCCACGTCCGAACGCGCCATGAAGACCTGGAGCGCCCTCGGGCGATTCACTCGTACCACCGGAATCCCCGTACTGTGTTTCGCTACGCCCGGGGCACTGACGGGGCTAGCCAGGCAGAGTAGCGCGATTGGAAGTCTTTGTCCAACGGGGCCGCGGTACATCCGCCCTTTGGAGCATGGCTCTAACGACTGGAAGGCGGTGGTCAACGCCATCCATGCGGTCTGCTTTCCGTTCGTGAAGGCACAGCGTCCGCCGCTTTGGCTATATGACGTGCTCTGGAGCATGACGTTCGGCTATCCGGGCTTAGCCGTGTGCGCGTGCCGCGCCGTGTCTGAGGACATGCGAAGCAAGGGGTTCACTCAACTGGAGCAGAATCACTTCTGCGAGGTAGCCGTCCAGGCATTGTCAGTGTACATCCCACATCTGCGGGCCATCGTGCAAATGCGTGAAGGGAATAACTTCACGTTTTCCAGCATGCTTCGACACGGCGATTGGCTTACGTTCGAGTTCATTGTGAAGGTGTTGCCTTCGCTTGAATACTCTCCGCTGATGCCTTCTCCGGAGTCTCTGAAGGCATCTTAGCGCGCCGGCAGCATGATACCGACCTTTTTCCCCGCTGCCGACTTCGAGACAGCTTTCAGCCTGCTGCGCAGTGCGGACACATCTACGGGGGATGCAACCATCAAACGAGTCGTCGGAAGAGCCTTCCGACGATGCGCACCTCTTATCTATACCTTGCCATGTCGGGTGGCTCGCTTCTGTGAGTTGACGCAAGGCATATACGGGGATGAGCAGGAGGTGCTTCTAAGACATGCTCTTCGGAACTACGTAACGAGTAGTCTGTGTTCGGAACGGGCTGCCAGACTTGACGAGGAGCTTGTCGAGGGTGCCAGAGTCATCGCGATGGTACATGCCCCGGGACTGTTGGAGTCCACGCACCGGTACGGACTGAGATGCCCGGAGTGCAGGAAAGAGGCGCTCGCTTCTGTCGGGCGCGAGGTATCACATTGCCACGAATGCTTGCCGTATTCGACCTATTGCCCAATCCACTGGGTGGCGTATGTCCTCGCCGACACCTGTTCAACGTATGAGTCGCTATGCAGAACCAAAGCTCAGGGCGCACGTAGGGCAAATAGCGTCGCATTTTCAGAGAGGTCGTGGCAGGTGGCCATCGCTCCAGGCTACGGCGATGCACTGAAGCGATTGTACGACCTGCTTCAGGAGCGCAAGTACATCAACTCGTCGGGCGTTCTTGCTGCGGAACAACTCAATGCGGACTTCGTCAAGAAGTTTTCAGCGGGCTTTGAGGACTGTCGCCTTACCGAGCTTGCACAGAACCCAGAGGCCGCAAGTCGAATCTGTCATGGATTGCGTCGGCAAGACAACGCCGGGGTTCATCCGGCGCTAGCGATTCTGATGCGATGGTTTCTGGAAGAATCCAACGGGTGCACCGCGCCTGCACGCGAAACGCCGTGCTACCAGCCGGCGCAAGTGACCTGCAGCCTTCGAACAGCGAAGCGAAAGGAATGGCTCAAGGCGCGAGCGGAGCATCCTGAGGCATCCAGGACGGTGCTTCGGGGGCGGAAGTGGAGGCTGTACGCGTGGCTGCGCACCAACGACCGACGCTGGTTTGAAGCTCATCTACCCAAGCGTATCGTTCGCCGTGGCAAGCGCGGTCAAGAAGGCTACTCGAAGTCGATGCTTGGCGTCCTGGCTGATTCAGCGGCAAGTGGCTCTTGCGCGCGTGCTGGGCTACCTGCCTCTCGGTCGGACTATCAGATGCGCATGGGTCTTGGGCTCCAAGAGAGGAAATTCGCTAAAGCAAAGCAGAATGCATCGGGCGCAAGCTGGATGGTCACGCACCCCGATTCGCGACAGGCGTTCGTTAGAGAGCGGATTGAGTGGGCCGTCACACGGCTTCACGAGCGCAATAAGTTGATTTCCATAGCATCCATTGCCCACGCATCGAAGCTTCGCCTGAGAACCGTGCATGATTATCTCGAAAAGAAGGAACCCAAGTGACAGCGTAGGAGGCAAACATGGCTCTAAGAATCATATACCGGGACATACTTCGCGGAGAGGTAGTTGCAACCTATTTGAAGTCCCAGCGCTATGCAGTGGCGCCGGCATCAGAGGAGCGGGACGATTTTGAGTGGCCTGAGACCAAATGGTGTCGCATGAGTTGGGCGCTGCCATCGGGTCTCATGAACGCTTGCCGCTTTCTGGGGCTGGACGAAGAAGATGCGCTGTTCATGCTGAACCATAACACGTTCGTGCCGGCGTTGGCACGACTCATGCCTGATGCGGCAAAGGAGCGACTGATTGAACACCATCTTTACCAAAGCTACTGGGGCGTCAGTATCCTCTGCGGTCTTTCAGTCCGACGTGCGAGTCAGGCTTGGAGGCCCGCGTTCTGCAGGATTTGTCTTGCAGAAGACTTGGCAACTATAGGAGAAGGGGTCTGGCGTATCCAGTGCATCCTCAACGAAAGCACGTGCTGCTTGAAGCATCAGGAGTGGCTTTTCACAAACTGCGAAGCTTGCGGCGCGGCAGCGCGTTCTTCTCTAATGACATCGGGCCCGAGCCTTAAATGCCTTTGTGGTCATCCTCGGGTGCAGATAATTCGACCAGCAAGCTCAGCGCAGGAAGAGGTTGAGTTTGAATTCGCTTCAGCGCTGTCCGAAATGCTTGACGTCTCAGCAGTGCCGAAACTTCAGTACGAAGCGGTCCTGCATCTGATTCAGAATCAGATGAAAAATCTGGGAATATTTGGTGGCGGTAGGATTCATTGGGGGGCGTGGGATGACTTCACGGCCGAAACACCCTATTCATCAAAAATGGACAGAGCGGGTCTCCGCAATGGAATTCGCTGCACGTTAAGAGAGATTAAACGAGGCGTGCTTCCCCGGAAAGCGGTTCAAATGCTGCTTCTTCTCCTGGCGTTGTTCGGTGGTTGGCGCAACGTAGTTGATGCTCTCCGCTCGAAAAAGATGGCTTCCGAGGACGCCAGTCTCACAGTCGTTCCAACGGCGAAAGATGCCGGGTACAGAAAGACATACCGACGGAGAAAGGCTGCTGAACTTACCAAGCGGATGGCCGAGCTTGGCGCCAAGTACCAACAGCTCAAGAAGAAGTACCCACGGAGTACGCATGCCGAACTGAAGTCACGCTTGAGCAGGTCGGAGCAAAAGGTCCTCACACTTGGTCGCCTCAAAGAGCTTGGAATCGAACCGGCACCGCGGTGCGATGGAGTCGCTATCTTAGAAAAAACCGACGCGTCCCTTGCTGAACACATCGCACGTCGAGCTAAGACTCTTCGCGCTATCGGCTTCTCTGGACGACTCTCCTCCTGCAAGTTACGACAGGGGTTTCCATGCGTCCAGTCATTCAGGAAGCTTCTCGCCAGCGGAATGCTTCCTGAAGCAAGGAAGGCACTGCGAAAGCACGAAGAGACGCCTGAAGACTATCTGCGGCGGCTATTGAAATCGAGTGTTGCAGAAGGCTTTGTGAGTCAGATTCCGGCGGGAGAGGAAGGCCAGGTCGACAGCCTTTCGTATGACGAGGTGAAACGGCTTCACGGGATAGCAGCTACAACAAAGCAGCGGGCGCGGAGAATGCGTTGGGGACAGTTCCATTCATAGCGCGGCCAGAAGTCATGCTGAAGCGTCTGCGCTAGGGTCGCTGCTCGTCGCGAATGCGTCTTCGCGAACAACGGGGCGAGGAAAGAGCGTGTCCATAGCTCCGGTGCAGCGTTTCGGCTGACCGTTTGGATATCCCATCCTGAAGGACGGTGCATTCGACCGAGCAGTCAAAGCTGGTCGGCGCCTGTACAAGACAGACCAGATGACCATCGATATTGTCGTCACGATGCTGCTTCCACCAGATTTTCACCTGCACTATCACGGCATCGATGTGAAGTCGGCGAAGAAGGAGACGTTTAGCGATAAGGAGAAGGCGCGTCTCCAGCGTGAAAAAGAAGCGCTGGGGAAGCTCGGATGGACTTGGCAGCTCATGCTCAGCAATCCATACCAAGCGCATGAGCTGTCAAATTGCCTGGTCATGTTTCGAACAATTCGTGACCAGGATGTGGTGGGCCAGTACAACGAGGCACATATGTTCGCCGATTATTTGCTGACCCGTTCAACGGAGGGTCGGATGTCGTCTGTAATGAGCCGCGTAGCAAAGCAACTCGGCATATCGGTTGATAGGGCACATCAGCTGTTCGCCATCGCGGTTAGCTTTGGCATGCTCAGGGTTGACCACACACAACCGCTCATGCCAGACAAAGACCTTCATCTGCTCCGTTAGCGTCGAAAGGAGACGACTATGGAAGCCAATCAAGTAGTACAGCCGGAAGTGGCTCGGCAGAGCGACCTCCTGCCGCCCAAAGCGACGGAATCGCAGTTGCTATGGCTCGCCGAAGTTTGGGCGTCGGAATGGCCCGCCGGATTGCGTCGGTTCACAGTGTTCAAATGTCCGACCCTGGCGGCCAGAAGTGATGAAGCCGAAACCATGCGAAGGGCAATTGCATGGGACCCTTTCACCATGACACTTTACGCCCAGAAGGTCTGGGCCGGAAAGGCGCCGGACGGACGCCGAAAGCCAGAACGGCTTATGGGTTTCTGTGAGGCGCAGGAGGTATTCGTTGTGCCGGATACCGTGAGACCTGCGTTCATGGACAGTCCGATTGAGGCTGTTCCTCCTTCGGCTATGGTCGGATTGCAGTATCGAAATGCGCTGCTGTGCGCTCTGTTGATGGTGGACAAGGTCGGGAACGGTGACCCTAAAGACTTCGGCATCAACGACGAAGTCATCTTCGACAGTGGTGCTCTTGACCGGCGAATCTCGGAAGTGCTTCAGGCGCTCGGACGCAAGGACACCTACAAGCCCTATCTTCTGGAACTCATCCGGAAGTACTTTCACTTTGGCGGTGGGCCGACCGCTTTGCTCAGGCTGACGCCACTGCGGGGCGCGCCACAGGTGTTACGAGCAGGTCTGAATAGGAGCAAGCCAGGTCCGCTGTCCTTCGACGAAAGTCTGAGTAAGGCGGAGGCATTTCTCAATGGGGAGAAGACGTTCAAACGGCGGTGTCCGGTGGGGCTGCTTGACCTCAAGAAGTTTGCTAAGGGACTGAAGGAGTTCTGGGCGCGAGGTAGAAATTCTCTGAGGCAAACTTGGCGCCTCATCAAGCGGCTCTATTACGCGAAGCGGTCGAAATGGAGCATTCCAACGTTTCGGATGTTCATGTACCACGCGCCAGCAATCATCGTGCGGGACAATCTGAAGGCCCTGCGGAACGGTGTGGTCATCAGTACTCAGTTCGAGAGGGCAATGTCTGGCCAATCGAGCGACATCACGTTCGGCGTCATCGAAATTGTTGACATCGACGGCTGGATGCCAAAAGTGGGCGTTGCCGTCAAGGTGAAAGGGAAAACTGTTAAGACCACAGTAAAGGTCGTCTACGCAGTTTCCCGCCTCACAGGTGCTGTTTTAGGGTGGGAGTTCGCTCTGAAAGGCGAGAATGGCGAGAGCTTCCGGCGATGTATCGCATCCATCTTTCTTCCCAAGCAGAGGCGGGCAAGTGCACTTGGTTTGGGTGTTCTCAAGGGCCTTCTCCACGGGAACATCGACGCGGTGTATGTCGATAACGGAGCTGGCGCATCGGAGTCCGTGGTCGCCGCGGCCGTGGATAAGATGGGGTTAATCCGGGTGCTGGCACCGCCGTCGCAAGGCCAGAAGAAGGGGCGAATCGAGTCGCTGAATGGCACTCTTATTCGCATGATGGCAGAAGACAAGCTCGGCACAACCCGTGACACCAATGCGCTCGCAAAAGAGATGCGGCTGCTCTACCGGAGAAAGGGTAAGGCGATTCCGCTCGACGACCTAGAAAGGTACATGCTCAGGGCGTTCAACTATCACAATCTCTGCCATGATGTGTCCAACCTTCGAACGGAGGAAATGCGGAGGAAGGACATCGACATCTATCCTGCCGACTTGCACCGGTACACGCAACTCCAGCGGTTTGGCGATGCGCGGAGGGCTTACACGGAGGAAGAGGTCAATGACCGATTCTTGCCGTGGGTCCAGCGAGAATGTCGCAAGGGGATTGTGTACTTCCGCGGCGCTAGGTGGACCTCAAGGGGGCTGATTGACTATTTTAACGACGGCGCAAAGTCGCCCGGCAAGACGAAGAGTCGGTCAGTGTGGCTCAAGGCGTTGACCGGCTTTCAGCGCGTTCTGCTTTGGAAGCGCAACGATGGCGTCAAGGAGCGTCTTGAAATGGTGCCGGAGGACGCTCGCAGGTTTGGCTCGGCCTCGTGGACGAAGATGGACGTCTATGAGTTTGACGACCAGTACAGGAGAATGAAAATGGCGAAGAAGACCCCTAGCCTTCGCGCGCAGATGTCAAATCAGGAGCATCAGCAACATGTCGAAGCTCAGCAGCGCATGGGCAACCCCCTTGCGGGCGCAATTGGTTCGACGGTCAGCGCTGCAAAGGATGCTGCAGCGTTGGTGCGTGACCAGGAAACCGGCAGGGCCGAAGCCGCGTCATACAACATGCAGACGCCAGACGTAAAGTCTGATGGCGCTGAGGTCGTCGTCCAGGTGCCTAACCCGCTCGACCAGGCTAACGAGGACTTCTACAAGAAGCAAGGGCTGCTCGATTCATGATGTCTCGTTTGGGGGGCGATTTTTTCGCCCCCTCCATCCGGAACTATTGTACTTTTCGGCCGAAAATAGTTCATTGTCAATTCCCGCAATCAAGGGGCTTGGACTGCCGTAGGCAGGAGCTGCGCGGTGGTGCTTAAGTATTTGATAGATAACGGAAATCTTGGAGGCCATCCGGAACTATCCGGTTGCGCCAATCCGTAACTGTTCGACCTTGTCACGAGCGCCTGACCACGGCGCTGAAGCAGCCGGTCGTGGTCGACAACCGCCCCGGCGCCAACGGCATCATCGCCAGCGAGACCGTGGCCCGCGCCGCCCCGGACGGATACACGCTGCTGTTCACCTATTCCGCCACGCTGACGGTGAACCCGTGGACCACGCCGTCGCTGCCCTATGACCCGGTCAGGGATTTCACGCCGATCGCGCGCCCCAGCGCGCCGGGCGGCAACCTGCTCGCCGTCAGCGCCGGCGTGCCCGTGCGCAACCTGCAGGAACTGCTGGCCTATGTGAAGGCCAGCAAGAGCGAACTGGCGTACTGCTCGTGGGGCGTGGGCTCTGGCGGCCACCTGGCGATGGAGTACCTGAAGGCGAAGACCGGCATCCACCTGCGCCATATCCCCTACAAGACCGCGACCCAGTGCAGCAACGACCTGGCCGCCGGCCACGTGACCATCGGCATCACCGATTCGGTCTCGTCCATCCCGCACCTGAAATCCAGCCGCATTCGCGGCATTGCCGTGTCGGGCCCGGAGCGGCTGCTGCCCACGCCCGACGTGCCGACCATGACCGAGCAGGGCGTGCCGTTCCAGCAAGCCAGCTGGGTCGCGTTGTTCGGGCCCAGGGGCTTGCCCGCGCCGATCGTCGCGCGGCTCAACGCGGAGGTGAACCGCATCCTGCAATCGCCCGAAGACCGCGAACGCTTCGCCGCGATGAACCTGAAGCCGGCCACGCCGGCCAGCGCGGCGGAACTGGCGAAGCTCGTCAGCGCCGACCTTGCGGCATGGGGCGAGGTGGTGAAGGTGGCGGGACTGAAGGCGGACTGAAGGCGGAATGAAGGCGGAATGAAGGCAACAAGCAGCAAGCGCAACACACGAAGACAACAACGAGGACGGGAGACGGGCAGCGTGAAGGCTAGACAGTGGATGGCGACGGGATTGGCCGGGGCGGCGCTCTACGGCGGCAACACGGCCGCGGGGACGATGCAGCTGTACGGCGTGGTCGATGCCTCGATTGAATACGCGCGGGGATCCGACAGCGTGGTGCGGATGCGGGAAGGCCAGCAGGCGGCATCGCGCTGGGGCATCCGCGGCATCGAGGACCTGGGCGGCGGCCTCAAGGCCAACTTTCTGGTCGAGTCAGGCTTCAGTATCGACAACGGCACCGAGTTCTTCGGCAACCGCCTGTTCGGGCGGCAGGCGTACATGGGCTTGTCCGACGGGTGGGGCGAAGTCCGCCTCGGCCGCCAGTACACGCCGTCGTTCTATGCGCTGCTGCGGCTCGACCCGTTCCTGCTCAACGGCGCGGTGTCGCCATTCAACCTGCTCAGCGCCACGGCATCGCAGGGCACCGGGCATGTCGCCTATGGCGCGCGATTCGACAACGCCGTGCAGTACTTCTCGCCCAACTGGGGCGGCTTCGCCTTCGGCGCGGCGGTGGCGCCGGGCGAGGTGCCGGGGTCGCCGCGCTCGGGGCTGAACTTCGGCATGAACGCGACCTACGAAGCCGGCAACGTCTACGCGTTCTACACCTACCAGGGCATGTACACCGGCGCCAACGTGCCGGTGGAGCCGACGCTGACGTCGAACCACTTTGTCGGCGGCTCTTACCGCTTCAAGCCGGTGGAAGTCGGCCTGCTGTTCAGCATGGCAAGCAGCAACCGCCCCGAGACGCGGTCGGCGCGCCACTATGGCGTGACCTTCAGCTGGACAGTGACGCCGCGCGACATCTTCAAGGCCGCGGCAATCAAGCGGCAGATCCTGGGCGGCGGGGAACGGCCGCTGGCCATGACCATCGGCTGGGATCATGACCTGAGCAAGCGCACCACGGCGTACATGCGGGCGGTGTGGGTGCATAACAGTCCGGGCGGCAGCGCCAGCATCAACAGCATCGCGATCGATCCGGGCAGCGGCGACGATGCCAGGTCGGTGAGCGTGGGCTTGCGGCATCGGTTTTGAGGGCCGGGGAGCGGGGGTGGGGTGGCATGCGCGGCATGCCGGCCAGGCATGCCATGCCGACGCAATGCTCATGGCAGGCCACCTCGCCGGTTCGCACAATGGAAAGGCCAACCGGAGCCTTTCATGTCCTCATGCACTCTATCCCTCGAAGGGGAATGCCGGCGCCTGCGATTGCCTGCCGGCGCTGAACTGGCCTGCTGCGGCGGCAGCCTGTGGCTGACGTTTGAAGCCGGGGACAGGCCATCGCCTGACGTCATGCTTGCGCCCGGCGAACGCTACCGGCTGCATCGCGACGCCGATGTGTTTGTCGCCGCGCTGCATGGCGCCGGCCCCGCGTTGTGCCAGATCGAAGCGCCACCGCGTTCCCGCAGCGCTGGATCGACGTGGGTCAGGCGCTTCAGGTGGCTGTGGCGCGCGCGGGCGTCGTGACAGTGTGCGCGGCTTCCTGGCAGATCCATTCGGCCACGCGCCTGACATCCTCGCGCGGCTGGTCCGAGGCATGGATCAGCCAGTAAGCGTTCGGACTCGGCGGCGCCTGCAGCGCCGTCGGCACGATCACGAGCTGGCCGCCATCGATCAGCGGCCGCACCAGTTCCAGCCGCCCGAGTGCGATACCCTGGCCCGCCAGCGCGGCATGGATGACCTGGTCGTATTGGTTGAAGCGCAGCATGCCGCGCTGGCTCGCCTGGTGGTAGCCGCCTGGCTCCAGCCAGCTGCGCCACTGCAGCCATGTGCGGGGATCGTCGAATTCCAGAAGCGGCAGGCTCAGCAGCGGCTCGTCGTGCCCGCCGGCTTCGGCTATCTCGTGCGCCAGCGAGGGATGGGCCACCGGGGCGATGTGCTCGCCGAACAGGCGTATGGCACCGGGCGGCGCCGCGGCGTCGCGGCAATAGCGCACGGCGAGGTCGATGCCCTCGGCACGCAGGTCGCTGATGCGGTTGCTGGCTGACAGGCGCACGTCCAGGTGCGGATGCGTCTTCTGCAGGCTGCCCAGCCGCGGCAGCAGCCACAAGCCGGTCACGCCGATGCTGGCCGTGACCGTGACCGGCCGCTGGCCCTCGATGCGGCGTACCTCGGCCACCACGTCCTGCAGTTGCTGCAGCGCGCTGTCGGCGCTGCGGAACAACCGTTCGCCCTCGGCGGTAAAGGCGACGCCGCGATGCTTGCGCACGAACAGCGGCACCTTCAGCTGCTCTTCCAGCGCGTGGATCTGCCGGCTGACCGCCGACTGCGTCAGGCACAGGTCGTCCGCGGCCTGGGTGATGCTCATGCGCCGGCCGACGGCGACGAAGCCCTTGAGCAGGTCTAGCGGGAACAGTCGGACGAGCGGGACAGACATGCGGGGCCTCCAGGCAAACACGGCATAAAGACGCGCGAAACCCCATTACAGCACGATCCGCGACGCCTCTGCCATGCGTGGTGCGCATGGCAAAACGACAGAATGATCGCTTGAGGCAGGGCGCCGGGGCGGCTGCAATAGATGGGCGGCCACGCTGCTGATCCTCGCCGTTGCGCTGGCCGTGGCGCTGCCGATGGCGCTGCCTTTCCAGGCTCGCGCCGCCGTCGTCGCGTCGGCACGCAGTGGCGAAGGCAAGCCGGCCGGCGAGCTGCCGCTGCTGGCCGCGGTATGAGGCCCTCAGCCATCCCGGCTTCTGGCTGCTGAACCTTGGCTTCCTGGCTTGCGGCTTCCAGCTGGCCTTCATCGCCAGCCACTTGCCCGCTTATCTGATCGATCGCGGCATGCGTCCGGCCGACGGGGTGGCCGCGCTCGCCATCTTCGCGCTTGCCAATGTGGCAGGCATCTATGTGTTCGGACTTCTGGGCGGGCGCCACAGCAAGAAATACCTGCTTGCCGGCAGGGTAGCCCGCAGCCTTGCGGTGCGGCCAGGCGGGCATCACTACGTGAGCGGCACCTCGACGCCGACAGGCGCGACGTACTCCGTGATCCGCCGCCGCGACAGTTCCATGTGCGCGCGCACGATATCTCCGGCGGCCTGCGCATCGTGACGCTCGATGGCCTCGATGATCTGCTCGTGCTGGCCGGCCGCCTTGCCGAGATCCGCCTCCATGTCGTGCGTGGTCGGATGGCGGTAGAAGATCTTGCCGAGCCGGGCATGGTCGATCAGGATCCGGCGCAGGCTGGGCATCAGGTAGGGGTTATGCGCCATCCTGCCGATCTGCAGATGGAACTGGTCGTTGTACAGCACGCGGTTCTCGACATCGTTCTTTTCGATGGCTTCGCGGAACCGCAGCTGGATCTGCTTCAGTTCATCGATCTCGGCACGCGTTGCATTCGTCGCGGCCAGTTGCGTGGTCGCGATATAGATCAGCGGCGCGGCCTGGAAGAAATTCCGCAGCGACTGATGGTTCATCGACGACACGCGCGCCGCCCGGTTGGCCTCCAGCTCGATATATCCCTCGGCGGCCATCTGCCGCATCAGTTCACGGACTGGTGGCCGGGACAAGCCGAACTCCTCGCTTAACGCCAGTTCGTCCACCACGGCGCCCGGCGCCATCTCCATGCTGACGATACGCCTGCGCAGGGCTTCGTTCAGCAGCGCCTTCCGGTCAACGGAGGGATCGGCCTGCAGGGACTCGTTCTCCGCGGCTGCCTTTGTCTTCGCCATCTTCATCGCCTTTGTCTATCAATCGTAGACATTTTATAGCAGGCGGGCGGGCGCGCGGCGCCGCCAGCCCGATTGCCTGAGCAAAAAGTGGATTTTAAGGCGCATTAGTCGTCATTTCGTTGCCGTGTTTACCCTGATGGCGGTATGTCTAGCGTATGAATATTCTATGTCTACAATTTGTAGACAGACGAACGCAATGACCACAACGGCTGCGACACGCGCTCCGGCGCCGGGTTGCGAGCGGTGGAGACAAGGGCGACAGCGAGTTTTCGAGATGACCAAAGTAACTTCCATTCCCGCCGACGATTCGACTTGCGGCTGGTTTCACCTGAGCCAGCCGCGCAAGCCGAAGCCATCGCATTCGGGAGAGACCAGGGCGCGCTGGGTGGTGATCGGCGCGGGATTCACCGGCCTCGCCGCGGCCCGGCAACTGGCGCTCAACTTTCCGGGCGACAGGGTGGTGCTGGTGGAGGCCCAGGAGGTGGGATTGGGGGCGTCCGGGCGAAATGCGGGCTTTGCGATCGACCTGCCCCATGACATCGGTGCGGAGGACTACATCGGCGAGATTGAAACGGCGAAGACCAGCCTGAAACTGAACCTGACCGGGCAGCAGATCCTCCGGTCGCTGGTGGAGGCACACCAGATCGATTGCCAGTTCCGGGCCTCCGGCAAATACCAGGCAGCGATCGAAGATCGCGGCGTCGCCGTACTCGACGCCTATCGCCGCGGCCTGGACAAGCTTGGCCAGCCGTACGAGATGATCGAAGGCGAGGCCTTGCCCGATCACATCGGCACGTCCTACTACCGGAAGGCGCTGTTCACCCCCGGCACCGCGCTGATCCAGCCGGCGGCGCTGGTGAAGGGCCTGGCCAGCAGCCTTCCCGCAAACGTGGAGCTCTACGAGCACACGGCCATCACCGACGTGGAATACGGTGAAAAGACCGTGCTGACGCACCGGCATGGCCGCATCGTCGCGGACCAGCTGGTCCTGACCAACAACGCCTTCGGCATGCGCTTCGGCTTCCTGCAAGGGACCATGCTGCCGATCTTCACCTATGCAAGCCTGACCCGGCCGCTGACACCGGCCGAGCAGGCGCGCCTCGGCGGCAAGCCGTTCTGGGGCCTGATCCCCGCGGACCCGTTCGGCACGACGCTGCGCCGCACCCACGACAACCGCATCCTGGTCAGGAACAGCTTCAGCTTCAATCGCGACGGACGGAGCCAGCAGAAATACCTGGACCGCTTTGTCAGGACCCACCGGGAGTCCTTCGAGCGCCGGTTCCCGATGCTGCCCGGCGTCGAATTCGAATACACGTGGGGCGGCTCGCTGGCGCTCTCGCGCAACCACATGGGCCATTTCGGCCAGCTCGCTCCCAATGTCTACGGCGCGCTTTGCTGCAATGGCCTGGGGGTGACGCGCGGCACCGTCACCGGGACCTTGCTGGCGGATTACCTGGCGGGCGAGCGCAATGACCTGATCGACTTCCTGCTGTCATCGCCGGGGCCGAACAGGAATCCGCCCGAGCCGTTCCTGTCCCTGGGCGTCAACACCAATCTATGGCTGGGACAGCGTCGCGCGGGCAGGGAGATCTGATCGTTCATCCATGGGTCCCCGGACCCTTCGGTTTCATTAAAAGACTCAGGTTCCGCATTCCATCAGGGCGGCCTGGGCATTGCAGGAGACAAAGCGTGGCAAACAATGTTTCGATCGAAGACGTGCCGTTGAATAAGTTCCACCAGCTGCTCTGCGTGCGCTCCGGCGGCGGCTGGGTGCTGGACGGCTACGTCCTGAGCATCATCGGCGTGGCGATGGTGCAGCTGTCGTCCGCGCTCGAGCTGGACGGCTTCTGGCAAGGCATGGTGGCGGCCTCCGCCTTGCTCGGCATCTTTTTCGGCGGCTTTCTTGGCGGCCTGCTGACCGGGCACCTGGGCCGCCAGAAACTGTATTTCTTCGGGCCGACGATCTTCGTGCTGTGCTCGGTGGCGCAGTTCTGGGCCGATTCGGGCGTGGCGCTGTTTTTCTTCCGCTTCCTGATCGGCGTGGGTGTCGGCTTTGAATATCCGGTCGCCGGATCCCTGCTGGTGGAGTTCTTGCCGAAGAAGTACCGCGGCCCACGGCTGGCGATGCTGACCATCCTGTGGTTCGCCGGTGCCGCGCTCGCCTATATCGTCGGAAACGCGATCCTGGATAGCGGGCAGCCCGATGCATGGCGCCTGGTGCTGGCCAGCCCGGCAGCGATCGGCGTGGTCCTGGTGCTGCTGCGCATCGGCACGCCTGAATCGCCGCGCTGGCTGCTGAGCAAGGGGCGCACGGCAGAAGCCGAGCGCGTCATCAGGAAGGTCTATGGCCCGTCCTTCTCGCTGCGGAACCTGCCGGAACAGCCGCCCGAGAAAAAGGTGTCGATCCTGAGCCTGCTGCACTCGGGCTACGGCAAGCGCATGCTGTTCGTGTCGGTGTTCTGGAGCTGCTCGGTCATTCCGGTCTTTGCGGTGTATGCATTCGCGCCGACGGTATTGCAGGCACTCAACCTGAAGGGCGCGTGGGCGTCGTATGGCTCGGTGGCCATCACGCTGCTGTTCGTGGTGGGCTGCTTCATCGCCACGCGGCTGATCAATGTCATCGGCCGGCGCAGCATGCTGATCCATAGCTTCCTGTGGTCCGGTCTTGCACTGCTGGGATTGGGCGCGTTCTCCAATGGCGCGGAGATGCTGGTGCTGGCGTTTTTCGGCGCCTACGCGGTCTTTATCGGCGGTGCCCAGGTGCTGCAGCTGGTCTATCCGAATGAACTGTTCCCCACCGAGATCCGCTCCGCCGCGGTGGGCCTGGGCGCCTCGCTGTCACGCATCGGCGCAGCCATCGGCACGTGGCTGGTGCCCATCTCGCTGCAGAGCATCGGCATCGGCAACACCATGTTCGCCGCCGCCGCGGTCACGCTGCTCGGCCTGCTGGTATCGCTGGCACTGGCTCCGGAAACGCGCTCGCTCAGCCTGCAGGAAGCGGCATCGCTGACTCGCTAGGCCGCTCCTTCTCACCAACATCACTCCACGGAGAAACCATGAAATTCGAAGGCATCTATACGCCTGCCATCACGCCGTTGACGGCGGAAGGCAAGATCGACAACGCCGCCTTTGCGGAAGTCCTCGAATCCCTGATCGAAGCCAGGGTCCACGGCATCGTCATCGGGGGCTCGACCGGCGAATACTATGCGCATACGGCGCAGGAACGCCTCGACCTTGCCGCGCTGGCCAGGGAGGTCATCGGCACGCGCGTGCCGCTGGTGGTCGGCACCGGCGCTGTGCGCACCGAAGACTCGGTCGAGTATGCGAAGGCGGCCAAGGCCATCCGCGCCGACGCCATCCTTGTCGGCTCGCCGCCGTACGCGCTGCCGACCGAGCAGGAAAACGCCGCGCACGCGCTTGCCATCGACCGCGCCGCTGGCCTGCCCATCATGCTCTATAACTATCCCGGCCGGATGGGCGTGTCGATGGGCCGCGAGTTCTTCCGCACCGTCACGGCGGCGTCCGCCAATTTCGTGGCCATCAAGGAAAGCTCGGGCCAGGCGGCACAGCTGCACATGCTGGCCACGGAGTTCAAGAACATCGATATCTCGTGCGGCTGGGACGACCAGGCGCTGGAGTTCTTTGCCTGGGGCGCGCGCAGCTGGGTCTGCGCCGGCTCGAACTTTATCCCGCGCGAGCATGTTGCGCTCTATGAAGCGTGCATCATCGAGAAGGATTTCGACAAGGGCCGCCGCATCATGGCCGCGATGCTGCCGCTGATGGATTTCCTGGAAGGCGGGAAGTTCGTCCAGTCGATCAAGTTCGGCTGCCAGCTCGCCGGCCTGCGTCCGGGTGGCGTCCGCGCGCCGCTGCAAGGGCTCGACGAAGCGGAGCAACAGGCATTGCAGGCGATTGTCGCCAGGCTCAGGCAGGATGTCGCCGCGGTCGTCGGGGGGAAGGTCTGATGGCGCGGCTACTGACGGCTGCCGAATATGCAGCGATCGCCCGGGATATCGTACTGCCGACGCAGGCATTCATCGACGGCGCCTGTGTGCCCGCGGTGTCGGGCGCAACGTTCCAGACCACCAATCCCGCGACCGGCGAAGTGCTGGCCAGCATCGCCGCCTGCGACGCGCGCGATGTCGATATCGCGGTGGCGAAAGCCAAAGCCGCATTCGAGGACGGACGCTGGCACCGACGTTCCCCGGCCGAGCGCAAGGCAGTCCTGCTGCGTTTCGCCGACCTGCTCGAGAGGAACGCCCATGAGCTGGCCGTCATGGAAAGCCTCGACAGCGGCAAGCCGATCCGCGAATGCCAGAACACCGATATCCCCGAGACCATCCATACGATCCGCTGGCACGCAGAGCTGATCGACAAGATCTATGACAGCACGGCGCCAGTCGGGGCGGGCGCATTGTCGCTGGTGGTGCGCGAGCCGATCGGCGTGGTGGGCCTGGTGCTGCCGTGGAACTTCCCGTTGCTGATGCTGGCGTGGAAAATCGGTCCTTCACTGGCCGCGGGCTGCTCGATCATCGTCAAGCCGGCCAAGGAAACCACGCTGACGGCGTTGCGCGTGGCCGAGCTCGCGCATGAGGCGGGCGTGCCCGCCGGCGTGTTCAATGTGCTGCCGGGCGGCGGCAAGGAAGTGGGCGAGCCGCTGGGGATGCACATGGATGTGTCCATGGTCAGCTTCACCGGTTCGACGGCTACCGGCCGGCTGTTCCTCAGATACGCGGCCGATTCGAACCTGAAGCGCATCGTGCTCGAGTGCGGCGGCAAGAATCCCGCGGTGGTGCTGAAAGACGCCGAGAACCTCGATGTCGTAGCACAGCACGTGGTCAGCGGTGCCTTCTGGAACATGGGCGAGAACTGCTCGGCCTCGTCGCGCCTGATCGTCCATGCCGAGATCAAGGACGCGCTGCTGTCGCGCATCGGTGTCCACATGCGCGAATGGAAGATGGGAAATCCTCTCGATCCGGAGCATCGGATTGGCGCGCTGGTCAGCGAAGCCCATTTCGGCAAGGTGAGTTCGTACATCGAGCAGGCCGGCATCGAGAAACTGCGCGTGGCCTTTGGCGGCGGCACGGAAGGCGGCATTTTCGTCGAGCCGACGGTGGTCGACGGCGTGGGCCAGGACAGCAAGCTGTTCCGGGAAGAGATCTTCGGTCCCATCCTTTCGGTCACGACGTTCAACACCGTCGACGAAGCCATCGCGCTGGCGAATGATTCGGTCTATGGACTCGCGGCCTCCGTCTATACGAGCAACCTGAACCATGCGATCCGGCTGTCGCGGGAAATCCGCGCCGGCGTGGTGACGGTGAACTGCTTCGGCGAGGGTGACATCACCACGCCGTTCGGTGGCTACAAGGAGTCGGGCTTCGGCGGACGCGATAAATCGATCTGGGCGCACGACCAGTACACCGAGCAGAAGACCATCTGGATCGACGTACCGGACCACGTTGGCAACAGCTAAGTGAAAAGGCCAGCCATGCCGCGAGTCCCGTCTGGGACCGGGCATGGCGCTCGCATGCTGCCCTGGCACCGTGCAACACACGTATCATGCGCGACTCGCCGGAGCTCGCGCCGGTATTCCGTCCATCCATCGTCCCTCATAGATTCTCAGTTCCATGCAAGCAGGTTTCATCCGAAGCAAGCGTCAGGCAACACTTATCGGGTTGATCGCGATCCTGTTATGGAGTGCGATCGTCGGCCTGATTCGTGGCGTCAGTGAAAGCCTTGGCGCAACCGGCGGCGCGGCCATGCTCTATACCGTTGCCTCGGTGCTGCTCTGGCTGACGGTTGGCTTCGTCAGGCCAGGTGAATTTCCCCGGCGCTATCTCATCTGGGGAAGCATCCTGTTCGTTTCCTACGAAGTGTGCCTGTCGCTGTCGATCGGCTATGCCAACAGCGGCAGGCAGGCCATCGAGGTCGGCATGGTCAACTACCTGTGGCCCAGCTTTACCATGTTGTGCGCCATGGCGTTCAACGGCCAGAAATCGAACCTGCTGATCGTTCCCGGGTTTTCGATTGCCATTCTTGGCATTTGCCGGGTGCTCGGCGGCGACCAGGGGCTGGACTTCGCCGGCATGGCGGCAAATGTCCAGGACAACCCGCTCAGCTACGGGCTGGCCTTTGCGGGCGCGGTGATCTGGGCCGCCTATTGCACCGTGACCAGCCGGATCGCCAATGGCAAGAATGGCATCACGCTGTTCTTCGTGCTGACGGCGCTGGTCCTGTGGATCAAGTATTTCACCGGCGACGGCGGGACGATGGTGTTCAGCTACCAGGCCATCGTGTATCTGGCGCTGGCAGCTTGCGCGATGGGGTTTGGCTACGCGGCCTGGAACGTCGGCATCCTGCACGGCAACGTCACGATCCTTGCGGGCGCCTCCTATTTCATCCCTGTGCTTTCCGCTGCGCTGGCGGCCGTCATATTGCGCACGCCGCTGTCGATTGCCTTCTGGAAGGGCGCATCGATGGTCTGCGCCGGCTCGATCCTGTGTTGGCTCGCCATGCGCGGACAGCGTTCCAAGGCACCGGCTGCGCCGGAACCGGGCGCAGTGCCTGAGCGCGTCCCTGGGCAGTGAAATCGATATAGAAACAGAAACAGGACAAGAACATGTCCGCGGAGACAAAGATGAAGATTCGGTTGTCCGCTTTGCTGTGTGCGTTGTCCGCACCGGCATTCGCGCAGGGCTCGGTGACCTTGTATGGGGTGCTCGACGAGGGCCTCAACTATACGAGCAACGTCGGCGGCCACAGCATGGTGGAGATGGCAAGCGGATTTCCGCATGGCAGCCGCTGGGGACTCAAGGGGACGGAGGAGCTGGGCGGCGGCGTCAAGGCCGTGTTCCAGCTTGAGAACGGGTTCGACGTGGATAGCGGCCGCGCGTACCAGGGCGGTCTCCTGTTCGGACGCCAGGCATACGTGGGTCTTTCCAGTGAGAGCGTGGGCGCGCTCACCGCCGGCCGGCAATATGACTCCGTGGTCGATTTCCTGGCGCAGAATTCCGCGGGCGGCACGTGGGGCGGCTACATGTTTGCCCACCCGTATGACAACGACAACCTGATCAACACCTTCCGCGTCAATAACACCGTCAAGTACACCAGTCCGACGCTGGGCGGACTGAAGTTCGGCGCAACGTACAGCTTCAGCGATGACGCCAGCTGGTCGAACAACCGCCAGTACAGTGTCGGCGGCCAATATGCCAGTGGCGGGCTGGTCGTGTCCGCGGCCTTTCTCCGGGCCGACAATCCGTCGGCCACGTCCTATGGTGCGATCAACAACAGCGGTGACCAGAACCTGCTGGGCAGCAGGCTGAGGATCTTTGGCGCGGGGGCAACCTATTCCATCGGCAAGGCAGCGCTGGGAGTCGTATATTCCGATACCGATGTGGAAAATCCGCAAAGCTCCGGCTATGTCGGGCCGATCGTCCCGCCGGCGGGGTCGCTGTCTTCGCTCAGGTTCCAGAACTTCGAGGTCAACGCAAAGTACCAGTTTGGCACCGCGTATTGGGCGGGGGTGATGTACAGCTATACGCGCGCGAGCGTCAGTGCGACATCCGGCAGGCAGCATCCCGTCTACCATTCGATCGGCATGATGGCGGATTACCAGCTGTCGAAGCGGACCGATGTCTATGTGCAGGGGGTGTACCAGCACGTTGGCGGCGATGCCACCGGCACCGTCCTCGATACCGCGTATATCGCCGGCGCGGCCAATGTCTCGTCCAACCGGAACCAGCTGTTGCTGCGCACCGGGATCCGGCACTTCTTCTGAGTCGGCATCCGTCGCCCTTGCCCCGTCAGGGATGCCAGGTCGACGGTTTTTCAATCTGCATGGCGGGCCGTTGGCTGCCTGCCATCGCATACGACAGCTTGGTCGCCGCGTCGACAACGGTCTGCGCCAGTTCCAGCAGCCGCTCTTCGCTGAGGCGGGAAGTCGGCCCCGAAATGCACATCGAGCCCAGCAGGCGCCAGTGCAATCCGAACACCGGCGCGGAGACGCTGGAGACCTCGGCCTCGCGCTCGCCCAGCGACAGGTGGAAGCCGCGGCGCCGGATCGTTTCGTAAAGTTCGCCCGGCTCGCCTGAGAACGCCAATATGACCCGGCCGGGCGAGCCGCTGTCCAGCGGCAGCGCCGCCCCGATCCTGACGTGATGGCGGATGGCCTGCGGTCCTTCGACGCGGAGCAGGCAGGTGCGCTGCTGACCCTCGCGGATGTAGAACGAAGCGCTTTCGCCGGTCTTGATCGTCAGTTCCCGCAGCACGGGCTCCACCACTTCCTGCACATTGAACGTTGCCTGGTAGCACGCGCCCAGCCATCCCGCCGCGCGCCCGAGCCGCCAGCTGCCGTCTTCCTTCTGCACCAGGTAATTGTCCGCTGCCAGCGTGCGGGCCAGCCGCAGCACCGTGGTCTTGTGGATGCCGGTGCGGCGGCTCAGTTCGGCCAGCGACAGCTGCGGGTCGTTGACCCCGAAGGCTTCCAGCACGCGCAGGGCGCGCGTCACAGCGATCACGGCGCTCGGCCCCTCGTCGCCCGATGAAGCGGCCCCTGTATCACTTTTTCGGTTCATGGCACGAAATGCGGTGCACTGTGTGAAACGACATTGTATGCCGTGAAACGACCATCCACAATCCGAATCACAACGAAACCAGATTCGGAGACACCCATGAAGGCAATATCCCGCCGTGGCGTTCTGGCCCTTGCCGGCCTCCTGATGGCATGCGCCACGGCCCACGCAGCACCGCAGTATCCCGGCAAGCCCATTCGCGTCATCGTGCCGTTTCCCGCCGGCGGAGGCACCGACATCATCGCGCGGGAAGTGACCAATACCGTTGCAAAGTCGACGGGCTGGGTCTTTGTCGTGGAGAACAAGCCGGGCTCAGGCGGCAACCTGGGCGTGGACGCCGCAGCCAAGGCGCCCGCCGATGGCTACACCATCGCCATGGGTCAGAGCAGCAATCTTGCCATCAACCCCTCGCTGTATGAGCGGCTGCCGTATGACCCGCTAAAGGATCTTGCGCCGATCGGCCTGGTCGCTTCAGCGCCGCTGGTGCTGGTGACGCACGTCAACTCGCCGTACAAGACGATGAAGGACGTGATGCAGTCCGCCAGGACAAAGCCCGGATCGCTGAATTTCGCCTCGCCGGGCAATGGCACCGTTGCGCATCTGGGTGGCGAGCAGCTGCAAAGCACGGCGAAAGTGAAGTTCACCCATGTGCCGTACAAGGGCGCGGCACAGGCGGTCAACGACCTGATGGGCGGGCAGGTCGACCTGTATATGGCATCGGTGCCGACCCTGCTCGGGCATATCAAGAACAACAAGCTGCGGCCGCTCGCGGTGACGTCATCGAAGCGCGTGCCGGACCTGCCCCAGGTCCCGACCATTGCCGAGTCGGGCTATCCCGGCTTCGAGACGGCGACCTGGTTCGGCTTTGTCGCGCCTGCCGCGACACCGAAGGAAATCGTCGTGCGGCTGAATGCCGAGTTCAACAAGGCGCTCCAGTCCCCGGCGCTCGCCAGGAAGCTGAACGAACAAGGCGCGTCGGTGCTGGTTGGCACGCCCGAAGCATTCACGGCGCTGATCAGGCAGGACATCGGACGCTGGGCAGCGGTCATCAAGGCCTCCGGCACGAAGCTGGATTGATCGACCCTCGCACCTATCCCTCGCATCCACTATCTCTCTCATATTGCCGGAGTTCTCCATGACTTTGCCCAACATCATCAAATCATTCGATCGCGTGCCTGCCGACATCGTCGCGCGTGCCGCCCGCTTCCAGCCCGCCATCCTGTCGGATGTCGGGGGACGCCGCGGCGCCCTGCATGGCCGTATCGGGGCCTTGCGTCCTGCCATGAAAGTCGCCGGCCCGGCTTTCACTGTCGAAGTGCGTCCGGGCGACAACCTGATGATCCATGCAGCGCTGGCGCTTGCGCAGCCCGGCGATGTGCTGGTGGTGGACGGCAAGGGCGACCAGACCTCCGCGCTGATGGGAACGATCATGATGCATGCCGCGCGCCAGCGCGGCCTGGCCGGTGTCGTCATCGATGGCGCGGTCCGGGACAGCCTCGAACTGGAAGACATGCAGTTCCCGGTGTTTTCGGTGGGCACCAATCCCAATGGCCCGACCAAGGAAGTCGGCGGCCGCATCGGGCACCCGATTTCCGTCGGCGGCGTGACGGTGAACCCGGGCGACTATATCTGCGGCGATGCCGATGGCCTGGTCGTGGTGGAGCGCGAGAAGATCGAAGCCCTGCTCGACGCCGCGGCAAAGAAGGAAGAGGCCGAAGCCAGGCGCATTGCCCAGATCAAGGAGGGCAACACCACCGCGCCGTGGCTGATGGCATCGCTGGTGACCGCCGGTGTCCTGAAAGCGGGAGAAGCATTGTGATGAACCGGCCAGTCATTATCGTCACGGGTGCGGACCTGGCACCGGAAGCCATGGCGCTGCTGCGCGACTATCAGGTCGTATTCGCCGGCAAGACGCCCCAGGCCGCCGATCTGGCCGCGCTGGCGGCGAAGCACAACCCTGTCGGCATCATCGTGCGCTACGGCAGCGTGACGGCGGAAGTCATGGACGCGGCCCCGGCCTTGCGCGTGATCTCGAAGCACGGCACCGGCACCGACACCATCGACAAGGCCGCTGCCGAGGCGCGCGGCATCAGGGTCACGGCCGCCGCCGGGGCAAACGCCGCGGCCGTTGCAGAACATGCGCTGGCGCTGATGCTTGCGTGCGCCAAGTCGGTGGTGCAACTGGATGCGCGCACGCACGCCGGCCACTGGGACAAGGCCACGCACAAGAGCCTGGAGCTGAATGGCCTCACCATCGGCCTGATTGGCCTGGGTGCGATCGGGCGACGGTTCGCCAGGATGTGCGATGCCATCGGCATGCGCGTGATCGGCTTCGATCCGTTTGCCACGGACCTGCCGGACTATATCGAAGCGGTCCCGCTGGAAAAAATCTGGGAGCAATCGGATGTTATTTCGCTGCAATGTCCGTTGACGGCCGAGAACCGGGAAATGGTCAATGCCGGCACACTGGCACGGTGCAAGCGTGGCGTGATCCTCGTCAACACCGCGCGCGGCGGGCTGGTCGACGAAGCGGCGTTGCTCGAAGCCGTCCGCTCGGGCCACGTGGCCGCCGCCGGGCTGGACAGCTTTGCGCGCGAGCCGCTGCAAGTGCCGCATCCTTTCCAGGGACAGCCGGGCTTCGTGCTCAGTCCGCATATCGGTGGCGTGACCAGTGCGGCCTACTTCAATATGGGGGTTGCTGCGGCGAACAATACCCTGGCGGTGCTGGACCAGATGGCCGAGCCGGCGCTGGGACGGCACTAGCCCCAGTACCTTGAAAAGAACGTTCGCAGGAATAGAGACAACATGAAACACAAGTACGTCGGAGCCTCGCTGCTCCGGGCGCTGGCGCTTGCCGCGCTTGCCGCCATGTCGATGGCGGCGCAAGCCCAGGGGTGGCCAGCCAAGCCGGTCAAGATCATCGTCCCTTATCCGCCTGGCGGTGCCGTGGATGCCGTCACCCGCAAGATGGCGCAGCGGCTCTCCGAGCAGACCGGCCAGAGTTTCTATGTCGAGAACAAGGCCGGCGCGACCGGAACGATCGGCTCGGGCCAGGTCGCGCGCGCCACGCCCGATGGCTACACGCTGCTCGCCAACGATACAACCTACGCGCTGTTGCCCCACATCTTCAAGTCGCTTCCCTTCGACCCGGCCAAGGACCTGCAGCCTGTCGCGGCATACGTGTTCGCGCCGATGGGCGTGGTGGTCAAGGCCGGCGGCAAATACAAGACGCTGGCTGACCTGATTGCCGCGGCGAAGTCCGATGACACGGTTTCCTACGGATCGGGCGGGCCAGGTTCGACCCCGCATTTCGCCAGCGAAGCCCTTGGCCTCGCAGCGGGAGCGCACTTCATGCACGTGCCATTCAAGGGCGCCGGCGAAGCAACCGTCGCGCTGCTGGGCGGCACTGTCGACTTCCAGATGGCTTCCATTCCGGGCGTGATCGGGCAGGTCAAGGGCAACAAGCTGGCAGTGCTGGCCGTCAGCGGCACGAAGCGCCTGCCCGCGCTGGCCGGCGTGCCCACCTTTGCCGAGGCTGGTGTCAAGGGCTACGGTGTCACCAATTTCACCGGCTTGTGGGCGCCCAACGGCACGCCCCCCGACGTGCTGGGGCGAATCCAGAAGGAAGTGTCCAAGGCGATGGCGACGCCGGACATGCAGGCCTATGCTGAGAGTATCGGTGCCGAACCGGGCTATTGGGATGCCGGCACTTTCAGGACCGAAGTGGCCAACAGGACCGCATTCTGGGGGAAGGTTGCCCGCGGCACGGGGTTTCAGAAGCAGTAATGGCCAGCGCCGCTGCAACAGGACGATCAACGGGTGTCGAGACATGTTTCTGCTGAATTCGCCGGTCATACGTGAGGCGTCGCAGTTTTCCAGCCTGCCTGCGCGCTATCGCCATCCGCGGCGGAGCGAATGGTCCAGCGCCAACCAGGGCGGGCGCGAGGTCGATTCCTTCCTGGAGGGCCCGGTCGTCGACGATGCCGGCAACCTGTACGTCACCGATATTCCCAATGGCCGGATTTTCAGGATCGACCAGAAGGGGGATTGGGACCTGGTTGCCGAATGGGACGGCGAGCCCAATGGAATGAAGTTCCTGGATGCGGGGCGTCTGCTGGTTACCGACTACCGCAACGGGCTGATGGAAGTCGACCTGCGCGCCGGCAGTGTCCGGCCGTACCTGCCGCGCCGTAATACCGAAAGCTTCAAGGGCGTCAATGACCTGACGCTGGATTCGCAAGGAAACATCTATTTCACCGACCAGGGTCAAACGGGTTTGCATGACCCCAGCGGCCGGGTGTATCGCCTGACCCGGGCAGGGCGGCTCGAACTGCTGCTCGACAACGTGCCGAGCCCGAACGGCATCGTGCTGTCGCCCGACGAGCGCTTCCTGTTCGTTGCCGTCACCCGGGGCAACTGCGTCTGGCGCATGCCCTTGCAGGAGGACGGCAGCGTATCCAAGGCCGGGCAGTTCTTTACGTCATACGGCCCCAGCGGGCCGGACGGACTCGCCATGGACATCGATGGCCGCCTCCTTGTCGCCAATCCGGGCCTTGCCTATGTCTGGGTGCTCAATCATCGCGCCGAGCCGGTCGAGGTGATCCGAGGCACCCCCGGCCACTCGCTGACTAATGTCGCCTTTGGCGGACCGGATGGAAGCACGCTGTATGTTACCGACTCCACCGCGGGCGAGATTCTGCAGGTTGGCATGTCGGTGCCCGGCGTAAGACCCCGGCACCTGGCCGGGTGAGCCGGACACGACGGTATCGCGGCGCGGGACTGGACGCGCCAGCCAGCATTTCATCGGGTTCCCGGTGAAGCCCTGCAGCCAGGCGCCCACGCCGGCGCTCTGCCCTCGCCTGGGCGCGCGGACCACGGCGTCACAATCGGCCAGCCTGGCACGCGCCGTGTTGCCGAGGTAGCCGCCGCGCTACTTAAGCAATCTCTTATGCGCTGCGAGAGCGCCTGGCACATGGTGCGGGCGAAATGCTGGCGGCGGAGGGCTATCAACGCACCGGGTTCAATCCCTTCGCACTGCCAGCATGAGGCGCTGGCCTGGATCGCCGTGCAGGGTAGGGCGAATGAACCTTCATTCTCGACTATGGGGGCTAAACTACTTCGGAGGTCAGCGCAACGGATCTCGCGCCACACGAATGATCCAAGGAGTCTTGAGATGACGAAGCGATTCAAGGTTGGGGAGCATGTCTCCTGGAATTCTGAGGCAGGCCATGTTACGGGGACGATAATCGCTGTCCATACCGAGGATTTTGACTATAACGGGCATAGGCATCGCGCGTCGGAAGACGATCCCCAGTACGAGATCAAGAGCGACAAGACCGACCACATCGCTGCCCACAGGGGAGCCGTCCTTGAATTGGCGCCACGCAAGGGCAAAGTGTGACGTTCCCGTTCAGCACCATCGGCCATTCGAACCAGACACACGAGCAGAGACTCAGGCTCGTGTTCAGGCGATAACAGTCCTGTGCGGACCGCTCCCAATGCAGTTTTCAGCCTGGGAGCGGACCGCCCTTCGCGGTGCGTTTCGATAACGGTGGAGATGAATCCGTTGTACCGACAGCGGTTGCTACTGGCTCGTTATGTGAGCCGCGCTAGCCGGGACCATTGAAGTTCCCCGTGGATGAGCTTTCGACGGATATGGGTCTTGTCGTTACTTCGCCGTCGGCATCGCAAACTCGGCGCCCTTGCCGATGCTCTGCGGCCAGCGCTGCATGACCGACTTCTGCTTGGTGTAGAAGCGAACACCTTCTTCGCCATATGCATGGGTGTCGCCAAAGAGACTACGCTTCCAGCCACCAAAGCCATGCCACGCCATCGGCACGGGAATCGGTACGTTGATGCCGACCATGCCGACCTGGATGCGGCGCGAGAACTCGCGGGCCACGCCGCCGTCCCGCGTATAGCAAGAGACGCCATTGCCGAACTCGTGAGCGTTGATCAGGGAAACGGCTTCAGCGAAGTCCTTGACACGAACGCAGGCGAGGACTGGCCCGAAGATTTCCTCCTTGTAGATGCGCATCTCAGGCGTGACATTGTCGAACAGCGTACCGCCGGTAAAGAAGCCTTCCTCGTGGCCAGCTACGCGCAAGCCGCGACCGTCGACGACCAGGCTGGCGCCTTCCTCAAGACCCAGGGCCACATACCCTTCGATACGCTCAAGCGCTTGTCGGGTAACGACGGGGCCCATTTCCGAGGTGGCGTCCATACCGTTGCCGATGACGAGGTTGCGAGCGCGCTCGGCAACCAGAGGGACGATCTTGTCAGCGACCTCGCCAACCAGCACAGCGACGGAGATCGCCATGCAGCGTTCGCCCGCGGATCCGTAGGCAGCACCGATGAGCGCATCCACGGCTTGATCGATATCCGCATCCGGCATTACCACCAGATGATTCTTCGCGCCGCCCAGGGCTTGGACGCGCTTGCCGTGATGGGCTGCGCGTTCGCTGATGTACTGGGCGATGGGGGTCGAACCGACGAAGCTTACCGCGCGCACTTCCGGGTGTTCAATCAGCGCATCGACCGCAAGCTTGTCACCTTGGACGACATTGAACACGCCTTTCGGCAGGCCGGCTTCCGCGAGGAGATTAGCCATGAACAGGCTGGCGCTGGGGTCCCGTTCACTCGGCTTCAGCACGAAGGTGTTCCCGGCGGCGAGCGCAATGGGGAACATCCAGCAAGGAACCATGCAGGGGAAGTTGAAAGGGGTGATGCCCGCGACGACGCCCAGCGGCTGGCGCATGGTCCAGTTATCCATGCCGGTGCTGACTTGATCCGTGTAATCACCCTTAAGCAGTTGCGGGATGCCGCAAGCAAACTCGATGATATCGATGCCGCGGGCGACTTCCCCTTGGGCGTCGCTAAATACTTTGCCGTGCTCGGCCGTGATGATTGCCGCAAGCTCGTCGCGGTGCTGGTTCATCAATTGCAGGAAGCGGTTCATGACCCGTGCGCGGCGAATCGGCGGCGTTTCGGACCATGCAGGGAAAGCTGCGGCGGCAGCTGCCACAGCAGTGCCCACTTCGTCCACGGTCGCCAGCGCTACCGTCCGCGCGGCCTTGCCGGTCGCAGGGTTGAAGACATCCTGTCGGCGCCCGCCATGTCCCTCGACATTGGAACCGTTGATGTAGTGACCAACTTGGCTGGCGTCGGTGTAAGGGGCCGAAGTCATGCGTATCTCCTGGGGTTGCGTCATGAACATGGAGGCCAGTGTAGGGTGACTTGTCGACCCCGGCTACGGCCTTTGGCTTGACACATCGTTTAGCAAACTAAACAATCTACGCATGGAAAACGTCGATAAAGAAACCCGTTGGGCGCATCTTTATTCCCTGGTGATCCTGGGAGAGCTCGGAAGCTACACGGCTGCAGCGGAGCGATTGGGGGTCACGAAAGGCTCCATGAGCCAACGCATCGCGGAGCTGGAGCGCGCGGCCGGATGCGCCCTGGTTGTGCGTACCTCGCGCAGCGTGCGGCTGACAGAGGCAGGCCAGGGCCTGGTGGATTCCATGCGGGGCGCCTTCGAGGAAATCGCACAAAGCTTTGCGAGTGTCAAAGACCATGTCGGCGAGCCACGAGGGCTTCTGCGTGTGACTGCGCCAGTCGCGCTTGGGCGCCAGCAGATAGTTCCTCGCATCCCGGAGTTCCTTCGGCGCTACCCGGAAATGCGAATTGAGCTCGAGCTGTCCGACCGCTTCACGTCCCTGGCGCAAGAGGGCTTCGACCTGGCAATACGGCATTCCTCGACTGCGCCGGACACGCATGTCGCATGGTCACTGTGCCGCACACATTCCGTGCTGGTGGCCACTCGCAACTACTTGCGCCGTCACGGTACGCCTGGGCAACCCGAAGACCTTGCAGCGCATACATGCCTGCACTATTTCCGACGTGGCGAGACTCCTACATGGAGCTTTGAGTCGGTCCGGAAGAGTAGTGCGGCAACCCGTCGAAGCGTGTCCATTCGCGGCAGTTTCGCTGCGAATAACAGTGAAGCGCTTCGGGAGGCGGCAGCCGGCGGTTTGGGCATAGCGTTGCTGCCGGATTTCACCGCTCAGGCAGATCTGGCGGATGGGAAGCTCGTCAAGGTCCTTCCTCAATGGCGACCCGTGGGATCCTTTGGCGACCAACTGTTCGCGATCCGCCCCTACAGTCCTTACTTGCCCAGGACTGTGCGTGTTTTCGTCGACTATCTGCGTGCCGAGTTGAGCGCTGGCTTCAGCACGGAGTGCGGGACAACCTGACCCGCCAGCCAACGGAAAAAGCCGCTACGCAGGCACCATCCAGGGTTGCGCTGACGACTGGCATGTCAGAGTGAGGGCGCCGGTGGCCTGGATCGCCTTTACATCCTGATCGGCAATCCAGGCGCAAGGCCAACCTCAGATCCGCTCAAAGATGGCGGCAATGCCCTGCCCGCCGCCGATGCACATCGTCACCAGCG
>NZ_JAGIQB010000281.1:0-342 GCF_017815025.1 Cupriavidus phytohabitans
GGGTTGGGTGGAGTCTTCAGATTAACGCGTCAGCCTCTCGTGACGCTGACGTTCGCTGGAGGTATTTCAGCGGCCTGTTAAGCTTCCTTCCCGGTCATATAGCTTCGGGCGCTGAGGAGGCGCCTACTATTGTGAATTAATATGCGCATTTAAATGCGGGTGGCTGCGGTGGTGAGGACAGCTGACGCAACGCACGCGGGGGGAGCGATTAAGACATGGCGCGGCAAGAAAGTCAGGCGCCAGAAGACAAAACCCGCCTAGTGGGTAATGCCGTTCAGTTAAGAGCTGAATGGCATTTTTGTATGGAGCGTCAGAGGAAGTTGTAAACCTTGCGCCGAGGTG
>NZ_JAGIQB010000282.1:0-336 GCF_017815025.1 Cupriavidus phytohabitans
AGCCTGTTCACCATGCGGCGGCTGGATGATTTCGTGCCGAAGTCCCACCCGCTGCGCTCGATCCGCACCATGGCCAACCAGGTGCTGGTGAAGATGGACCGGTTGTTCGCGCAGATGTACGAGGCCGATATCAAGGGTGGTCAGCCCAGCGTCGCGCCGGAGAAGTTACTGCGGGCCATGCTGCTGCAGGTTCTCTACAGCATTCGTTCCGAACGTCAGCTCATGCAGCAGACCCACTACAACTTGTTGTTTCGCTGGTTCATTGGCCTTGCGATGGATGATGCGGTCTGGGTGCCCGCCGTCTTCAGCAAGAACCGCGAACGGCTGCTCAAGCAT
>NZ_JAGIQB010000283.1:0-332 GCF_017815025.1 Cupriavidus phytohabitans
GTTAACTTCTGACGAAGTTGCGTAGTGTCTTGGACTTTTTCCGGGACGATGCGCAAGGACAACCAACAGCAAGCCGAGCCCAACGGGGTCTACCGCGTCAAGAACTGGGCGCAGTACAACAAGGGGCTGATAACCCACTCGTCTATACGGATGCGCTGATCCAGGGTCTGCTCGGTCTCAAGCAGGTGTTCCACCTGCCGCTGTGCGCGCTGCAAGGCTTCGCGCAGAGCTTGCGCACCCTGGCCTTCCCAGCGTTGCCAGTGCCGAACTACACGACATTGAGCCGCCGCGCGCAGAATCTGAACCTCGTGCTGCCCGCCTCGCGTACCGGC
>NZ_JAGIQB010000284.1:0-326 GCF_017815025.1 Cupriavidus phytohabitans
CCGGCGGCGGTCATCAGCATCGGCATGAAGCGCTGGTAGTGGTGCGCGGCCACCAGCACGGCCTTGTAGCCGGCGATGTTGGCCTGCGACGACAGCACGTCCATGCTCTGCGCGCGCGTGGTGCGCGGCGCGGCCTCGAGCGCGAACGCGGTCACGTTGGCTGCTGCCATGCGTGCGTTGTTCTCGGCATCGAAGGGATTGAGCATGCCCACCAGCACAGCCCCGGCCTTCATCTGGGCCAGTTCGGCCGGCTCGGGGGCGCGTACCTTGAGCACCAGTTGCGCCCCGAGCGCCTCGGCAGCGGTGCCGATGGTGGCGCCGACCGC
>NZ_JAGIQB010000285.1:0-325 GCF_017815025.1 Cupriavidus phytohabitans
GCCCATGGCAGGTATTGCGGGCAAGCTCACGCGAAATGGTGGACGGCGAGCGCCCCAGCCGGAAGGCCATGTCCCTCCCCCCGATTTGCTCCGCCTTCCAAATCTCGATGCGCATGCGCTCTTCGGGTTGCTGTTGCCGGTACTTCTTCTTCATCATCCACCACACCTTACCAAATGGCAAGGTGTTGCACTTCAGATTTGAGGACGCCGAGTCATATCAACGCGAGACTCTGAGAGTCTACAAGTGCCGTAACTGCTCAATAACCCGGGGCAATCCCTCAGGCGCTGCGTCGCCCCTGACCGGGTTCATCGGGCCAGGATGCAG
>NZ_JAGIQB010000286.1:0-315 GCF_017815025.1 Cupriavidus phytohabitans
GATCGTGCGCGAAGGCATGAAGTACGTTGCCGCCGGCATGAACCCGATGGACCTGAAGCGCGGTATCGACAAGGCTGCCGCCGCCGCCGTGGAAGAGCTGAAGAAGGTCAGCAAGCCGACCACCACCAGCAAGGAAATCGCTCAAGTTGGCGCCATCTCCGCCAACAGCGACACCTCCATCGGTGAGCGCATCGCTGAAGCCATGGACAAGGTCGGCAAGGAAGGCGTGATTACCATTGAAGACGGCAAGTCGCTGGCCGACGAGCTGGAAGTCGTGGAAGGCATGCAGTTCGACCGCGGCTACCTGTCGCCGTA
>NZ_JAGIQB010000287.1:0-314 GCF_017815025.1 Cupriavidus phytohabitans
ATGCCTCCAGGGGGCAATTGTCCACTGTAACGCTCGATCGGGAAGTCGGAGTCCTGCAAATTGAGGCCCTCCAGCCGTGTTGGCGCGATGCATTAAAAGCTTCTGCTGGCACAAGCTGCAGCCAGTTCAACTGTTGATCGAACCCCAACTGCATCTGAGCGGTATCCCTCCATGTCAGGATAGATGTCGCCCCGCCGCCTTTCGATGAAGGACAATGGAGGGCGGAAGCGGTTGGAAAATGAAACGCTATCCGGCGGAGTACAAGGAATGGGTGGTTGAGCAGATGATGCCGCCCGTGAACCGATCGGTTGTGG
>NZ_JAGIQB010000288.1:0-314 GCF_017815025.1 Cupriavidus phytohabitans
GCCGTAGTTGTCCATGACGAGATGCACATCGAGCTTAGGTGGCACGCTGGCTTCAATCGTGCGTAGAAACTGCAGGACTCACTGCTGCGATGTCTGCGATGCAATTCACCGATAACTTTTCCAGTGGCGATGTCCAGCGCGGCGAACAACGTTGTCGTGCCATGGCGCATGTAGTCGTGGGGGCGTCGCTCGGGGATGCCTGGCGCCCGCGGTAGCATGGGTTGCGTGCGGTCCAGTGCTTGAATCTGGCTCTTCTCGTCAACGCACAACACCATGGCTTTGAGCGGTGGGTCGAGGTACAACCCCACGATATC
>NZ_JAGIQB010000034.1:0-48590 GCF_017815025.1 Cupriavidus phytohabitans
CTCGCGCAGCCGCTACGATGCCGGCGCGGTCGACTACCTGGCCGTGATCGATGCCGACCGCACCGTGCTGCAGTCGCAGCGCGAAGCCAATGCGGTGGCCGGTTTGCGCGCTGCCGCAACGGTGTCGCTGGTCCGCCGGCTGGGCGGCGGCTGGGGGCCGGTGCCGGAGACGGTGGCGGCCGCGCAGCCGGCGCCGGCGCAATGACGCACTGCAACGCCGTGCCGTGACCGCGGCGGTGCTGGCGCGACGCCCCGGAATCACTACACTGGAAGCATCGCGCCACGCGTCCGGGGCGCCCGGGGACAGACCCGCGTGCGCCTGGTTCCGCCGCCATGCTTCGCTTCAGGAAACCGGTCTGGGGATTGATCTTTGCCGCGCTCACGGTGGCGCTGCTGCTGGTGCCATTGCCGTGGGCCGACCGCACCAGCATCCATGACGAAGTGGTGATCGCGCGCACCCCGACCGAGGTGTTCGACTATATTTCCACGCCGCGGCACTGGCCGGCCTGGTATCCCGCCTCTGGCGCGGTAGCCGGCGCGACTGACCATCCGCTGGGCCTCGGCGAGCGCGTGGCCGAAAGCTTTGTCGCAGGCGAGCGCAGCGCCGTGGTCATCTGGACCGTCACCATCAGCCAGCGGCCACGCCTCTGGGCGATCGCTGGCGAGGTGCCGGGCGGACGGCGGGCCGGCACCATCACCTACAAGCTCACGCCGGCCATGACGCCGTCGCTGACGCCGTCGGCGGAAAGCACGCGTTTCGAACGGGAATTCAGCTACCAGTCGCCCACGCTGCTCTTTGCGCTGATCAATCGCCTGATGCTGCGCTCGAGACTGCAGTCAGAGTCGGCCGAGGCGGTCAGTCGCCTGAAGGCGAGGCTGGAAGCACAGCAGGTGCCATAACCTTGCACGGCATTGCGATCGGCACTAAGTTGGAAACAGCGGCCAACGCCGCTGCAGGAGGTTTTTCATCATCATGATGCCCCGTACCCTTGGCCTCGATACCGCGACATGGGCGTGGCGGCTGGCATTGGGCGCCACGCTGGCGCTGGCGTTGCAGCTCGGCGCGGGGCCGTTGCGTGCGCAGCCGCATGAGTCGGGCTCGATCACGATCGGCGGATCGGCGCAAGTGCAGGGACCGGTGCGGGTCCATGGCACGCTTACCGTCGCCGGCCACGTCTTCGCCAGCGGCCCGCTGACCGCGGCGTATTTCACCGGCCCGGTCAGCGCCCGCGCGGTGCCGTATCGCGGCGGCTACCTGAAGGTGTTCAAGGGACCGTTGACCGTGCACGGAGACATGGTGGTCAATGGCGACCTGACCGTTGCCGGACCGCTGACCGTCGATGGCCCGCTTGCCGCCAGCGGCGGCATCGATGCCGACGGGCCGATGCGCGAGCGCGACTACGGCCGCTGAAGGCGCAGCCCTGCCGCGCGCCGTTTCCCCTGTTGCACAATACCGGCTTTGCAGTCACTGCAATCCGGACGGGGAACACGCATGGCAAAGCAGGGCGAGGGCGCACTGGGCCTGAAGGGCATCGCAATGTTCGAGGCGGCCAAGGGCCTGCTGGTGATCGTCACCGGCCTGGGCCTGGCGGCGCTGCTGCACCGCGATGCGCAGGCGCTGGCCGAAGCCATCATCCAGCGCCTGCACGTCAACCCCGCCAGCCGCTATCCCACCATCTTCCTGTCGCTGCTCGCGCATCCCGAGAACGCGCGGCTGTGGGCGATCGGCGGCTCGGCGGCGGTCTATGCGCTGATGCGCTTCGCCGAGGCTTACGGGCTTTGGCGTGGGCTCGCGTGGGGCAGCTGGATCGGCGTCTGGTCTGGCGGCAGCTATATCCCGCTGGAGCTGTACGAGGCCTTTGTCCACCCGAGCTGGCTGCATGGCGGGCTGGCGGCCGCCAACCTGCTGGTGGTGCTATACCTTGCGCGGGGATTGCTGATGCGGCGCGTGTCGGGCGGCTAGGGCGATGCGGTGGTGAGGGCGAGGTCGATCAGCAAGGGGTCGTGGTCGGACGACCGGTATGCATCGGGGGCGTAGTAGGCGGGCACCGAAGGCGCGCCCGGGGCCGGCGCATACGAGAACGCCGCCGGCTCGTCGGCATTGATATGCCATGCCTGCACGGCGACGACATGCCTTGCGGCCGCGGCATCGGCCAGCACATGGTCGAGGTAGCCGGCCTGCCCGTTATAGACGTAGCTGTAGGCGTGCGGTCCCGCCAGCTTCGACACCATGTCCGCATAGCCGCGCCGTGCCAGCAGGCGCACCGGATCTTCCATCGCATAGCTGTTCAGGTCGCCGATCACCAGCACGCCCGCGCCGGGCGCGCCGGTCGGCACCGTGGCAAGCCAGTCGGCGAGGGCGCCGGCCGCTTGCATGCGCGAGGGATTCCAGCATCCCTGGCCATCCCCGTGGTCGGCTTGCGCGCCACCGGCTTCCATGCAGTTCTTTGACTTGAGGTGGTTGACCACGACCGTCACGGGCGCGCCGCCGGCCTTTGCCCGGAAGCTGGCGGCGAGCGGCTGCCGGCTGCGCGCGCCCAGCCACGTGGTGGCGGCACGGCCGACGATCTCTGCGGCGCGGGCGTTGTAGAGCAGGCCCACCGCGATCACGTCGCCGCCGAGCGCGGGCGTGCCGGGATCGACGACGCGCCAGTCGGGCCCGAGCCGCGCCGCCAGTTGCCCCGCGGCGCCGTCCGGGCCAAAGCCGTTGTTCTGCAGCTCCATCAGGCCGATCACGTCGGCATCCAGCGCGTGCAGCGCGGCGGCCAGCTTGGCTTCCTGCCGGGCCAGCGCCGCGGCGCTCCGCGCGCCGCGGTTGTCGGCCGAAGCGAGACCGCCACTGCCGCCATTGAAGTAGTTTTGCACATTGAATGCCGCCACCCGCAACGTTGCGGCGGGATGGCGCGCCGGCACGCCCGGGCGCGGGTTGGTGGCCTGGAACGCCGGAGCCCGCGCGCCGCGCACCGGCTGCAGGCGCCACTGCCCGTGGCGCATCTCCAGCACGCCGGCCACGCCGCTGACGGTATCGCCGGCACGCAGCGGATGGGTGGCCGCAAGCTGCGGCGGCGGGTAGGGCACCACTTCCGGATACTGGCGCGTAGAGCCATCGTCGAGCAGCAGCCGGTTGCGCGAATTGGCTGCCGCGCCTTGCGCTGCCGCCGCGCCCGGCAAGGCGGCCTGCGTCGGCGCGAACGGGCGCCCGAGGCTCAGCGCCAGCGTGCCGTAGCGCGCCAGTTCATGGGTATCGCTGACCGTCAGCGTCTGCGGCAGCGTGACCAGCATGCCCGCACGGGCACGCAGGTCGGCATCGCTGGCTGGCAGCGTCAGCGTTGCCGGCGTGACCGGAATGCCGCTGGCGCAGACGGTCGGCGCATCGGACAAGGTGAGCTGCGTTTGTCCGAATTTTTCCTCGACCCTTCCGGACAGGCGCACCAGGTCGCCCGCGCGCGCCGTTGCCCGCGGCGCATAGACGAACAACCCTTCGGAAATGCCCGGCCGCCGCTGGCGCCGGGCGTCAGCCTGCTGCACGAAGAAGCCGCGCAGGCCGCGCTCGCCGCTGAAATCCGCGGTCACCACGGCTTCGAGTTCCACCGTGCGTCCGGACAAGGCGCTGCCATCCTGGACCTGGGCAATGGCTGTCGCCGGTGCGCCGCATGGCTGCACGGCGCCAAGCGCCGGCGCGGCCGCGGGCAGGCAAAGAAGAACGGCGAGGGCAGGGAAGCAAGGATTACCGCGCAAAGGTCGCAAGCGTGTCGGCATGGCAGTTCTGGCAACGAAGTGGCAAGGTCCACGATGCTAGCCGAGCCGTGTAACGGAATGCTTTCCGCGGCATGCGGCGCCGCGATCGTGCTAAGGTAGCAGGAACCCGCCGGCGCGCGCCGGCCTCCAACCCAAAGTACCCGGAACCGCCATGATCAAGGAAATCGCCCAACTCACCATCAAGCCCGGCATGGAGCAGCAGTTCGAACAGGGCGTCAGCCAGGCCAAGCCGCTGTTCCTGCGCTCGCGCGGCTGCCACGGCGTGCAGCTGTTCCGCTCCATCGAGCAGCCCGAGCAGTACACGCTGGTGGTCGACTGGGAGACCGTGGAAGACCACATGGTCCACTTCCGCGAAGCGCCGGAATTCCAGCAGTGGCGTGCATTGGTCGGCGATACCTTCGCCGCGCCGCCGAATGTGCACCACGTATCCAAGGCCCTGTAAGCGCGACCGATGAACACCCGGCCCGAGCGTCCCCGCCATTTCTCGATGCTGCGCGAGCTGCAGCTTGCCGATGTGTTCACGCTCGGCAATGCCGCCTGCGGCATGGCGTCGGTGTTCTTCGCCATGTTCTTCGTTGCGGACCAGCGGCTGTCGCACTTCTATACGGCCGCGGCGCTGGCGCCGCTGGCCTTCATCTTCGACGTGCTCGACGGCCGCATCGCGCGCTGGCGCCATGCCCATTCGGCGCTGGGGCGCGAACTCGATTCGCTGGCCGACGTGATCTCGTTCGGCGTCGGCCCGGCCACGCTGGCGTTTGCCGCCGGCATGCGCGGCGGCTGGGACCTGGCCATCCTGATCTACTTCGTCTGCTGCGGCGTGAGCCGGCTGGCGCGCTTCAACGTCACCGCCGAAACGCTGGCCGCCGGCAGCGACAGCGGCAAGGTGGCGTATTTCGAAGGCACGCCGATTCCGACCAGCGTGCTGCTCACCGCCGTGCTGGCATGGTGTGGCTGGCAAGGACAGCTGGGCGGCGACCTGCCCGGCGGCGCCTGGCTGCTGGGGCCTGCCGTGCTGCATCCGCTGGCGCTGCTGTTCGCGCTGTCGGGCACGCTGATGGTCAGCAAGACGCTGCGCATTCCCAAGTTCTGAGTCCGCCGGCGCGCGGATGCGGGCGGGCTTTTGTCAGGATGGACCGAAATCCGGCGATCCCGGCCCGCCTTGCATCATTTGTTGCGCCGCGTTCCGCCCGGGCTCATGCGCGTGCCGGCTCCGCCACTCCGGCCGCGCGCTTGCGGCTGACCATCAACGCCAGCAGCGCCGCCACCAGGCAGGCCGCGCCGGCTGCATACAGCGCCGGCGTATACGTCAGCAGCAGCGTGCGGGTCATCCCCGCGCCGAACGCCGCCACGGCCGCGCCGATCTGGTGGGCCGCGAAGATCCAGCCGAACACCATCGGCGCGCGCTCGCGCCCGAAGGTGGTTGCAGCCAGCTTGACCGTCGGCGGCACGGTGGCGATCCAGTCCAGCCCGTAGAACATGGCAAAGATCGACAGGCCATAGAGCGTGAAGGTCGAATGCGGCAGCCAGAACAGCGACAGGCCGCGCAGCCCGTAGTACCAGAACAGCAGCTTGCGGCTGTCATAGCGGTCCGACAGCCAGCCCGACAAAATCGTGCCCACGAAGTCGAAGGCGCCCATCATCGCCAGCGCGGATGCGGCCGGCACCGGGCCCATGCCGAAGTCGCCGCACAGCGCGATGAAATGCGTCTGGATCAGGCCGTTGGTGCTCAGGCCGCAGATAAAGAAGGTGCCGGCCAGGACCCAGAAGGCCTGCGTGCGCGCGGCGTCGCGCAACACCACGAAGGGACCGCGCAGCATCAGTGGTGCCGGGGGCGCCGGCGGCTGCACCGGCGTCGCGACCGGGACTTCGCCAAACGCCGCCAGGCCCACGTCAGCGGGGCGGTTGCGCATCATGCCCAGCACCAGCACTGCCAGCAACGCGCACGCGGCCAGCACGGGCAGCACCGCGACGCGCCAGCCCATATGTTCGATCAGCCAGGCCGCCACCGGCAGGAACGCGAGCTGGCCGGTGGCCGAACTGGCGGTCAGGATGCCGATGACCAGCCCGCGCCGCGCGCTGAACCAGCGGTTGGCGACCACGGCCGCCAGCACCAGCGCGGTCAGCCCGGAGCCAACGCCCAGCATCAGCCCCCACGCAACGAAGAGCTGCCACAACTCGGTCGACACCGTTGCCAGCGCCATGCCGCCGGCGATCAGTGCCAGCGCCGCGCACACCACGTTGCGCACGCCGAAGCGCTCCATCAGGATGGCCGAGAACGGCGCCATCAGTCCGAACAGCGCAAAGCGGAAGGCCAGGATCGACGAGATCTCATCGGTGTTCCAGCCCATCTCGCGTGCCAGCGGCGACAGGAACGCGCCGGGCAGGCCGAGCGCGGCCGAGGTAGTGAGCATCACCAGGAAGGTCAGGGTGGCGACCAGCCACGCGTAGTGGATGCCGCGCCGGTCGAGCCGGCTGGACAAGGCTTGCGCAAACATTGGATTTTTCTGGCCTCGGTTGGGTAACGACAGGAAAAAGGGGCCCCACCCGCCGGCCTGGAGGTGGCAGGGAGCAGGCCCGGCGAGTGGTTGAAAAACGGCTTCCGGACTACGCGGAACTGCCCAGCAAGCGGTTGCGGACGGCGTCGAGCATGGCGTCGGAGATCGGATCGCCCTCGGTTGCGCGCGCCAGCGTCAGCGCACCGACCAGCATGGCCATGCGGACCAACGCCTCTTCCTCCCGCACCTGCGGTTCATCGCTGGCCACGGTCGTGGCCATGTCATCGACCAGTACCTTGAAGCCCTCCAGGAAAGCCTGCCGCACCGGCTTGTCGGCAGGCTCGCGCGCCACGTCCCCCGCCAGCGCCGCGGCCGCGCAGCCAGCTCCGGGGTTGGCGCAGTGCGCAGGCGTCAGGTAAGGCTCGACCAGGTTGGCCAGCATGGCATGCCGGTCGCCGCCGGCGCGCGCCAGGCGGCGCTCCCAGCGTCCGGTGGATTCCTCAAAGGCGCGCTTGCAGGCCTGTGCGGCGAGCGCGTCCTTGGACGCAAAGTGACCATAAAAGCCGCCGTGGGTCAGGCCGGCACCGGCCATCAGCTCGGCGACGCTGACGCCGTTCAGTCCGCGCTCGCGGAACAGTCGCGACGACGCCTGTTCGATCGCTTCGCGGTTCTTGTCGGCCTGTTCGCGTGATGCGCGTGCCATGTGAAGAGCTCCTCGGATTTCTGCCTTGACCGCAGTTTAGATGACGACCATACTTTATTCAATAGATGTCAGTCATCATCTATAAGCGCAAGGCAATCCAGCCATCACCTTCAGGAGTCACCCGTCATGCAGAACCTCTTCGATTTGAGCGGCCGCGTTGCCGTCGTCACCGGATCCACCCGCGGCATGGGCCTCGCCATGGCGCGGGCGCTGGGCAGCGCCGGCGCCGCGGTAGTGGTGTCGGGACGCGACGGCGAAGCGGGGCGCACCGTCGCCGTCCAGCTGGAAGCGGAAGGCATCCGTGCCACCGGCATCGCCTGTGACATTGGCGACGTCGACAGCGTGCGCGCCTTCGCGGAGCAGGCGCTGGCCGCCTACGGCCGGGTCGATGCGCTCGTCCTCAATGCGGCCGCCGGCGCGACGCCGGGTTCCATGTTGGCGCAAGGCCCCGAGGTATTCGATGCGGCCATGGCCGGCAACGTGCGCGGCAACCTGATGCTGGTGAATGCGCTGGCGCCGCAAATGGCCGAGCGCCGCGACGGCTCGATTACCTTCATGTCGAGCATCGCGGCCAAGCGCGGCTCGGCGTTCCTTGGCCTGTACAGCGTGACCAAGGCGGCGATCGACCAGGCCATGCGCAGCCTTGCGCTCGAGCTTGGCCCGTCCGGTATCAACGTCAATGCGATCAACCCGGGCCCGGTGCGCACGGAGTTCTCGCGCGACGCCCTGTGGGGCGACCCCGAACGCGAAGCGCGGCTGGCTGCGGGCGTGCCGATGCGGCGCATCGGCGAGGCGGAGGACGTGGCGGGGCTGGCGGTGCTGCTGGCGGCGCCGGCCGGGCGCTATATCCATGGCCAGAGCATCGGGGTGGATGGAGGCTTGTCGGCGCAATGAAGCGAGACAACGATTTGGCCGCCGTGAAGCCGGAAGCCATGGCCACAGACTTCCAGCGTGCCCGCTGGTCCCGGATCGCCTGACGCAGGGCACCCGCCGGCCGGTCAATCAGTTCCATGCCCGGCGTTGCCATCGCGCAGGTTTACCCTGGTACGCATCAGCACAAGTGTTGGGACGTACCGTCCTAGTAGTCCCGCACTTGCCATCCCTAGTATGGATTCACCGTGCGGCACTGAACGAACTGCGGCACGTACCCGGGCTTGCCGCGACATGCTGACGGAACCGCGCGAGCGCGAAGTGGTGACCGTGTTCGAGATCGATTGCGAACGGGCCGACGGTTGCGCGCGCGCCGAGCTTCCGCTGGACGCCACAGCGCGATCCCTTCGGCGTGCTGCATCCGACCATCGACTATCCCGGCGTGCCGGTCGACCATGCCACCATCACGAAGAACTACGACGTGCTGCGCGATGTCGCCATACCGGTCCGGCCGCACTTCGGCGTCATTGCCGTGGCGCCGGCGCAAGACGGGCTGATCGATTCCATCCCGCCGTCGAGCTTCGCCGGGAACCTGGGCAACTGGCGTGTCACGCGAGGCGCCACCGTCTACCTCAGGGTTGCCGTGCCGGGCGCGTTGCTGTCGATTGGCGATCCCCATGCCTCCCAGGGTGACTCGGAGCTATGCGGAACCGCCATCGAATGCTCGCTCACCGGGGACTTTCAGCTGGTCCTGCACAAGAGCACCATGATCGAACGCGGTGCTCCGTCGGGACCGGGCCGCCTGCGTTGGGAACGTGCCGTAGTCGAACAGGACCAGGATGTCCTGCACGACCGCGCCGGCCTCGAGCAACGCCCGCCCGACCGATCCCCCGAGCGCGACTGCGTTGCGATGGCGCGTGTGGATTCCCTCGTTCATGGCTTGCCCGCCAGCTTGTCGGCCCGCGGCCGGATCAGCGTTTCGGGGCGCAACGCTTCGTCGAGCGCCTCGGCGGTCATCAGGCCCCGTGCCAGCACCACTTCGCGGATGGTGGTGCCCTTGGCATGGGCTTCAGCTGCGACCGAGGTCGCGTTCTTGTAGCCGATCACCGGATTGAGCGCCGTAACCAGTGCGATCGAGCGCTCGATGGTCTCGCGCAGGCGCTCAGGGTTCGCGGTAATGCCATCGACGCATTTCCGCGCCAGCGTCACGCAGCCATTGGTCAAGTGGCGGAAACTGCGCAACAGGCTCGCGGCGATCACCGGCTCGAAGGCATTGAGCTGCAACTGGCCGGCCTCGGCGGCGAAGGTGATGGTGGTGTCGTTGCCAAATACCTCGAAGGCGATCTGGTTCACGACTTCCGGGATGACCGGGTTGACCTTGCCCGGCATGATCGACGACCCCGCCTGCATCGGCGGCAGGTTGATCTCGCCGAAGCCGGCGCGCGGCCCGCTCGACAGCAGCCGCAAGTCGTTGCAGGTCTTGGACAGCTTCACGGCGATGCGCTTGAGCACGCCGGAGATCTGCACGAAGGCGCCGCAATCCTGCGTGGCTTCCACCAGGTTGGGTGCGAGGCACAGGTCGATGCCGGTGATCCGCCGCAATGCGGACAGGGCCCTCGGCGCGTAGTCGGGATGCGCAGTGATGCCGGTGCCGATCGCGGTCGCGCCGAGGTTGATTTCCCTGATCAGCAGGGCGGTTTCGCGCAGGCGCGCCATGTCCTCTTCGAGCATGACCGCATACGTGGAGAACTCCTGGCCGAGCGTCATCGGCACCGCATCCTGCAACTGAGTGCGGCCGAGCTTGAGCAGGCCGGAGAATTCACTCGACTTGCGGTCGAACGCGGCGCGAAGGACTTCCATCGCTTCGAGAAGGCGCTCGATGGCGAAGTACGTGGCAATGCGCAGCGCTGTGGGGTAGACGTCGTTGGTACTCTGCGCCATGTTCACGTGCTCGTTCGGGTGCAGGAACTGGTATTCGCCCCTGCGGTGGCCCATGTGCTCGAGCGCGCGGTTGCAGATGACCTCATTGGCATTCATGTTCGTCGACGTGCCGGCGCCGCCCTGGATCGTGTCGACGATGAACTGGTCGTGCAGCATGCCTTCGCGCACGTCATGGCAGGCGGCCAGGATGGCGTCGCGCAGGTTGGCCGGCAGCAGGCCGAGTTCGGCATTGGCCTCGGCGGCGGCCTGCTTGACGGAGGCCAGCGCAATGATCAGCTCCGGCCATGAGGAGATGGGGGTGCCGCTGATCTGGAAGTTCTCCCAGGCCCGCAGGGTATGGACGCCGTAGTAGGCGTCGGCCGGCACCTGGCGTTCGCCAAGCAGATCGGTTTCGGTGCGATAGGTATTGGTCATGATGCGATCCGATAAATGTGGTCGTCCGCTAGGCGAGCGTCCGTGGCAGCGTCTCGCCCGCGAGGAACTGGCGAATGTGCAGGCCGTCCGGCAAGTCGACGTCACGCCATATTCGGAATGGGTGGTTGCGCCGGCGGGATACAGTATTGCGGCGGCAAAGGCACCGGCGTCATAGCCGGCGCGGATGTCCGCCGGATCGGTGGTGTCGCACAGGTAGCAGGTCATCAGCGGCGTGAATGCGGAGCCCGGCGGCAATGCGCCAAGGATACGTTCACGATAGGCCATGGCGGCTTCCGCCGTGGTGAGGTGGTGGCGATCAGGCACTGCTGGGCGCGATGAACCAGATCGTTCTCGACTATGATGGCCGGCGCCAGCTCTTCCAAGGCCGTCAATTGGGGCCGGGGTCAACAGTGCTTCCAGGCCGCCTGTACTTCGCCAGCCAGTTCCGCCGCGCGACCACGGTAGCGCGGCGAGAAATGGAAAGGCGTCACCGCGCGGGCGCCGATGCCGCGCGCGATCCGGCCAGCCTGGGCAGCGGTCAGGTGGTTCTTGCGCAGGGCGTGCGCGCGATCGGCATCCAGGAACACGCTCTCGATGAAGAGCTGGTCGGCGCCTTGCATCAGGTTCGACAGCGCTTGCTCGTTGTCGCTGGTATCACGAAGATCGGTCGCGTAGCCGAAGCGCTGGCCGGGCTCGGCGTCGAGAATCAGGCGGCTTAGTTTGCCAACCGTTTGCGTTGCCGCACGGTCGCCGCTTCTGTCGCGCCATTGCACGAGAATCGGCGTGTCCTGGGGGGCATCGGTCAGGACCGCATGCTTCAGCTCACGGAGCCAGGCGCCTTTTGTCATGCCCGATGCTTCCAGGCGCTCCTTGTTGATGCCGAGCCGCACCTTTTCCTCGACCAGGTAAGACAGGCATGGAATGCCATGGTCGACAAAGCAGGCGCGCACCCGGAACGTCGTCTCGTCGTGAACGATATCGTCGATCTGTTCAGTCGTTGCCCCGGTCACGCCGGCAAAGCGATCCCGGCTGGAAAACCGGGCGCTACGCATGCGGCCGTCCAATGCGAGTTCAAACGCCTCTACGACCAACTCCATGTCGTAGCGATGCACCACGTTCCAGATATACGCATGCAGCTTGTGTGCGACCTGCGCCACGAATCCCGGCCCGCCGTATAGCGCGATGCATGGCTTGCGCCCGAGCAGTACCCGCAGCAGATGGTCGAAGCCGGAAAAGTGATCCATATGCGTATGCGTGACGAACACGTGCGAGACGCGCATCAGGTCGCGCGGCATCAGCGCGGTGATGTCGCCCAGGTCGAATAGCAACGCGCGCCGTTCGTCCAGGAAATCCACGAACAGGGCAGGGTCGCCGAAAGCGTCATTGACGAGGCGGGCTTGCAGCAGGGGACGCATGGTCACTCGCGGTGCGGAAGGCAACCGGGCTTTCCGGCCATCTCTATCGAGAAGTATAGGGGGCGACAAAGCGCGGCGCGGCGCTCCTCCCGAAGCGACGCCTCGCTGCGTACCGCGCAATCCCGCCTCGGCCGTCCTCGATGAACCATTTCTTGCGTGCGTGGAGCGTGTTCCCGGCGAATCCGATCCCTCACCGCCAGTGATGGAAGGCATCACCAAAGATCGTTTTACATGAGAGGTCCGGCCGCCTAATTTAGGCGTACCCAACCTTATCTGCAACGCTACCTGCACGATCAAAAAAGGAGGAGACATGTCCCATAAAAGCGCCTATTCCATCATTGGCGAACACCCGCTATTCGAGGAACTGGTCCGGCGGCGAAGGCGGCTGGTGGTATTGCTATCGGCCGTCACGCTGGTCCCGTACTACCTCTTCATTCTCGTCGCGGCGCTGCGCCCCGATATACTCGCCGCACGGGTTTCCGCGCTAAGCAGCGTCAGCGTCGGCTGGCTGGTCGGCGTGCTGATCATCCTGGGCGCGTGGCTTCTGACCGGCCTTTACGTAAGCCGCGCCAATAATGAATTCGACGGCCTCACCAGCAAGCTGGTCGGGGAGGCCGCGAAATGAAGGCCACTTTCATTTGATGCCTCGCATCGTGCGCCATGCTGGGCGCCGCCAGCACCCACGCCGCCCCCGCGGCACTGCAGTCGGTGCAGGCCCAGCCGATCAACATGGTCGCCATCGTCATGTTCCTGCTGTTCGTGCTGGCGACACTGGGCATTACCTACTGGGCCGCGGCGCGCACCAGGTCCCTGGATGACTTCTACACCTGCAACGGCGGCATTACCGGCTTCCAGAACGGCCTTGCACTGGCGGGTGACTACATGTCGGCGGCGGCGCTGCTCGGTGTCACCAGCATGATCTTCGCCAAGGGTTACGACGGCTTTATCTACGCGATCAGCTTCTTTGTCGCGTGGCCGCTGCTGCTGTTCCTGTTCGCGGAGAAGATCCGCAATCTGGGCAAGGTCACTATCGCCGATATTGCCTCCTACCGGCTTGACCAGGACCGGATTCGTACCTTCATGTCCTTCGGCTCGCTGACGATCGTCTGCTTCTACCTGGTCGTCCAGATGGTGGGAGCCGGGCAGCTGATCCAGCTGCTGTTCGGGCTCGAGTACAACTACGCGGTGATCGGCGTAGGCCTGTTGATGATGATCTATGTCACCTTCGGCGGCATGGTCGCGACCACCTGGGTGCAGATCATCAAGGCGGTCTTGCTGCTGGCGGGGGGCACGCTGCTGGCGATCCTTGCCCTGTGGCGATTCGGCTTCTCGTTTGAAACACTGCTGACGCAGGCGGTGGCCAGCCACAAGGACGGCGTGAAGATCCTCGCGCCCGGCGCGCTCGTCTCCGACCCGCTGTCGATGCTGTCGCTGTCGGTGGGCCTGGTGTTCGGCACGGCGGGGCTGCCGCATATCCTGATGCGCTTCTTCACGGTGCCCGATGCGCAGCAAGCCCGCAAGTCAGTCTTTATCGCCACCGGGTTTATCGGATTCTTTTTCCTGATTGTGGCGGTGCTGGGGCTTTCGGCCATTGTCATCGTCGGTCAGGATGCCGCGTTCTTCGAGGGCGGCGTGTTGGGCGGCAACATGATCGGCGGCAGCAATATGGCGGTGATGCACCTGGCCAGGGCGCTCGGTGGCGACCTGTTCCTGGGCTTCCTGTCGGCAGTTGCCTTTGCCACCATCCTCGCGGTTGTTGCGGGCCTGACCATGGCCGGCACCTCGGCGATTTCCCACGACCTGTACGCCAGGGTGCTCAGGAAGAATACCGCGAGCCCGGCGGACGAGATGCGCGTGTCCCGCCTGGCGTCGGTGTCGATTGGCGTGGTCGCGGTTGCGCTCGGGATCCTGTTCAAGGAGCAGAACATCGCCTTCCTGGTAGCACTGACCTTCGGTGTGGCGGCTTCGGTCAATTTCCCGATCCTGGTGCTTTCTATCTACTGGAAGGGGCTGACTACGCGCGGCGCCCTGGCCGGCGGCATCGCCGGGCTGGTGTGTGCGGTCGGGCTGGTCGTCCTGTCGCCGGCGGTCTGGGTCAAGATCCTTGGATTCAAGGCAGCGATCTTTCCCTACGACTATCCCGCCATCGTCTCGATGAACGTGGCGCTGCTGTGCACCTGGCTGGTCTCGGTCACCGATCGCAGCGCACGCAGCCGCCGCGAACGGGACGCCTACGGCGACCAGTTTGTCCGTGCGCAAACCGGCATCGGCGCGTCCGGGGCGGTGAACCACTGAGGTGGCGGATCGGTGGGGCAGGCCTCGGATGAACCGCCGGGGCGTGCATTGAACTTGAAGTCATCCGGAGTTGAACAATGCAGATGAGAGACACAGGACTGGGCTTTTCGCCCATCACCATCGGCCTGCACTGGCTGATCGCGGCGGCGGTGGCGGTAATGGTCTGGCTCGGCCTGTCGGCCGGCCAGACGGACGCGGGCGCCGCGAAGGCAGAACTGGTCGCGATGCACAGCACGCTGGGCACGGCGCTCTTCGTCGTGGCGGCTTACCGGCTGTGGGCGCGGCTCACTTCCTATCACCCACTGCCGGTGGGCACGCCGAATCCGATCGAAGTGATGATCAGCCGCTCGGTCGCGGTCGCGCTGGCGCTGGCGCCCGTGCTGCTGCCGCTTGACGGCTGGCTGGCCATGTCGGCGGCCGGCGACGTGGTGCGGCTGCCGGGCGGCATCGCGCTGCCTGCCATCGTGGCGCCCAATCCGGAGGTGGAGTACTTCGCCAGGCTTCTGCACAAGATCGGCGCGTACGCGTTCCTGGCGGGACTGGCGCTCCATATTTTCGGCGCCATGAAGAATCATTTTGTTCTGAAGAATGACACGCTGAAGCGCATGCTCGGCAAGCGAGTGGAGCTCTGATGATGCAACCGATCCAGCAAGACGATATGCACGCCGCGCCGATGGGGCCGGCGGCAGCCCTGTGTGGCATCCGCTATCCCGTGTTCCAGGCTGGCATGGCCGGCATATCAGGGCCCGCGCTGACCGCCGCCGTATCCAATGCGGGTGGCCTGGGGCATCTCGGCGGGTTGCGGCTGCCGCCGCTGGCATTGCGCAAGTGGATCCGCGAGACCAGGGCGCTTACCGACAAGCCGTTTGGCGTGAACATCGTCCCGTCCTTCGGCGGCCCGGAAGTCTTCGAAGCCCAGTTCCGCGTGATCCTCGAAGAGAAGCCGCGGGTGGTCTCGCTCTTCTATGGCGACTTTGCCGAGATGATCCCGCGCGCGAAAGCGGCCGGTATCACCGTGATCGTGCAAGTGGGTTCGGTCGCGCTTGCCCGGCAGGCAATAGCCTGGGGCGCCGACATCCTGGTCGCACAGGGTGCCGAGGGCGGCGGCCACCTCAACCGCGGCACCATCGGCGTGTTGTCGCTGGTACCTGCCTTCGTCGAGATTGCCGAGGGCCGGCCGGTGCTGGCCGCCGGCGGCATCACGGATTGTGCGGATGTACGCGCCGTGCTGGAAGTGGGCGCCGCCGGGGTGTGGGTGGGCACCGCCTTTGTCGCCAGCGACGAGTCCCTGGCGCACGACCTCTACAAGCAGAAGATCGTGGAAGCGACCATCGATGACACCGAGTATCGCACCGGCTACTCGTTCGGATGGAAGTTCGGCACGCCGCATCGGGTGATCCCCAACCGGAAGAAGTGGAATCCGATCAAGTACGTCGGCGGCGGCGCGCGGGTCATCGACAAGCCGGAGATGGCGGAAAAACTGTCGCTGTACGCGGGGCAGGGGGTAGGCAAGATCCATGGAATCGTTCCCGCCGCCGAGCGCGTCGCGGAACTGGTGGCGGGATTCTCGAACTGGCGTGCGGGCGATTGCCAGACCGCGGCGCCTCTCTTGCAGGCCGTCGCCTGAATGGCGCCACTCCTCAGGGCGTTGCTGGTCTGCACGCTCGGCATGCCGCTGGCCGCGGTGTGGGCATCGGAGGCGGCGGTGTTTCCGCTGGTGATCACTGCCTTGACTGCCGGCGTCCCGGCCCGGGGCGGGACCAGGCGCATCGCGGGCTTTGCCGCTTCCCACCTGCTCAGCGGTGCCGCTGCATTCATCGTCGGTGCGCTGATGACTTCGCTGTCGGCAGCGGGGAGCGGTCACCAGCCACTGCTATGGCTGCCAGGATGCATCGTGCTGCTGGGCATCCAGGCAACGATGCTGCGCCATCCTCCCGCGTTGGCCAGCGGCGGCGCGGTCCTGCTGGGCCTGCCGCTGCCGGCGGTCGTTGCCTGTACGGTGCTGACGGCTATCCTGCTGGCGCTGGAAAGCCGGCTGGCACGCGCCGGCTGACCCGGGCGGCCGATCAGCCGGACACTGCGAACTGCTCATGCACCATGCTGGCCATGGCCCGCAGCGCCGCCGTTTCGAACGTGTCCTTGCGCCGGATGAAGACAGTCGCCACCTTTGCGAACTCGTCGGGCAAGCTGTGGCATGAAATCTGGTCGCGCGATTCATGGTGTTCGACCACCGCCCTGGGCAGGATCGTCACGCCCATGCCCGCGGCGGTGCAAGACAGGATGCCGTCAAGCGTCCCGAGTTCCAGGATCTGCCCCGGAATCAGCCCTGCCTGGTATAGCCATTGCTCCAGCGTGGAGCGATAGAAGCACCCCGAGCGGAATACGAGTACGGTCTGCTGGGTGATCTCGCCGGCCAGTTCGGCAAGCGAGGCGTACCGGCTGCTGCTGACCAGCACCAGTTCCTCGTTGAAGACCGCTTCCTCGTGGAGCGAGGGGTTCTGGTGAAAGCCTCCGACAAAGGCGCCGTCCAGCCGGTGTGTGGCGACGGCCTTGATCAGCTCCGCCGTGGTGCCGGTGGTCAGCGAGAGCTGCACCTTGGGATAGCGTTCGCGATACCGCGCCAGCACCCTTGGCAACCGCACCGCGGCTGTGGTCTCCATGGAGCCCAGCCGCAACGGACCGGCGGGCACGGTGCTGTCCAGCAGCGCGCTGCGGCTTTCCTCGGTGAGCTGGAGGATCCGCCGCGCATAGCCAAGAAAGACTTCCCCGGCCGAGGTCAGCGTGATGCCGGTCTTGCGCCGGATAAACAGAGTCTGCTGCAGCTCGGCCTCAAGCTCCTTGACGCGCATGGTGATGTTCGACTGCACGCAGTGCACCTTTTCCGCGGCTGCGGTGAAGCTGCCATACTCCGCGGCCGCGCAGAACATCTTCAGCTGGCGCAGTTCCATGTCGCCGGGCCTCCATCCATGATTGGTAGTGATGCATGGAATGCCTATAAAGCATTGGCCATGCTGTCTGCTGTGAATCTATAGTCCGACCAGATGCATGACGGAGTCACCAATGCCTGAATCGACGCACAACGTACCTATTGACGCGATCTTTGCCGGCGGCATCGGCATACTCGGCGAAGAGGGCCATCGCAGCGGCATCTTCAAGCGGCGCATCGAAGGCGAGGTCCGGGTCGTCGCGGAAGGCATCGTTGGCGACCAGCATGCGGATACGCGCGTGCATGGCGGTCCGGAGAAGGCTGTCCACCATTTCGCCACCGAAAACTATGCAACGCTGGCGACTGGCTTTCCCCATGTCGCCGATGCGCTGGTTCCCGGCAGCTTCGGCGAGAACATTGCCACGGTCGGTCTCGATGAGCGCAGCGTGCATATCGGCGATATCTATCGGGCCGGCAGCGTCGTGCTGCAGGTTTCGCAGCCGCGTAGTCCTTGCTGGAAGATCAATCATCGTTTCTCGGTGGAAGGGCTGTCGTTGCTGGTCGCCAGGGAACGCATCACCGGGTGGTATTACCGCGTGCTCCAGCCGGGAACGATCCGGCCGGGAGATATCCTGGAGCGCCTCGAACGCGCGAACGACCGGTTTTCGATCAGCGAGTTCTGGCAGGTCGTGTCGGCACACGTGCCGGAAGTCGATGACATGCAGGCGCTCAGTGCGGTAGAGGGACTGGCTGATGACTGGAAACGGCGACTGACCGAGCGCGCGCGGTGGATTCGGGAGCGCCGCGTTGCTGCGCAGGCCGGCACGCTGCATCGCTGAGACAGCGGCCGGCACGGCAAAGCTAGGCAGTCACGCGTTGCATGGCGGCCAGGCGCTCGATCGCGTCCTGCAATTCTGACTGCAGTCGTTCGACGAGCTCAGCCGCGGGCAGCGATCGGGCCAGCGGTACTGCCTGTCCCGCCCACTGCGCTGCATAGTCCGCGCTTCCCTTGGCCTTGGCAGCGGCGTGCAGCGCCTTGCCGGCGTCATACGTGATCGGGTAGTCGGGAATGGCCGGCGCGTCCGGATGCTCGCCGATTTCCGAGAGGCGGTTCATGAAGCCCCGGGCGGCGCGGCCGGAGATGGCGTGAGTGAGCGTGGTGGGGCGCTTGATGTCCGCCGCGAGTGCGCTGCGATAAGTGGCATCCACCGAGGTCTCGGGGCAGGCGATAAAGGCGGTGCCGAGTTGCGCCGCTTGCGCACCCAGCGCCAGTACTGCGGCAATCCCCGCGCCGTCCATGATGCCACCCGCTGCAATCACCGGCAGGCGCGCGTTCTGCGCCAGGACGCGCACCAGTGCCAGCGTGCCGAGCCCCTCGTCGTAGGCGGCCGGATCAAACACGCCGCGATGGCCGCCCGCTTCGATGCCTTGCGCGACGATGGCATCGATGCCCGCGGCTTCGATCTGGCGGGCCTCCTGCAACGACGTCGCGCTGGCCAGCAGCACGATGCCTGCGTCGTGCAGCGCATCGATCTTGTGCTGGGGAGGAAGGCCGAAATGGAAGCTCACGACGGCGGGCTTTTCTTCCAGCAGCATCCGGAACATGTCGTCGTCTTCGACGAAGCTCTTGTAGATCTCGCGCAGGCTGTCTGGAACGGTGCCGCCATGCTCCGCGAAATGCGGGGCGAGATAGTCGAGCCAGGCCTGTTCGCGTGCGGGATCGGACCGGGCCGGCGCATGGCAGAACAGGTTGACGTTGAACGGCTTGCCGGTCAGCGCACGCGTTTCGCGGATCGCCTTGCGTGCGCCTTCGGCGTCCATGGCGCCGACGCCGAGCGAACCGAGGCCGCCGGCTTCGGACACGGCAGCCGCCAGCGCGGGCGTACCGACGCCGGCCATCGGCGCCTGGATGATGGGCGTGGAAATCCGGAGCCGCGCAAGCAGGTCGCGGCGGTGGTCCAGGGGCTTGGATGATTCCATGATGCTGTTCCCTTTGTTGATGACAGGCGCCTGAGCGCGCCGGTCGGAGAGCGGTTGCGACTGGCAGCGGTGCGGGCGCCGGCGCCGGTCAGTCACGGCGCAGTTCCCGCAGGAAGGCTTCGTATGCCGACGTGCTGAAGCCGGATCGCCTGACCAGGAAGGTATGGACCGGCCTGATCGGTACCGTGTGGAACTCCGCCGCATCCGGATGCATGGCCAGCAGGGCGCGCGGCACGATGCCGACGGCGGATCCCGCGGAGACATAGGCAAAGATCGCATGATAGGAAGGCATTTCCACCACGGCGAGCCGACGGCGCATCTCCTCGCCGCCTGACTCAAGCCAGGCTTCGGCACACTGCCGATAGGTGCAGCCCCGGCTGAAGGCCGCGAGATGGCGCAGCGTGACGTCCCCCGGCTGGCGTACCTTCGGGTGCGTGGCGGGCAGCACCAGCACAAGCTCTTCGGTCCGCAGGAAGACGCCGTCAAGACCATCACCCAGCGCGGCGACATCGAGGCTGCGCGGTGCGCCCGTGCCCGGATGAGCCACCACCGCGCAATCCAGACGGTGCCCCAGCACGGCGTCGACCAGGAATTGCGTGGTGCCCGTGGTGACGGTCAGTTCGACATCCGGCCAGGCCGCGTGATAGCGCCCCAGCGGCTTTGGCAGCAGCGTTGCCGCCGAGCTTTCCATCGAGCCCAGGCGCAGCCTGCCGCTTGGCGCAGTGGTGCGCATGGACTGGCGCGCCTCCTCGGCCAGCGTGAGCAACTGCTCGGCATAGCCCAGCAGGCGCTGGCCTTCGGGCGTCAGGATCATCTTCTTGCTGTCACGCTGGAACAGCGCGACGCCCAGGCTTTCCTCCAGCTGCTTGATGCGCGTGGTGACGTTGGATTGCACCCGCTCCAGCGTCTTTGCCGCCCGCGTGATGCTTTGTTCGCGTGCGACGGCCTGGAAGATTTCAAGTTCAGCAAGTTCCACACCGGCTACGGCATCTTGCGATGACGTTCTCAAAAAAAGAATTAAATTTGATTTAGTATTGTGTATTGAGAATGGTATGTCAAGGCGGCGGTCCGATGGCCGCACGCGTTTCGAGGCAAGGATCGCATTGCGCTCGAAAGCCTTGATTTGCCAGTGCCGGGCTTGCGCAAACGAAGCGAGCGCGACCGGTCGGTAAATGTGCATACATATGAAACCCTCTTCAGCGCGCTGAAGGATTTTCCCGTATCGTGTCGATCTGGTGCCGCCGCTGGCGGCAACCGGTAACCGGCAACGACAGTGTCCACCTCAGCGCCCCTTCCTTCCGCGTCTGCCGCCGCCGCAGACAACGCCATGACCTCGCGCGAACGGCGCGGCATGGCCGCCATCATGATCGCGGTCGCTCTGGCGACCCTCGATACCGCGATCGCCAACACGGCACTGCCCTCAATCGCCGCCGACCTGCGCGCCACGCCGGCGGCTTCGGTATGGGTGATCAATGCGTACCAGCTGGCCATGGTCGCCACGCTGCTGCCGTTCGCGGCGCTGGGTGGCATCCTGGGGCACCGCCGCATCTATCTTGGCGGTGTCGCGGTGTTCACCGTCGCGTCGGTCGTGTGCGCGCTGGCGTGGTCGTTGCCGACACTGGCGGCGGCACGCGCGCTGCAAGGCATCGGTGCGGCCGCGATCATGAGCGTCAACACGGCGCTGATCAGCTCCATCTTTCCCATGCACAGGCTGGGGCGCGGGCTGGGATTGAATGCGCTGGTGGTGGGCGTGTCGTTCGCGGTCGGGCCGACCGTGGCGTCGGTGATCCTGTCGTTCGGCACGTGGCCGTGGCTGTTTGCCGTCAACCTGCCGATCGGGCTGCTGGCGCTGGGGATCGCGCGCGGCGCGCTGCCGCAGACGCCGCGCGGCACGCAGACGTTCGACCGGGTCGCGGCGCTGCTCAACGTGGTGGCCTTTGCCGCGCTGATCTTCGCGCTGGGCGAAGGCGCGCAGCGCGCGCCGCTGCATGAGTCGCTCGCGGCTGCCGGCGTGTTCGTGGTGGCGTTCGGCCTGCTGGTCTGGCGCGAACGCGGCCGGGCCGCGCCGATGCTGCCGCTGGACCTGTTCCGTCGTCCGATGTTCGCGCTGTCGACGCTGACGGCGGTGTGCTCGTTCGCGGCACAGGGGCTGGCGTTTGTGTCGCTGCCGTTCTACTTCCAGCATGTGCTGGGGCGCGGCCAGGTCGAGACCGGTTTCCTGCTGACGCCGTGGTCGGTGGTGGTGGCGCTGGTCGCGCCGCTGGCCGGCCGGCTTTCCGACCGCTATCCGCCGGGCTTGCTGGGTGGGGTGGGGCTGGCGGTGCTGAGTGCGGGCATGGTATCGCTGGCGCTGCTGCCCGCCAATCCCAGTACGCTCGATATCGGTATCCGCATGTGCATTTGCGGTGCCGGTTTCGGCTTCTTCCAGTCGCCAAACCTGAAAGCCTTGATGGCCAGCGCGCCGCGTGAGCGCAGCGGCGGCGCCAGCGGGGTGATTGCCACCGCGCGCCTGCTAGGCCAGGCCACCGGCGCCGCGCTGGTGGCGCTGTGCTTCGGCATCGGCGGAGCGCACGGCCCAGGGCTGGCCCTGGCGCTGGGGGCAGGATTTGCTGCCGTGGCCGCGGTTGCGAGCTGGCTGCGATTGGTCGCACCAGACCCGCTGGCGCCGGCCTGACCCTTGCCCGGGCATGGTCTTGTGTTTTGTATCGATCGATCTATAATCCGTTTCATAGCGAACGATACAAAATCGAGCGACCATGGCCAGACCCCGCAAATTCGACGAACAGGCCGCGCTGACTGCCGCGCTTGACGCCTTCTGGGCGCGTGGCTACGAAGCTACCTCCACGCGCGACCTGACCAGTGCCATGGGCATGACCCAGCCCAGCCTGTACAACGCCTTCGGCGACAAGCGCTCGCTGTTCCTGCTGGCGCTGGAGGGTTATCTCGAAGCCAGCATGCGCGAGCGGATCGGCCGTCTGGGCACTATGCTGCCACCCGGCGCGGCCATTTCGGCGTACCTGTCGGAGAGCCTGGAGCGCTCGCTGGCGGATCCGCTGCATCGCGGCTGCCTGCTGGTCAATACCGCGTTGGAAGTCACGCCTGACGCTTCCGACGTGCAGCAGAAGGTCGCGGACGCGTTCGCGGAAATCCGTGCGTTCTTCCGGGACCGGTTTGCCGCCGCGCAGCAGGATGGCACGGCCAGCACTAGCGTGTCGGCCGACGACGCTTCGGCACAGTTGCTGGCGACGCTGCTCGGCATGCGCGTGCTGGCTCGCGCCGCCCCACAGCGCGCGTTGCTCGAGGCGGCTGTGCGGCCGACTCTGGCACTGCTTGGCTTGCCACCATTGAGCATGGCCGCCGTGCCCGGCACCGGCTGATTCCCGCCATAACTGCCTGATCTTCCCCTTTGCAATTCCGGACACGCCGCCTTGGCAGCGTGCCGGGAGCCTGCATGCTTTTTTTCGGCGCCATGCCTGGCGCCGATGGCCCCCTTTTGCCCTGCGCAAGGGTGGGACCGAACCGGAGAATCCCATGTCCAGACCTGCCGGCCTCTGCGCCGCCGCCACCGCCCCCGATCCTTTGGCATGGCGCGAGATCTACGCCGCGCTGTGCGGCCTGTGCGCCAGCCTTGTCGCCATCGGCCTGGCGCGCTTTGCCTACACCGCGCTGATCTCGCCGCTGATCCAGTCGCACTGGTTCCCGGCCTCGCAAACCGTCGCGCTGGGCGCGGCCAATTTCGCCGGCTACCTGGCCGGCGCCTTGCTGGGTCGGCCGATGGTATCGGTCTGGCCCAGCCGCACGGTGCTGCGCGCGTTGATGCTTGCCGCCACGCTGGCATTCGTTGCCTGCGCGTGGCCCCTGTCGGTGGCGTGGTTCTTCGGCTGGCGCTTTGTCTCGGGGCTGGCCGGGGGCGGCATCATGGTGCTGGTGGCGACCTCGATCCTGCCGCACATCCCGGTGCCGCGCCGCGGGCTGGCGATGGGCACGATCTTCGTCGGGCTCGGGCTGGGTATCGCCGCTTCGGGCACGCTCGTGCCGCGCTTGCTGCAGTTCGGCCTGCGCGAAACCTGGCTCGGGTTGGGCGCACTGGCGCTGACTGCGTTCAGCTGGTTCGGCTGGCCCGGCCCGTTGCCGCAATCCGGTACGGGTGCGGCGGCAAAAGCACCGCCGGCAGGGGCGCGGCGCCGGCTGCAATGGCTGTATGCGCAATACGCAATCAATGCCTTCGGCCTGGTGCCGGCCATGATGCTGCTGGTCGATCTGGTCGCACGTGGCCTGGGGCGCGGCAGCGAGGTCGGCGCATCGTACTGGGTGCTCTATGGCCTGGGCGCGATCGCCGGACCGCTGGTGTGCGGCTTTGCCGGCGAACGCATCGGCTTCGGCGTTGCCTATCGCGTTTCGCTGCTGCTGCAGGGACTTGCCACGGCGATGCTGGCATTGTGCGGCGATCCGCTTGCACTAGGTGTGGCGGCGGTGGTCCTCGGCGCCTTCACGCCCGGCATTGCGCCGCTGGGGCTGGGCGCGATCCAGGAGGCGCTGCCGCACGACGCGGCCGCGCAGCGCGCCGCGTGGAGCCATGCCACCAGTGCCTTCGCGCTGTTCCAGGCGCTGGCCGGCTACGGCTATGCGTGGATGTTTGCGCATTCGCATGAGAACTACGCGCTGATCTTCGGCTGCGGCGCGGTGGCGCTGGCACTGGCGCTCGCGTTGAGCCTGGCCGGCGAGCGCCGCGCGGCACCGTGAACGCCGCCGGCAGTAATTCCGGCATCGGCCTAGAATCCAGATTCCCCCGGCCCCGCTGCGGGCCGGCATGACCTGCAAGGAGCAGCAACGCATGAGCCATCTGTTCGAACCGCTGGAGATCGGCAACCTCCGGCTCGCCAACCGCATCATGATCGCGCCGATGTGCCAGTACTCGGCGCAGGACGGCAACGCCGGCGACTGGCACATGATCCATCTCGGCACGCTGGCGCTGTCCGGCGCGGGCATGGTGATCGTGGAAGCGACGGCAGTCTCGCCGGAAGGTCGCATCACGCCGCAGGACCTGGGCCTGTACTCGGACGACAACGAGGCGGCGCTGGGGCGCGTGGTGCAGGCGATGCGCGCGCATTCGCCTATCGGCATCGCGATCCAGCTGGGCCATGCCGGACGCAAGGCCTCGAGCCACGCGCCGTGGGACGGCGGGCAGCAGATCGCACCGGATGCGCCCGGCGGGTGGCACGCCGTGGCACCGTCGGCGGTGCCGCATGGCGACGGCGAAGCGCCACCGGCCGCGCTTGACCGCGCCGGCATGGACAAGGTGCGCGACGACTTTGTCGCGGCGGCACGGCGCGCGGCGCGGCTTGGGCTGGACGGCATCGAGATCCACGCCGCGCACGGCTACCTGCTGCACCAGTTCCTGTCGCCGCTGGCCAACCATCGCGACGACGAGTACGGCGGCAGCCTGGAAAACCGCATGCGCTTCCCCATCGAAGTCTTTGACGCGGTGCGCGACGCGTTTCCCGCGGAGCGGCCGGTGTGGATGCGCATCTCGGCCACCGACTGGGTGCCGGGCGGATGGGATATCGAAGGGACGGTCGCCTTGTCCAGGGCAGTAAAGGCGCGCGGCTGCGCGGCCATACACGTCACCACCGGCGGCGTCTCGCCGCAGCAGGCGATCAAGCTCGGCCCGGGCTACCAGGTGCCGTACGCACAGCGCGTCAAGGCCGAAGTCGGGCTGCCGACGATTGCGGTGGGCCTGATCACCGAGCCCGAGCAGGCCGAAGCGATCATCGCCAACCAGGAGGCGGATGCCGTCTCGCTGGCGCGCGCCATGCTGTACGACCCGCGCTGGCCATGGCATGCGGCGGCGCGGCTGGGCGCCAGCGTCCATGCGCCGAAGCAGTACTGGCGCTCGCAGCCGCGCGAGCTGAAAGACCTGTTTGCCAGCGCCGCATTCGGGCAGCGCTAGGCCCACGACATGTGCAGGAGGGTAGTGCCATGAAGCCTCGCATCACACTGGTCACGCTGGGCGTCGACGACCTGGAGCGCGCCGTGCGCTTCTATCGCGATGGACTGGGATTGTCGACACCGGGCATTGTCGGCCAGCAGTTCGAACACGGCGCGGTCGCGTTCTTCGACCTGCAGTCCGGGCTGAAGCTGGCACTGTGGCCGCGCGCGAGCCTGGCGCACGATACCGGGCTGACGGTGACAGCGCGGGCGTCCACCGATTTTTCGCTGGCCCACAACGTCGGCGACAAGGCGGAGGTCGACGCCGTGATGGCGCAGGCGAGCGCGGCAGGCGCCAGCGTGGTCAAGCCGGCGCAGGACACCTTCTGGGGCGGTTATGCCGGCTATTTCCAGGATCCCGACGGACACCTGTGGGAGGTGGCCTGGAACCCGGAAATGCCGCCTGCCAGCTGATTTGCCGCTGCCCCCTTTGCGGCGTCGAACCACCCGTGGTGCGGCGCCGCAAAGGGATTTCCATGATTGCCACGACACCGCGAACTCCCGACTATCCTTGTAGACAGCCATAGCATGTCGGCGGAGCGCCCCCACGCATTGCCTTTGCATCACGCTTCGTCGGCAGACCACCGAAGTAAAGCAATAAGAACAATGGCAAGGGAGACATCCATGCAAGTCTATGACAGCCTGCTGTATGTGACTGCGATGGTGCTGGTGTGCTTGTATGTGTACCTGGGCGCGTTGTCGCGCAGCACTGCGATTCGCCTGGGTTCGCCGGCAATCGTGGCGGGACTGGTGCTCGCCTATTCGCTGTCCCCGCTGCATTCGGGCGGCTGACGCCCGCAGCGGTGCGCGGCCTTCCCTGATGCGGAAGGGCCGTTCTGCTCAGCCCCGGCCTGTGCCTGGCCGTGGCGTGTCTCGCCTTGCGTCTCCTGCGCTGGCGCGTCGCGCAGCAGCGTGTCGATCGCTGCGTGCAATTCCTGCGGAACCACCGGCTTGTGCAGCAGCAAGGTGCCCGCCGCGTGCGCGGTGCGCAGGCGGTCTGCCGCCGTATCTCCAGTGATGACGATCGCCGGCACATGGCGGCCCACCTGCTGCCGGATCGCGTCCAGCGCTTCCTGGCCGGTGCGGTGGCCGCGCAGGCGGTAGTCGGCAAGCACCAGTGCGGGTTGGAACGCCGCAAGCATGGCCAGTGCCTCATCCTCGGAATCGGCCGTGCGGCAGTCGCATTGCCATGCCCCCAGCAGCTCCGACATGGCGGTGCGGATCGCTTCGTCGTCGTCGATCACCAGCACGCGCAGCCCGTCCAGCCCGCGCGGCGCGAGGGGCCGCGGTACGTCTTCCGGTGTGCTCCAGGCCAGCGGCATGCTGAAGCGGAACACCGAGCCGCGCCCCGGCCGCGAGCCCAGTGTCACGCGCGTGCGGATCGTGCGCGCCAGCCCCTCGACGATGGCCAGCCCCAGCCCCAGCCCCTTGCGCTGGTCGCGCTCCGGATTGCCGAGCTGGTGGAACTCGCGGAAGATGTCGCGATGCTGCGCGGCAGGGATGCCGATGCCGGTGTCCCACACCTCGATCACGGCATGCAGCTTGCGCTGGCGGCAGGCCACCAGCACGCCACCCTGCCGGGTATAGCGGATCGCATTGGCGATCAGGTTGCGCAGCACCAGTTCGACCAGCGTGGGATCGCCGTAAAGCGTCGTGGTGGTATCGCGCGTGCGGTACACGAGTCCGCGCGCATCGGCCTGCGGCGCGAATTCGTTCTCCAGCTTGTGCAGCAGCGGCTGCAGCCGGAACGGCCGCGGCCGTGGCGTGATCACGCCGGCTTCGAGCTTGGAGAAATCCAGCAGCGAGTTCAGCATCTCGCGCGCGGCGCCGGACGATGCCTCGATATGCGCCAGCAACTGGCGCTGGCGCTCATCCAGCGCGGTGCGGCCCAGCGACACCAGGAACAGCCCCATCGCATGCAGCGGCTGGCGCAGGTCATGGCTGGCCGAGGCCAGGAACACCGACTTGGCGCGGCTCGCCTGCTCGGCTTCGTGCTGCGCCGCTTCGGCGCGCGTGGTCTGTTCGCGCAGCTGCGAGATCAGCTCGACGTTCTCGAAGCGCAGCGCGATCGAATGCCGCGCCACGCGCGAATAATTGCGCGCGAACATGATCAGCACGAACAGGTACAGCGGCGTGCCGAGGAACATCGGCAGGTATTCGATATCGCCGGTGGCCAGGAACGCGATCCAGACCGGCACGATCGACGGGACAAAGAAGCCGATCGCCACCGGCAGGCAGGCGGAGAACACCGCCAGCGCCGCCGCGCTCATGCCGGCGATCAGCGACAGCACGCAGATCACCACCGCCGGCATGCGCACGTCCAGGTACAGCCATGCCACCAGTCCCCACAGCGCGCCGATCAGCGCGAGCATCGCGGTCATGCCGCGCGCAAAGCGGTCCGCACCGGCTTCGGTCAGCCGCCCGGGCAGCGTCAGCCGTCCGAAGTACGCCACCGCGCAGGCTACCGCCATGGCGCAGGCCCAGGGCAGGGCGCCGGGGCGGTCGCCTGACAGCGTCAGTCCCGCGGCGAGGATAAAGGCCGCCAGCGTGCAGCCCAGCATGGCGATGCCGAAGCTCTGGTCGATCAGCGCCATCTGCGCGGCCAGCAGCCGCGGCTCGTCGAAGCGCGGCAGCAGCCGCAGGCCGTGCTGGCAATCTCCCCTTACGCCCGGCGCCCGGTCCGCGATCATCGGGCCGCCTGCACCAGCCCGCGGCGCTGCGCTTCGAGGATGGCTTCGACACGGCTGACCACGCCGAGGTGCTCGAGGATGGCTGCCACATGGACGCGCACGGTATTTTCCGACAGGCCCATATGGTAGGCAATGACCTTGTTGGAGCGGCCCAGCGTCAGCTGGTGCAGCACCTCCAGCTGGCGCGGCGTGAGCGCGCTGGCTGAATATGGCGCGGGCGCGGGCGCGGCGGCACGGCCGGCCGAACTGGCGTCATCGGAGAAATGCGTGCCGCCGGCGAGGCAGCAGGCGATCGCTTCCTCGATCTCGCGCGCATCGGCCGACTTGGGCAAGAAACCGGCGATCTCGCGCCGTACCTCGGCCGGAATGGTTTCGAGGCCGGAGGTGCCGGACACGATCAGGATGCGCGCCGCCGGGAAATGCCGCCGCAGTACCTTGACGCCTTCAAGGCCGTTCAGGCCGGGCATCTGGATATCGAGCAGCAGGATATCGACCGCGGCGCCGGCGTGGTCCTGTACCGCCTGCATGACAGAGCCGGCTTCGATGATTTGCCCGACGCTCGGGCTGTCGGCCAGGACCAGGCGCAGGCCGGTACGGAACAAGGTGTGGTCGTCGATCAGGAGCAGGCGGGCTTGTGGCATGGGAACAGGCACCGCGGACGACCGGTGCAGGACAGTCTGGATGCCGGCTCAGCGGGCACGGGTGACAGCCATTGGACAAGAATCTGCGACACTTGTCCATGCACCGGATGCGTGAACGCGACTAGTCCGGAAAGATTATTGGCGCTGCGCAGCGGCAGTGCGAAGATCCTCTCCGTGGACAGTTCCGCGACGTGTCCACAACCACTTTTCGTTACCCACTACCACCCGGCTGTGGGTATTTTTTTTGCTTCACCAACGAAACGCAGGGTATCGCGCTGAGCCGTCTTCGATTTTCGACACGCATGCAGTCCCGCGAGCACGGGGTACCGCCGGTATTTCCACGAACAATCGTCCGGGCAACCGATATGCCCGCCGTCAGAGCCTGACGTCGGAGTGACGAACCGAATCCTAAAGATAGGCGGCTTACCTCATATTTGCCGGCTTGGTGCTGCGCCACCGCGTCGGCGTCATGCCGAACTGCGCCGTGAACCAACGGACGAATGAGCCATAAGCCGAATAGCCAAGCGATTCGGCAATGCGCCCGAGCGAGTAGCTTCTGTTGTCAATATAGTGGATAACGAGATCGCGCCGTACGCCATTGACCATGTCTGAGAAAACCATTCCAGCGCCTTCGAGTTGGCGCTGCAGTGTACGCACGTTCATCCCCAGGCCCTGAGCAACTTGCTCAATCGTCGCGCGCCCTGCCGGAAGCATCAGATAGATTGCCCTGCGCACCTCGAGCACAACTGACGGCTCATTGGCTCCCGGAAGGCCTTCAAGCAGGCGTTGCGCATGGCGGGCCATGACAGGGTCGGCGATAGGGTTGGGCAAGTCCAGGTCGGCGGCGCGGCAAATCAAGCCATTGAAAGGGCTTGCGAACTCCACCTTCCCCCCGAAGATGTGGCGGTGCAGCTGCAGATCGGGGGGAGCGTCATGGGTGAAACTGACGCCGAGGGGGTGCCAGGACGTGCCCAGCAGTATTCTGCACATGCGTGACAGTGAGCCCAGTGCCAGCTCAATTGACTGCGTGGACGGCCCGGCGTCATCCGCGACGACGTCTTCCCGCACGATGACCTTCTTGCCGGTCTCCTCAATACGGATGACGAGGAACTCATTCATCAGGTGCCGATACTGAATCAAGGTTCCAAGAGCGTCGCGCAGTGTTCTCTGGTGCGTGAGCAACACGCTGACGACACCAAGGTCAGACAGCTGCCACAGGTCCGCCATACGCAGCCCGAATGTTGGGCATTGCGTAAGTCGCGCTGACTCTTCCAGCAAGGTAACGGCTCCGCTTCCGGAAATCCAATGTTCCGGGTCCGCAAGCATCTCGCTGCTCAAGCCCAGCTTGCGCAGCAACGGCTGCGGTTCAAGGCCCAGTTGCTGCGCCACCCTGAAGTAGTTCTTTAGCACGCCTGTGCGAATCAGTGTGCCCATTGCTTCTCCCTCACCCGGTGTGTAGCCCGGATTCACTCGCCCGGGGAAACCCGGATACCACCAGATTCTGTCACGAAATGAGATGCGAATGTCGTGAAATGAGAGACAACGGCCGCCCGGGGATTACTAGACTGATCCCGTAATTCGACGACAAACGGAACCCATGGCAGCCCCTCAAAACAAGGTCATAGTCACCTGCGCCATAACCGGCGGCATTCACACGCCAACGATGTCCCCCTACCTGCCCATCACGGCAGAAGACATCGCCGGCGAGGCAATCGGTGCGGCCCAGGCCGGCGCCTCGATCGTCCATCTGCACGCGCGCAAGCCGGAGAATGGCCAGCCCTCGCAGGATCCCGCGCTCTTCCGGGAATTCCTCCCCGAGATCGCCGCGCGTACCGACGTCATCATCAACCTCACCACCGGCGGCGCACCCAACATGCTCGTCGAGGAACGACTGCAACCGGCGCTGCAACTCAAGCCCGAAGTCGCTTCGCTGAACATGGGGTCGATGAACTTTGGGCTGTACCCGATGCTTGGCAGGCACAAAGAGTTCAAGTACGACTGGGAACGTCCTTACCTCGAAGGCTCCGAAGACCGCGTCTTCCGCAACACGTTCAGGGAAATCCGCTACATCCTGGAATCGTGCGCCGGCAATGGGACTCGCTTCGAGATCGAATGCTACGACACCAGCCATCTCTACACGGCGGCGCATTTCATTGACCGTGGCATCCTCAAGCCGCCGTTCTTCATACAGTCCGTTTTCGGCTTGCTCGGCGGCATCGGGACGCATCCCGATGATGTCATGCATATGCGCCGCACCGCCGAACGGCTGTTTGGCAAGGACTACTACTGGTCCGTCCTGGGTGCGGGCCGCAGTCAGATGCCGATTGCTTCCATGGCGGCTGCGATGGGCGGAAATGTCCGCGTGGGCCTGGAGGATTCGCTTTGGGATGGGCCGGGCCGGCTTTCGACCAGCAACGCCGATCAAGTCAGTCGCATCGTCGGGATCCTGAAATCGCTGAACCTGGAAGTGGCCACTCCCGATGAGACGCGCGACATGCTCCAGTTGAAGGGCAGGGATGCTGTTGCATTCTGATCTCTTCCAATTGCCTTGCCGCCCCTTAACCCGCGAGCGCGTTCCCGGCGACAAGCCACCTGAATAATTTGATGCCCGGTCCGACCTCAACTGTCCGTTGCGGCGCCGATAGTTAAATCCCCTATCAAGGAGAAAGAAATGCAATTTCTGGATGATTCGCTGCACCCGGAGAACATGGACAAGGTGGTAATCACCGTGGCCCCGTACGGCCCGGAGTGGATGCCCGAAGATTTCCCGGAAGACATCCCCGTGACCATGGAAGAGCAAATCCAGAAGGCGGTGGATTGCTATGAAGCCGGGGCCAGCGTGCTGCACCTGCACGTGCGTGAGCCGGATGGCAAGGGCTCCAAGCGCCTGTCCATGTTCAACGAACTGATCGCCGGCGTGCGCAAGGCGGTGCCGGACATGATCATTCAGGTCGGCGGCTCGATCTCGTTCGCACCGGAAGATGAAGGCCAGGCCGCGAAATGGCTGGATGATGACACGCGTCACGCGCTGGCGGATCTCGACCCCAAGCCGGACCAGGTGACGGTAGCACTCAACACCATCCAGATGAACATCATGGAGTTGATCTACCCGGAGTTCTACGAGAGCACGCACATGGCCAACCCGGCCGTCTACGATGCCTACCGTGAAATGATTGTTCCGGCTGGCCCGGCCTGGGCAGAAGAGCACTTGCGCCGCCTGCAGGAAGCCGGCATCCAGCCGCACTTTCAGTTGGTGGGCATGCATGCGCTCGAAACGCTGGACCGCATGGTGCGCAGAGGGATCTACAAGGGCCCGCTGAACCTGACCTGCATCGGCATCGGTGGCGGCCACCATGGACCGCATCCGTACAACCTGTTCGACTTCATTCAACGTGCGCCGGATGGCTGCACCATTACCGCCGAGTCGTTGTTCAAGAACGTACTTCCGTGGAACACGATGGCGCTGGCAATGGGTATGCACGTGCGCTGCGGCATTGAGGACACCCTCATCGATCAGCATGGCAACCGGTTCACCTCGGTGCAGCAGATTCAGCAGACCGTGCGTATCGCCAGGGAGTTGGGCCGCGAGATCGCCGATGGCAAGGAAGCGCGGGAAATCTACCGTATTGGCACCTGGTACAACGATGTCGATGAAACCCTGGCCGCCAACGGCATGACGCCGAACCGCAAGCCCGGTGTCAAGAACGTGCCGCTGCGCCGCGCAGCCTGAGCCTGCTACGGCACAGACCAAGAATTGATCCGGTTGAAGTGCGCACTCCAGCCTGAATTGCTGCAACCGGATCGATCTGTTTTGACTTGATTCAAATAAGGAATGTCATGACTCGTACCGTCGTTCTCGTTACGGGAGCCACGTCTGGGATCGGCCGCGCCACGGCGCTTGCATTCGGCCGTGATGGGGCACAGCTGGTTTGCTCCGGCCGCAATGCCACCGCAGGCGCCGCACTTGTATCCCAACTCCGGGAACTCGGTGCCGAGGCCGAGTTTGTACCCGCTGACGTAGCTGATGAGGAGCAGGTCCGCCAACTCGTCGAGCATACCGTCACCCGCTTTGGACGGCTCGATGTCGCAGTGAACAGTGCAGGGACCGAAGGCACGCCGGGGTCGATCGTCGACCAGACAGTTGAATCCTATGCGACAACTTTCGACGCCAATGTCCTTGGGACGTTCCTGAGCATGAAGTATGAGTTGCGCGTCATGCTGGAACAGAAAGAGGGCGTTGTGATCAACCTCTCCTCGACCATGGGAAGCCGCGGCAATGCGCAGAATCCAATGTATGTGGCCAGCAAGCACGCGATCGAGGGCTTGACCAAGGCTGCGGCACTCGAGGCAGGCAGATCGAATGTGCGAGTGAATGCGGTCGCGCCTGGCCCTATCGATACCGGGATGCTGGACCGCATTGCAGGAGGCGCCGACAACATTGCGGCAGTTGCGGCGACGATCCCGGCGGGCCGGATTGGGACCCCGGAGGAGGTCGCCGACGCCATCGTGTTCCTCGCGTCCGCGCGGTCCAGATACATAACGGGCCAGATTCTCGGCGTCAATGGTGGCAAGACAGCGATGTAGCCGCCGACACGCTGGGCTTGCCCCAGGCGCGGTCAGAGGCAATGAACAAGGCATTTCAGGAGACAAGTCATGGCAAAAGCAATTCGGTTTCACGAGACAGGCAGCGCTGATGTCCTCAAGCTCGAGTCCGTGGATGTAGGTGATCCCGGCCCGGGCCAGGCTCGCGTGCGGCACACTTATATCGCCGTCAACTTCATCGACATCTATTTTCGGACCGGCCACTATCCCCTCGAACTTCCCAACGGCCTGGGCTCCGACGCCGTTGGTGTCGTCGAGGCGGTGGGGCCCGGCGTGACGGACATCCGCGTGGGCGACCGCGTGGGCTACCTGCTCGGCCCGCAAGGCGCTTATGCGGACGTGCGGGTCATGCCTGCCGAGGTGCTGATTCCGCTGCCGGATGGTGTCTCGGACCGTACCGCTTCCACGCTCATCATGAAGGGCATGACGGCGCAGTATCTGTTCCGCCAGGTCTATCCGCTCAAGGGTGGCGAGACCATCCTCTATCACGCCGCGGCCGGAGGCGTGGGCCTGATCGCCTGCCAGTGGGCACGCGCGCTGGGCGTAAACATGATCGGAACGGTCAGCACCGACGAGAAGGCGGAGCTTGCCAGGGCCAACGGCTGCTCGCACGTCATTGTCACCTCGCGCGAGAACATCGTCGAGCGCGTGATGGAAATCACCGACGGCAAGAAGGTGCCGGTGGTGTTCGATTCGGTCGGCAAGTCGACGCTGGACGCCTCGCTGTCTTGCCTGCAGGTGCGCGGCACGTTGGTCAGCAACGGCACGACTTCAGGTCCCGTCGAGATCGACAGCCGCACGCTGGCGGCGAAGGGCTCGCTCTGGGTCACGCGTCCGGCCATGGTGCACTACGCCACGCCGCGCTCGCACATGCTCGCCATGGCCAACGAGGTGTTCGACATGGTGACGGCCGGAAAGATCACCAGCGAGCCGAAGCAGCAGTTCGCGCTGGAAGACGCCGCGCAGGCCCATCGCGCACTGGAAAACAGGCAGACGAGCGGCGCCACCGTACTGGTGCCGTAAAGCGGTGCCATAGCGCGGGCTTTCCCTTCGCACGCATGCCGCAGTCGCATTTCCATCCTCGCAGGGGCGAGGGTGGAGGGGCGGCTGCGCCCTCGAAGGCAAGTTCACATTGCCGGAAATACCGAGATGGAGACAAAGATGTCAGACCGACCTGCCGTTCTGCGCGTGCGCCGCGTCGTCGCCGCGACGATTCTTGCACTTGCCATGCCCGCCGCCATGGCATGGACCAACAAGCCGGTGCGCGTACTGGTGCCAGCGCCTGCCGGCGGCACGATGGACGTGATGGCACGCATGCTGTCCGAACAACTCACGGCAGAGCTGGGCCAGCCCGTGGTCGTCGACAACAAGCCGGGTGCCGGCGGCGCCATCGCGGTCGGCGCGCTGCTGGCGGCGCCGCCCGATGGCCAGACCATCCTGGTGTCGGCGACCAACGTGTTTGCGGAAATCCCCCACGTGATGAAGGTGCCCTACGATCCGATGAAGGACGTGAGGCCGGTTGCCGCCGCAGCCAGGTCGACCCTGCTGCTCGTCAGCGCCCCCGGCCTGCCGGCCAAGGACCTGCCGGGGCTGATCAGCTACGTGAAGGCGCATCCGGGCAACCTGAGTTTCGCTACCTATGGCCCGGGCACGGCCTCGCAGTACGCCGGCATGATCATGAACCAGAAGGCGGGGATCGATCTCCAGAACATCCCGTTCCCGGGATCGCCGCCGGCCCTGACGCAGGTGATGGGCGGGCAGATCGCCGTGATGTATGACGGCATGGTGACCTCGCTGCCGTACCTCAAGGCGGGCAAGCTCAAGGCCTATGCCGTGGCCGCCAAGCAGCGCTTGCCGATGCTCCCGCAGGTGCCGACCTTCGCCGAACTGGGCTATCCGGACGTTGACTTCAGCAACTGGACCGGCGTGTTCGTGTCGTCCAGGCTGCCGGCGGACCTGACTGAGAAGATCCAGGCCGCGGTCTACAAGGCAGCCTCCAGGGCCGGCGTGCAGGAACGGATTGCCGCGCTCGGGTTCGAGCCGCTGCAGCCGCAGAGCCTTGGCCAGCTCAGCCAGGATCTGCGCGCCGATTTCGATCGCAATGCCCGCATCGTGAAGACGTTCAACATCCAGCCGCAATGACATCCATCGACCATGCGAGTTGAACAACTTACCTGCGCAATCGGCGCAGAACTCATCGGGGTCAGCCTTGCCGATGCGATCCATGATGATGGCGTGTTCGCCGGCATCCGCGAGGCGCTGCTCAGGCACCGCGTCCTGTTTCTGCGCGACCAGGACATCACCGCTGCCCAGCACGTGGCCTTCGCGCGCCGCTTCGGGGATCTGGAGGATCACCCTGTGACGGGTAGCGACCCGGAGAATCCGGGGTTGGTGCAGATCTACAAGACGCCCGCCAACCCGCCGGATCGTTACGAGAACGCCTGGCACACCGATGCGACCTGGCGCGAAGTACCGCCGCTTGGCGCTGTCCTGCGGTGCTGGGAGTGCCCGCCCGTCGGGGGCGACACCATGTGGGCCAACATGGTGCTTGCATACGAAAACCTGCCCGCCCACGTCAAGGAGCAGATTGCCGACCTTCGGGCGCGTCACAGCATCGAGGCGAGCTTTGGCGCCGCCATGCCAATCGAGCGGCGCCTGGCGCTGAAGAGTCAGTTCCCTGACGCCGAGCATCCGGTGGTGCGGACCCACCCGGAGACTGGCGAGAAGGTGCTGTTCGTCAACGGGTTTACCACGCACTTCACCAACTTCCACACGCCGGGCCGCGTGCGCTTTGGGCAGGACTACAGCCCTGGCGGTGCCGACCTGTTGCGCTACCTGGTTACGCAGGCGCACATCCCCGAACACCAGGTCCGCTGGCGCTGGAGGAAGAACAGCGTGGCTATCTGGGACAACCGGTCGACCCAACATTACGCCGTCATGGACTATCCGCCGTGCAACCGCAGGATGGACCGCGCAACGATCATCGGAGACCGCCCTTTCTGATCCGGGCGGGCTGGCTCGCAATACCGGGAGGTCATGGCTGCAGAACGTTGATCAAAAGGTGGCGGATTGCAGAGCCTCCCTGTAGTAGCGGCGCACCTGGCGCCGGAAATCGCTGTGACTGAGTCTGAAAACAAACAAATGAGAACGATGAACCATGGAGGATGGGAGTAGATGAGAAGAGCGATTCTTGCCCTGGCCGCCGCGATGGCATGTGGTGCAGCCCAGGCGCAGTCCGGCGTAACGTTGTACGGCGTGATCGACGTCAACCTCGAATACGTCAACAAGGTCGGCGTAGTCCCGTCGGCGGCTAACGGCTTTAATCCCGGTACGGGCCACTCGGTGTTCCGTGAGAACTCCGGCGGCTACTCCGGCTCGCGTTGGGGCCTGCGCGGCACGGAAGACCTCGGTGGCGGGCTGAAGTCCATCTTCGTGCTGGAAAGCGGCTTCAACGCCGATACCGGCACCCAGCAGCAGGGCGGACGCATGTTCGGCCGCCAGGCTTTTGTCGGCCTCAAATCCGATTACGGGCAGGTCACCTTCGGCCGCCAGTACACGTCGTTGTTCGTGTCGTTGGCCAACTTCGTGCCGGCCCGCTTCGCCACGCAGTATGAACCGGCGGGCGTCATCGCCGGCGCGAACTTCCGCGAGGACAACGTGGCGCAGTACACCGGCAAGTTCGGTCCCGTGACCGCCGTGGCGCACTGGTCGTTCGGTGTCGGTACGACGCTGCCGCAGATCAACCCCGGTATTCCCACGTTGGGCGGCAACGGCGAAATACCGGGCCAGTTCCGCCGGGATTCGGCCTACGGTGCGGGCGTGACCTACATCAACGGCCCGCTCGGCCTGGGCGTTGCCTACGACCAGTGGAACCCGACGATCGGCACCAGCAACGGCACGTTGAAGAAGGCGGCCGTCATGGCCAGCTATTCGGTCGGCGCGGGCAAGGTGATGGGCGGCTACCGCTGGGGGCAGAACAAGGACCATACAGGCAGGGAGTTCCTGCGCGACGACTTCTACTGGATCGGTGGCCAGTACCGCGTGTCGGCGGCGCTGGATTTCACGCTGGAGTATGACTACCAGAACCTGAAGAACGTCGGCGGCAACACGCACGCGGCCAATCCGTGGCAGATCGCTCTGATCACTGACTACTCGATCTCGAAGCGGACCGACGTGTACCTGACCACGGCGTATACCCGAAACGCCGGCCTGACCATGGACTCGGCGGCGAGCGGCTTCGCCACCAGCCTGGCGCTGGGCAACAGCTACTCGCTGCCCAGTGGGCAGAAGTCCATGTTCGGTGCGGCTGTGGGCATCCGCCATATCTTCTGACCACCCGCGCGGTGGCGATGCCGGGCGCAGGCAGCAGCCTGCGCTCACGGTATCTCGCCTCGCGATATGCCACGCTTCGCGCGGAAGGGAGCGTGGCAAGTTCATCCGGCGGGCGCAGAACGATCACGCTCCGGGCCTTAACCGAGTAACCGAGGAAATCGAAATCCATGACTTCTACCAACCAGCCGACGGTCGTGATTGTTCCCGGTCTTCGCGACCATATGCCGGAGCACTGGCAATCGCTGCTCGCCGAGCAACTGCAAGCGCAGGGAAGGGCGGTGCAGATCGTGCCGCAGATCGACCAGGACAAGGCGCTGTGCGGTGCCAGGGTGGCGAACCTGGAGCGCGTCGTCAGCAGCATCCAAGGGCCGATCGTCCTGGTGGCCCATAGCATGGGATGCTGCATCACGGTCCACTGGGCGCAACAGACGACGCGCGAGGTCCAGGGCGCGTTGCTTGCGGCCCCCGCCGACCTCGACACGCCCCTGCCCGCCGGCTACTCCGATCCGCAGACCCTGGCTGCCAGCGGCTGGACACCGCTGCCGAGGGCGCGCCTGCCGTTTCCGAGCATCGTGGTCGGCAGCCGCAACGATCCGATCGGAGGATTCGAGCAGGTCCACGCCCTTGCGCAGGCCTGGGGCAGCCGCTTCGTCAATGGGGGCGACATTGGCCACCTCTCGCCGTCCGACGGATATGGCAACTGGCAGAAGGCAGCGGAGTTGCTCCGCGAGCTGTGAGATTCACCATTCATTGCGTCTCCACTCCGGGTGCCGACCTCCGGTCTTGATGACACTTTCCACGGCAGCCGGGTTTTGATGGTTCCACGGGCAACGCCTGTGGAACCTCTTCTTTGCTTTCAACGGGCAATTCCGGAGCCGCTACAGCTCCGACAGCCCGAAGCTGCGCAACCGCGCCAGGTCGGTCACGCGGATGCTCTGGTAGGACAGGTGCACCATGCCGGCTTCTGCCAGCCGGCGCAGCGCCTGGTTGACGCGTTGCCGCGACAGCCCGGTCAGCAGGCCGATCTCCTCCTGTGACAGTTCCAGCACGGGGCTGGTGCGCGGATACAGGTCAGGATGGAACAGCTGCGCGATTGCCTGCGCCACGCGCGCGTCGGCGCCGAGCAGGCGGTCGTTCTGCACCGTGGCGATGAACTGGCCCATCCGTTCGTTGAGCTGGCGGACGACAAAGCTGGCAAACGGCAGGCTCTGCGCCAGCAGCGTGTTGAAGACCGGCTCTGGCACCAGCAGCACTTGCGAGTCGCGGATGGCGATCACGTCATAGCGGCGGTCTTCGCGCTTGATCACGCTGCCTTCGCCGCACCAGCCGCCGGCCGGCACGCCGGAAAAAGTGCAACCGCGCCCGTCAGGCGTGTACACCGCCAGCTTGATCAGGCCGCTGTCGACCCCGATCCAGTAGCGCGAAGGCTCGCCGCGCCGGGCAATGAAGGCGCCCGCGGCAAAGGACTGCAGCAGCGTTTCGCGCGCGGCCAGCGCCTGGTGTTCCGCCGCCAGCGCGGCGTACCACGCATGGCTGGCCAGCGTGCTTTCAGGGGCGCGGGCAGGGTTCTGGGATGCGGTCATGACATCGGCGCGAGCGGCTGCGCGGCACTTTGTAAGATTCGCGTAAGCCTTGGCTGGCGCGGGTTTGCGGGGAGTTTGTCATCCGGACGACAGTGCGCCGGATGTCTGCGATGATAGCCTTGCCCCAGAAAAAGTGCGACAAGCGGAGACACATCAATGCCAACTGATTTCGACAGCGGCCTGGCCCGCAATGCGGCCAATTTCGTACCGCTCACTCCCATCGACTTCCTGGTGCGCGCCGCCGAGGTGTACGGTGACCGCCTGGCCATCGTGCACGGCCCGGTGCGCCAGAACTGGCGCGACACCTATGCGCGCGCGCGCCGCATGGCCAGCGCGCTGGCGCGTGCCGGCGTGGGCAAGGGCGATACCGTGGCCGCGCTGTTGCCCAACACCCCTGCCATGGTCGAGGCGCATTTCGGCGTGCCGATGGCGGGCGCCGTGCTCAATGCGCTCAATATCCGCCTCGATGCCGCCAACCTCCTCTTCATGCTGCGCCATGGCGAGGCCCGCGTGCTGCTCGCCGACACCGAGTTTGCCGAACTGGCGCGGCAGGTCGCGCTGGAAATCCCCGGGCTCAAGGTGATCGCGGTCCATGATGCGCTGGGGCCGCAGGCCGAGCCGTTCGGCGATACCGACTACGAGTCCTTCCTGGCAGCCGGCGACCCGGACTACGCGTGGCGCATGCCCGCCGACGAGTGGGAAGCGATCGCGCTGAACTACACCTCCGGGACGACCGGCGATCCGAAGGGCGTGGTCTATCACCACCGCGGCGCGGCCATCAACGCGATCTCCAACATCCTGGAATGGGACCTGCCCAAGCATCCGGTCTACCTGTGGACGCTGCCGATGTTCCACTGCAATGGCTGGTGCTTCCCGTGGACCATCGCGGCGCGCGCTGGCGTCAACGTCTGCCTGCGCAAGTTCGAGCCCAGGCTCGTGTTCGACCTGATGCGCGCCGAAGGCGTGACGCACTACTGTGCCGCGCCGATCGTGCATACCGCGCTGGTCAACGCGCCCCCATCGTGGCGCGAAGGCGTGCGCGGCCCGGTGCGCGGCATGGTCGCCGGCGCGCCGCCGCCTGCAGCGGTGCTGGCGCAGATGGAGGCAATGGGCTTCGAACTCACGCACGTCTACGGCCTGACCGAGGTCTATGGTCCGGCCGCGGTCTGTGCCGAGCAGGATGACTGGCGTGCGCTGTCGGAACAGGACCGCGCCGTGCGCAAGGCGCGCCAGGGCGTGCGCTACCACCTGCAGTCGCAGGTCGCCGTGCTCGATCCTGATTCGATGCAGCCCGTTCCAGCCGACGGCGAGACCATCGGCGAGATCATGTTCCGCGGCAACATCTGCATGAAGGGCTACCTGAAGAACGAGAAGGCCACGCGCGAGGCATTCGCCGGCGGCTGGTTCCATACCGGCGACCTCGGCGTGTGCATGCCCGACGGCTATATCAAGATCAAGGACCGCAGCAAGGACATCATCATTTCCGGCGGCGAGAACATTTCCAGCGTGGAAGTGGAAGATGCGCTCTATCGCCATCCCGCGGTGCTTGCCGCGGCGGTGGTGGCGCAGCCTGACGCCAAGTGGGGCGAGACGCCGTGCGCCTTCGTCGAGCTGAAGGAGGGCGCCAGTGCCACCGCCGAGGACCTGATCGCGCACTGCCGCACGCTGCTGGCCGGCTTCAAGGTGCCCAAGGCGGTGTACTTCGGGCCGCTGCCCAAGACGTCGACCGGAAAGATCCAGAAGTTCGAATTGCGCCGCAAGGTGAAGTCGGATGCCGCCATCGACGTCTGAACGCGGCGGCTGCTAGGGCTGCACGGCCTCCTCGGCATCGCGCTGGCCGGCGATATGCGAATCGATGGCTTCGCGGCCCCACGCCATGCCCGCGCGCGTGGCATCGCTGGCACAGCCAAAGCGCATCTGGATCACGGGGCACAGCCACGGCAGCCGCGTGCCGTGAAGCCAGACTTCGGCGCGCAGCGTCCACCAGCCTTCGTGCTGGCTGCCATAGCGCAGCGCCGCGGCATGGATGCGGTAGCCGCGGTAGCCGGCGTTCTCGTCGTGCCATCCGCTGGGCATGCGCTTGCCGGGCGTTCAGCGTGCCCGCGCCTCGTGTGGACTTCCGTGGTCGCGGGGACGATGCCAGTCCTCCGCAATGTCGGGGAATACCTCGCATTCGCCACGCACGATGTTCTCGATGGTGGCGCACACGCATTCGGTGCCGCGTGGCCCCACGCACACAAGGCTGCGCGGATGGTCGGTATGCTGTGGAATGGCGTAGACGCGCATGCCCTCCTGGTACAAGGGATGCTTGCTAAGGCGCTCGTTCATCAACTCGACGAAGCGCTGCGGAGAGACGACCGGCTTTTCCATTTCATGCTCCTGCGGGCCTGCCCATCACACCGCTGGCAAGCGCGGCGAGGCGACCAGGTCAGTTAAGGCCAGGAAGATGACAGGCAGGTGGCAGGGAAGCACCCAGGCAGCGGGATGGCACCTGGGCGTGGCCGGAACGGAGAATCGCGGGCAAACAGCCTGCCCGCGTTGCCACTGCCACGATTCCAGACTAGGACATGCGCGGCAGCGCGCAAGGATTGGAGCCGCCCGGAGGCCCGCGCCTGCACATGGCAGCGCGGGCGGCGTGCATCAGGTGGTGCGCAGTTCGCTCGCGGCGCGCGGGCCATCCAGCATGCCGTTGCCTGCGGCCCAGCAGGCTGCCTCGGCCTCGGCATGCGAACTGTAAGTGGAGGGCGCTTCAACGGTGCAGTCGGCGTCGGCCGCGCCGCAAAGTTCTTCCATGACGATGCGCCAGGTGTACTGGCCGGATGGCTCTTCCAGCACGTGCAGTACCAGCGTGCGGTGATGGTCCGAAAGCGTAAGGGGCAGGGTCGACATTGGCGCCTCCCGTTGGCAGGTGGGACGCATTGATGCTAGCAATTGCGAGCGCATGGCGCCATCGGAGAATTGCAACCGCGGCATGGCAAGATACGCGTGGCGTGGCTTCCCCAGCTGCGCCGAATCCAGTAACCTTCTGCGCCTGGCGCCACGTGGCGCCCGCTTCTCGCCACCGACCATGCTCATTTCGCCCGCGCTCACCCAACAGGTTGCCGCCCTGACGGCGCACTACGATGCCACGGTGCTGCCGCTGTGGACCGCCAGCGGCTGGAATGCCGGCCTGTTCCTGCCCTATGAGGCCCTCGACGGCGCCACGGCAGCGCCGCTGCCGGCGGCGCGCTACCGTGCCATGGCCTGCGCGCGGCAGCTTTATGTGTTTTCGGTGGCGGGCCAGCAGGCGCATGCCGATACGCTGTTCGGCTCGCTGCAGGCGTATTTCGGAGATGGCGGCGGCGCCTGGATCTACAGTGTCGGTCCGGATGGATCGCCGCTGGACACCACGCGCGACCTCTATACGCACGCCTTCGTCATCTTCGCCTGCGCCAGCTACCACGCGCTGCGCGGCAATCCCGATGCGCTGGAAGTGCTCGACGAAACCGTCGACATCGTCGAAGACCGCTTCGCCGAAGACGGCGGGCTCTACCACGCCGCTCTCAGCGAGCATTTCCGCCCGAAAGGCATGGGCGTGCTGCAGAACCCCGTGATGCATCTGACCGAAGCCTATCTGGCGGCGCTCGATGCCACCGGCGACGAATGGTATGCCGAGCGGCTGCGCGAAATCGCGATGGCCGTGTACGAACGCTTCGTCGATCCCGCCACCGGCTGCATTGCCGAGCTGCCGCAGGGCACTGCGGACAACCGGATCGAACCAGGCCATCAGTTTGAATGGTTCTCGCTGGTCGCAAGCCGGCCGCAGCTGTTCGGCGACCTGCCGCTGGAAGGCGCGCTGCGCCAGGCCTTCGACTTTGCGCAACGCCATGGCGTTGCGCCAGGCACGCTGGGCGTCAGCGCGGCGCTGGACGCGCAGGGCCGGCTGCTGGATGGTACCCAACGCATCTGGGCGCAGACCGAGTATGCACGCGCACTGGCGCTGCATGGACAACCGGAGTCGCTGGCCACGCTGGAAGCCTGGGCCGGGCAGTTCCGCAACCGCTTCCTGCATGCGCAGGGATGGCATGAATGCCTCGCGCCGTCAGGCGACGTGGTGCGTGCCGAGATGCCGTCGACTTCGCCGTACCACCTGGCGACGTCCTACCTGGCGCTGGCACAAGCCGCCGGCCAGTCCTGGCCGATCCGATGATCGCGACGCAATCGCGTTATCAATTCTTTGCAGTCGCGGCATGGGGGCGCGACTAAACTCAAGCCCGCGCTCCGCCCGTGCGTTGTCCTTCTTAACTACCTGGTCGTCGTTCTGAAGTCGCGGGCCGGGGCGCGCCCGCCTGCGGCGACACCTGCGTGCCTACGCGGACTTCCATCTGCCGTATCCGGGTGGCGGCGCGGGTCTCCGCGTGGTCATTGAGGATCAGGCACAGCAGCGTCAGCAAGGCCGCTGCGATCATGCTCAGCGCGATCCAGGCGAGGCAGTGCTTGCGTTCCATGGTGGAATGGATGGGGGCATTATCGGAGCGCGCAGTGTAAGCGCCCGGCCGCAAAGCGATTGTGAATCTTTGCAAATGCAGCAGTTATGCCACGTCTGGACTCGTTGGCAATCGTGTCCCCTCCAAATCGGTTTAGCGTTTTCGCCAGTTCCAGCAATGCTGGCAAGAAAGGCTTGTTCGCTTATTCGGCTTATTCCATCACGCCGTTCTCGCGCAGCAGCCGTTCGCATTCATCGAGCATGTCGTGCGCAAAGGCAGACTGGTAGTTGGGATCGAGCGCTTCCATCATTTCATGCGCGGCATACAAGCCCGCTTCGCGAGACAGCGTCCCGGCCAGCTGGCGTGCGAACTGGTCGCTGAGCTCGGACAGCAGGCGCCGCTCGGACAGCGGCAGCTGCAGCCGCGAGCGCGACAGCCACTCGCCCGCAAGCGTCGCGCCTTGTGCGTCCGTCATCCACGTGCGGTGCTCGTAAAAGGCCGAGAGGCGCTCGGCGGCCAGCGCGAACAGCAGCGCCTTGCGGGTGTTGAAATCGATGCGGGGCAGTGGGGCGAGGCTCATGGGTACGGCTTGCCGCGCGGGCGTGGCGCCGGCGGCGATGTGGTCGGTATGTCAGCGTTGGATAGGGTCAGGCAGCGGCAGGGCCGAAGCGTTCCGCCAGCCATGCGCCGATGGCAACGATCTCTTCCAGGCAGACCGAATGCCCCATCGGGTAGGTCTGCCACGTCAGCGGATGCTCGCGCGCCTGGATAAAGTCGCGTGCGGCAACGCCCAGCTGCAACGGCACCACATCGTCCTGCGTGCCGTGTGCGGCAAATACCGGCGTGGCGTCATTCGCGGCATTGGCCTTCGCAGCCAGCGCGGCTGCCGCGGGAATATAGGTGGACAGCGCCACGATCCCGGCGAGCGGCTCCGGATGCGTCAGGCCCGCGGTATAGGCGATCGCGCCGCCCTGCGAAAAGCCGGCCAGCACGATGCGGCTGCAGGGGATGCCGCGCGCATTCTCGCGCGCGACCAGCGCGCGGATGGCGTCGCACGAAGCCTGGATGCCGGCCTCATCGGCACGTCGGCCGGCCTCGTCGAGGGAATAGATGTCATACCAGGCCGGCATGACATAGCCGCCGTTGCAGGTCACGGCAATTGCCGGCGCGTGCGGGAAGATAAAGCGTACGCCAGGCGAGGCGGGCAGCCGCAATTCCGGCACCACTGGTGCAAAGTCGCCGCCATCGGCGCCCAGCCCATGCATCCAGATCACGGCGCAGCGGGGATCGGGCGCGGTTTCGATTTCAATGGCGGGCAGCAGTTCGCTCATGGGGCAGGTTCCTGTGTGACGGCGTGCCCGCGCGCCGATGGGCGCGCCAGGCAGCGCGAGTATCGCACAGGTCAGGCCCGCTGATGCCGCACGCCCGCTACGCGGGCAGGGCGGCGCGACTGCCGGTTCAGGCGGCGGACGGAACGATCGGCACGGTGGTCAGGCCCGGCGCGCGCGCGTTCAGCGCGGCGGCAGGCAGCTCGGGCATTGCAGGCACGGTGGCGCGGCGCTTGTCCACCACGTCCTCCACGCCCTTGGCCGAGACATCTTCCAGGAACGCGACCATGTCGCGGTAGTAGGCCACCTGCATCTGCGCCTCCAGCAATTTCCGCTCGGCCTGGAACAGCGTCAGCCTCATGTCTTGCAGTTCCCTTTCGGCGATTTTTTCCGGGGTCGGCGGACTGAACAGGTTTGCAAGCCAACGCATGGCAGTACCTCCAGTGCTGTCAAAGCGAAATTGCGATGCTTGTGCCACGAGGACAAATATAGACAAGAAATCGATAAAAGACCTCTTGGCTATCTTGCCGTGGCGCCTCGCCCACAAGGATGATTGCCGCTCGCGGGAGTCTGCGGTAGATTGTCCGGCGACTTCGGATCGCCTCTTTACTGCTTGCCTGGCACGCGCATTGAATCGCTGTTTTTGTGCGGATTTTCGCGTGAATTCCGGCCCTGGCTGTATTCCCCGCCTGCTTCCACGACCTCCACGCGCGCGCCGATTTCATGCTGCGGAGTGGTGTCCAATTCCTGCACGTAACGCACGATCGGCAGCCAGAATGCGGCGATATGGTCTGGCTCGATGGCCGCGCCATGCGGCATGGCGTCGTGCATCACCAACTGGTGCAAGTGCCGCGCGGCAGCTGCCACGCGTTCCGCATGGATGTGCGCGAACACGGCATCGGCGCGGCTGTGTACCACCAGCAGTGGGCGTTCGAGGCGGCTGGCACGCGCGGCGTTGTTCCAGGGATCGGGCAGCAGCCACGCCGCCCATGCCGGCACGCGGCCGGTCTGCACCGCGGCGCGCCGCGCCGAGCTGAAGCCGGCGGCGATGACGTAGCCGTCGGGCTGCGGCGCGAAGTGCCGCGCTACGTCAAGCAGTATGCCCGAGCCCAGCGAGTGGCCCAGCACCACGCGGCGCGACGCCGCGGGCGCGGCCGCAAGAAACTGCCGGTACGCGATCATGGCGTCCTGGCGCAGATGGCGCACGGACGGGCGTCCGCTGCTGCGGCCATAGCCGCTGTAGTCGAACACGAAGGAAGCAATGCCGGACTCGGCCAGCATGGCCTGTACCGGCAGCCAGTCGGCCAGGGTTTCATTGTCGCCATGGCAGACCATCAACGCGGGCGCATCGTGGCGCGCGGCGGGAACGAAGCGGGCATGCAGCTCGCGATCGCCGCTGGCGAACGTGGTATGCCGCACAGGCATGGATGACCAGGGCACGGGAATTTCGGTGCTTGTTTCATCCGTCGGCGTGACAAATGCATTGCGCTCCACCGCACGAAACAGTAGGTGGCGCGCAACACCGGCTGCCAGTGCGACCCCCGCCGCCACGGCAATCCAGCGCAGCGAACCGGGCGACGCCGGCGAGGGCGAAGATGCGAGGGGGTCGGGATGTGGCGTCTCGAACATTGATAAGAGGGCACGCCGTGGTGACGAGCCTGTGTATTCAGGCTAGCAGGCCACTGTGAACATGTGAAGAAACGTCCATCCCGCCGCAGGATTTTTCATGCGCGGGCCTGCCGCTATCGCGCCGATAGAAAACTTTTGCCTTGACTATCTACCTAGCAGTAGATAGTATTTGCCTCATGGAACCGCTGCACCGCCAGCAACAAGCAAGAAGGGGCGGATAAGTGGCGATCCCATCGCATGACCGGTGCGGTCATTTTTTCAGGACTGGATATCTATCTACTAGTAGATAACCGGCCTGAGAAGAAACCGCGAGCCACTGACACCGATTGACGCGATCCGAAACATCGCCCCCAGGAGCCCATCATGACCAAGTTTGCCAAGACCCTGATCACCGCCGCCACCCTTGCAGCCGCCTTCGCCGGTGGCGCCGCCCACGCCGCTGGCGTGCAGGACAGCGACTTTGCCGGTGACAAGTATGGCTACCAGTTCCGCGTCGGCAAGGCCGATGCCTTCACCGACGGTGGCCGCACCGGCAAGTTCGATCCGTTCACCGAAGGCGCGCGTGCTGGCAAGTTCGATCCGTACACCGACGGTGCCCGCACCATTGCCGCGAACGTCCCGGCTGACGCCTACGGCTACAACTACCGTAGCGGCCAGTTCGACCCGTTCACGGAAGGCGCGCGTGTCGGCAAGGCTGACCCGTACACCGACGGTGCCCGCATCGTGGCCGGCCTGGACCGCAGCGGCGTCTCGGCAGCGCCGGCGCGCAGCTTCGACCCGTACACGGACGGTGCGCGCGTCGGCAAGGCCGACCCCTACACCGACGGCGCGCTCGCCTGATCGCTGCCGGCCACCGGCCGGCGGCTTTACCACCTTTACGGCGGCGGCCACCAGGCCGCTGCCCGATGGAGTCCATCATGAGTTTGCGTGACAGCATCCTGCTGCTTGGCGGATGGCTGGTGCTCTGCGTGACGAGTGGCTCGATGATCACCTTCGCCGCGCAGGTCCTGCCAGGCTAAAGCCATGCCTCGGCGCTAGGGGATTACCCGCGCGTCGGGGCATTTCAACTTGAGCGTCTATCTTCGCGTAGATAAACTGCTTTCATGAAAACGCAATCCGTACGCGAGCAACTGCTCGAGCACACCCTCGTCCTGATCCGCCGCCGCGGCTTCAACGGCTTCAGCTATCGGGACCTGGCCGAGCTGGTGGGGGTGAAAACATCCAGCATCCACTATTACTTTCCGACCAAGGACGATCTCGTCCTCGAAGCGGTCAAGGAATACAGTGCACGCCTGAGTGAGCACCTGCGCGCCATCGACACGACGCTGCCTGTGACCGAACAGGCGGCTATCTACCTGGCGCCGTTCCGCAACAGCTGCGGCTCCGACCAGATCTGCCTGTGCGGCATGCTGTCGACAGAAACCCTGTGCCTGCCCGAATCCGTGCACAAGCTGCTGCAGGGCTTTTACCTGATGCACGAGAAGTGGCTGACGGGACTGCTGGAGCGGGCGCAGCCGCTGCGCACCACGCCGTTCCCGGTGCCGCCGCCGCGGCTGGCGCAGGTGGTGTTCGGTTCGCTGCAAAGCGGCCTGATCGCAGCGCGCCTGTTCGGCACGTCCGACCGGGTCGAGGCAGCGGCCGATACGCTGATGGCAGCGGTGACTGGCTAAAGTTTCCATACCGATTTTTCGCGCTGTCAGTGGCGCGTCCGGAGCCGTCGTGTGGCGAAAGCTGCGCGGCGGCTTTTTCAATTGGCGGGGACGCGCCGTCCCGCAGTGTTCGCGGTTATGACCGTAAATTCTTGTAAATCATTAACTTACGATCAAGAGCCTGATGCCTATCGGCCCGATAGAAATATTCTTCCTTGACTATCTATCTATCAGTAGATAGTATTTGACTCATGGAAGCGACGCAGCGCCAGCAGCAAGCAAGAAGCAGGGCCCGGCGACGATCCCATGCATGACCGGAGGCGGTCATTTTTTCAGGGCCGGTTATCTATCTACTAGTAGATAATCACCCCGAAGAAAGACTGCAGAGCCACTGACACCGATTGACACGATCCGAAACTTCGCCCCCAGGAGCCCATCATGACCAAGTTCGCCAAGACCCTGATCACCGCCGCCACCCTTGCCGCCGCCTTCGCTGGTGGCGCCGCCCACGCCGCTGGCGTGCAGGACAGCAGCTTCGCCGGTGACAAGTACGGCTACCAGTTCCGCGTCGGCAAAGCCGATGCCTTCACCGACGGCGCCCGCACCGGCACGTTCGACCCGTTCACCGAAGGCGCGCGTGCCGGCAAGTTCGACCCGTACACCGACGGCACACGTGTCGGCAAGGCCGATCCCTACACCGACGGTGCCCGCATCGTTGCCGGCCTGGACCGCAGCGGCGTCTCGGGCTCGCCGGCACGCAGCGTCGACCCGTACACCGATGGCGCACGCGTCGGCAAGGCTGACCCGTACACCGACGGTGCCCGCATCGTTGCCGGCCTGGACCGCAGCGGCGTCTCGGGCTCGCCGGCACGCAGCGTCGACCC